>JAZRKG010000091.1:0-30468 GCA_045646185.1 Butyrivibrio sp.
AGATGTACTCTGCGGCAAGGTAAGCCCTTCCGGTGGACTTGTAGATATTTTCCCAACATATAATATGTCAGCGCCAGCTATGCAGAACATGGGTGACTACACTTATGCTAATGCTGCTGATGTTATCACAAGAGAAAATAGTTCAAACTACATTATTGAAGCAGAAGGTATCTATGTAGGATACAGATACTATGAAACAAGATATTATGATTCAGTACTCGGCCAGGGCAATGCAACAGGAACAGCCGGAACGTATGCTTCAAAGTCAGGCTGGGATTATGATGCAGAAGTTGCTTATGGCTTTGGTTATGGCTTATCATATACTACTTTTGACATGGAATATGATGGTGACCCAGTCATTTCTGTAACAACAGATGGTGATGTAACAACAGCTACAGCAACCTTCAATGTAAAGGTTACAAATACAGGTGATGTAGCTGGCAAGAAGAGCGTACAGATCTATGGGCAGGCTCCATACGAATTTGGCGGCATTGAGAAGAGTGCTATTCAGCTTCTTAACTATGGAAAAACATCTCTCCTTCAGCCAGGTGAGTCTGAGACTGTATCTGTAGAGGTTGATCTTGAATATATAGCAACCTATGACAGCTCATATGATAATGGTGACGGAACATACGGAACCTACATTTTAGATCCTGGAACATACTATTTTGCATTTGGTAATGGTGCTCATGATGCTCTTAACAACATTATGGCAGCACAGGGAATTGATTCAGCAGAGCTTGTTGGAGATTCTAACGCAGACTATGCATATTCAACAGAAATTACAGAAGACCTTATTTCTAGAACAGCATTTTCTGTATCAAAGACAGGAACAAAGATTTCTAACCAGCTTGAATACGCTGACTGGAACTATTTTCAGGAAGGCGAGGTTACATATCTTAGCCGTGCTGACTGGGATGGAACATATCCTAAGAGCTACACAGATATGACACTTACAAATCAGGAACTTATTGATTACCTCAATGGTTATTACTACACAATTGCAACAGATGATGATACATCTGACATTGTCTGGGGCGAAGATGGTGACCTTATGTTCTATGAGATGGCAGGTCTTGATTATGATGATGAGAAGTGGGAAACACTTTTATCAGAAATGACACTTGAAGAAGCACAGTATCTTGCAACCTTTGGTGGTCCAAGTATCCCAGGTGCTGATTCAATTGGAACAGTTGAAACTTATATGACAGAAAACGCTGGAAATGGTATTGCAGTTAATCTGAATGCTTCAAAGGATACAGAAGCTCCTTGGAATATCTCAAGTGATGATCCAAACGGAAACTGGCACCCTGAAGTATTTGGCTCAAGCCCACTTACAGCAGCTTCCTTCAATCCTGATCTTGCAAAAGAGCTTGGTGAATTCATCGGTATTGAATCACTCTTTACAGGTATTCCAATTCTTTGGGGACCAGGACTTAACACACACCGTCATGCATACAATGGACGTAACGGTGAGTACTATTCAGAAGATCCTATTCTTTCTGGATACACAGCAATGGAATTTGCAATTGGTGCCCTTGAATATGGCTTGATTGCAGCTCCTAAGCACTATGCATTTAACGATCAGGAAACAAACAGATCAGGTGTTGCTCCATTTATGACAGAGCAGCGTGCACGTGAAGTTGAACTTAGGGCATATCAGATTGCATTTGAAGCTACAAAGTATGATACAGAAGATTATGATGCAGGTATGAGAGGCCTTATGGTTTCCTTCTCCAAGATTGGACCTGTTGAATGTACTGTAAGTACAGGCCTTATGACAGAGATTCTCAAGAAGGAGTGGGGCTTCAAGGGATATGCTGTAACAGATATCTATGATGACTTTGACCTTTATGGAGCAGTGCTTACATCTGGTGCTACCTGCTATGATACAAGAGGTATGTCAGGCTTCTATACAGATACAACTCTGGACAGTCCAAGATTTGCAAATCAGGTAGATGGTTCTACAATAAGTGCTACCGTTTTTGCGGGAGATGCCAATGCTCAGCTTGCAGTTAGAGAATCAGCTCATAACGTGCTGTATGCCATTGCATCAAGTAACCTTATGAACAGATACAACGCAACTACTCATGTTGTTAAGTTAAACACATGGTGGAGAACAGCTTACTATACAGCTATTGGATGTACAGCAGCATTAACAGTATTGTTCGCAGTTCTTTATATCCTTGCTAAGAGAAAAAAGGAGGCGAATTAAATGGTAGAGTTCATTAAAAAACTAAGAGTTGGCGCATACTTTAATATCATTGCAGCCATTGGTGGAATAGTTGGAATAGTGGCAGCAGTTATCTGCAGTAATATGACAGTTACTTATAGTCTTGGAAATCTTGGTACAATAGCAGTACTTGCAGTGCTTGCAGTTCTGTTGTGTCTGGCTTCCATATACCTTCCAACAAGATTTGGTAACCATGACATTCTTGGAACAGTATCAGTACTTGGTGCAATTGCACTTTTTGCAGCAGCATTTGGAAATGTTTTATCAGAAAGAATCCTTCTTATTGCAGGTTTGTTTAGTTATGATTCTGTTAATACAGTAGGATGGCAGGTATTCTACGTAACAGTAGTAGCCATTGCAGGCTTTTTGATTGCAGATTTATTTCTTATAATCGGTGCTTTCACAAGAACAGTAAAAGATTGATCATCTATTAGATAAAAGAGTTATAGCCTGAGCTGATAAGCTCAGGCTATAACTTTTTTTGGCAAATTTGTTATTTAAAGAATACTTCAAATCAGGCAGTAAAATGATTAGAAAATGTTGAAGTATACTTTACCAGGAATAATATTTGACTGGCAGCTTGAAATAATAGAGTTCTTTGTTGAAGTAACTGTGCTTCTGATGCTTGACTGTGTTGATGAAGAAGGAGTAGTTACAGAATATCCGCTTGGAAGCTTATCTGAGCTACTTCCGTTAAATCCATATACATTTGACCAACCTGAAATAGTAAGTGGCTGGATGTAATAGTTGTAGGTATTGTCAAATGCAATACAGTTCTTGAAGCTTGCTGTTACAGAACTATTGTTATTATCGAAAGCTTTTTTGTCCTGATCGAAGGCAAGGCAATATGAAAGAGTACGTGTTGAGCTTGATGTTGAGTAAGCTGAACCAAGCTTGAATCCGTTAGGATTGCCATCGTACTCACTTCCTGTCCATGAGGAAAGTGAAATTGTGCCATCATCAGTTACGATAAAGCTTCCTGTTGGCAGTGAGAATGTGCCATTTGCATAGTTTGTTGCAAAAGATGAGCTCTTAGCTTCGATGAGCTGAACCAGTAAGAGGTCTTCATCGAGAGCATCACCATTGTCAAAGTCATATTTTCCAGTAAATACGTCAGGGTTACCATTGTTCCATACTGCACAATATGTGTATGTAATATCTGGTGTTTCGTCACCACTCTTATCATAGGAATCCCAACCATCATCTGAGTTGTCCCATGCATAGCAGTAAGAGAAAGTGTTGCCGCTTCCAGCACCAAGCTTTGGAGCAAAACCGTCAGCGTTTCCGCCTCTTGTGTATACGTCACAGTTACGATAGCTGCATACGTATTCGATTGTGTTGTTATATGCTCCACTTGTTACCTGAAGACCGGCATCGTTATTATAACGAACGATACAATTTGAAACTGTATTGTTACCGGCTGAGCTTCCCTTGATCTGAATACCATTATCAGGAGCGTGCTCGATAATAAGGTTCTTTATCGTGTAGTTTGAACCAGTGATTCTGATACCAACGGCTGAATCGGAAGTTGATTTTCCAATATAGCTGCTCATGAAAGAAGTGAAGTCAAGAACAGGATATGTTCCGTCACTATTCTGAACACCGATGATCTGTACATTTGCGCTTGATGTTGAAAGTGCGATCTGGCCTGTGCAGGAAATTGTTGTACCACTCACATATACCTTTCCACCACCTGCAGCTTCTGCTGAATCAATTGCTGATACAAGATCTGAGTAGCTTGTTACAACAGTTCCGTCAGAAGTGCTTGTAGAAGAACTTGAAGTAGAGGTTGAGGTGGAAGTGGATGTAGAAGTTGAACTACTTGAATTTGTTGTAGATTCAAACTTGAACTGCTGACATGCGTATCCGTTGTAAGTCCATGTGTTGATGTTTCCGTTGTTTTCAGTTGACCAGTCATATACATCTACTGCCTGAGTGCCACCTGAGCACTTTGTAAGAAGACAGTATGCACCTGAAGTAGAGCTTTCTACTACCTGGAAAATCTGAGCGTCTGAACCATTAGCTGTATATATCTGAACATTTGTACCGTCAGTTGTTCCACCATCAGCTACATCAAGAAGTCTTCCGCCTGAAAGTCCACTTGTAAGTGTGATGTAGTTGTCACCCAGGTTTGTAACATACCATTTCTGGTTGCTGCCACCGTTACCGGTATACTGGATAACATTTGTTCCATCAGCATCTACTTTGCTTGCTACGTCAACATACTTCTGACTGTTGATGTTCTTGATATAATACCAGCCATCGGAGATGAGGTAAGATGTGCTTGTAGAAGTAGAGCTGGATGAGTCATAGGAGTCTACCTGTATCTTGAAGATATCAATACCACTATTCTGTGAATAGAGCCAGATATAGCTGTCAGATCCGGTATATGTATAAGACTCAGTTGAAGCTGATGTTCCAGCTGTCATTGTTGCAAACTGATGTCCTGCAGCACTTGCCAGAGTGAGAGTGCGGGACTCAGAGCTTGAAGAACTTACGAGAGTAACTTTAATTACGTCGTTTCCTGTAACAGGAACTTTTACGGCTCTGCCATATTTATCACCTTTGCCGCCAAGAGCGAGAGCATAGGTATACTCAGTGCCATTAACAGTTGCTGTTTTTGCCTTAACCTCCATAGTAAGGCTTTCTGTAGCAACGAGTGTTAAACCGTCTACAGTGATTGTTGAAGAGATTGTCCCCAAATCTTTAAATGATGAATTCTTAAAATTCCACGAAGTTGTTGTGGATGCTTGTGCCGTGATAGGCTCTGGAACAGTTACAGATAACCCCAATACTAACAGCGCAGACAGAGCTGCAGATAGAGCCTGCTTTACTAATTTATGCATGTCATTCCTCCCTAATGAAATGATTCCCCTCATACAATAACTAGTTACTTGGTTTGCAGACTGCAATATTATCGCGATGCTGTAATTATAGGTGATACAGGATATTTAAATCAATCAGTAAAATGTAACAATTTTGTAATAACTTTTTGTGTAAAATTTTCTGAAAAGTGTTATTATTTTAACAAAAAATAGGATTTTTTGAAAAATTTTCAGAAAAAAGACTTAATTTTCGGATTAACCAGAGATTCATGACACTTGACTGTAGCTGTATAAGTTGATAATTTAAAAACAAACTGGCATCTAAAAAACTGTAAAAAACGATAGAAAAAAGGTGCCAGATATGGGGTGAAAACTATGCTGACTTATGACATGAATAAGACGGATAAGCCTTTATACGAGTATTTATATGAATGTATCCGTAATGATATTTTAAGTGGAAAACTTGGAATCAATGAAAAGATTCCTTCTAAAAGGACTCTGGCAAAGAATCTTGGAGTCAGTACTATTACTGTTGAAAACGCCTATGAACAGCTTATAAGTGAAGGCTACATTTATTCTGTTCCAAAGAAGGGATACTACATATCTGACATTTCCATGTTGAAAGTATCCGGAGAGCAGGCAGGGAAGCCGCTGGCAAAGAAATTGAAAATAAGTAAGAATGCTAAAAGGCATGAGGGTTATTTTGAATTTTCTTCAAACAGAACGGAAAGCTCTGATTTTCCTTTTTCTGTATGGTCCAAGCTTGTGAGGCAGACTCTTTCTACAAGGGAAAAAGAGCTTTTGAATGAATCACCCTGTGAAGGAGTTGCAGAGCTTAGGCAGGCTATAGCCAGGCACCTGTCCTCCTTTCGAGGAATGAATGTAGACCCTGATCAGGTAATTATCGGTGCAGGAACTGAGTATCTGTATTCTCTTTTGATAAAGCTGCTTGGTGTGGACAAGCTCTATGCAGTGGAGAATCCTGGTTATAAAAAGCTTATATCAATTTATAAGAGTAACGGTGCAGAGTGCACATACGTTGACATGGATGACAGTGGCATCGATGTGAATGAACTAAAGAAAAGCGGAGCTGATATAGCCCACGTAAGCCCGACTCATCATTTTCCCACGGGAATAACCATGCCTGTAAGTCGCAGGTACGAGCTTCTGGCCTGGGCTATGGAAAAGGATGGTCGCTATATCATAGAGGATGATTATGATAGTGAGTTCAGGTTAAATGGTAAGCCTATTGCACCGCTTCAGAGCATAGATGGAGGAGAGAAGGTCATTTACATGAATACCTTTTCCAAATCCCTTACTTCCACCATTCGAATCAGCTACATGGTTTTACCTGAGCATCTTGCCAATAAGTTTTTTGAAAGCCTGTCTTTTTATTCCAATACTGTGTCTACCTTTGAACAGTACGCGCTGGCTTCTTTTATCAGCGAGGGGTATTTTGAAAAGCATATAAATCGAATGAGACTTCGATATGGTCGTAAACGTACCAGGATTTTGGAAATGATCAGAACAGTTTTTGATAAAAAGGATTGCCGCATTATAGAAAATGATTCGGGTCTTCATTTCCTTCTTGAACTAAATACAAAGCTTTCTGATAAGGAATTACAAAATCGTCTTTTAAAAAAGAAAATCAGAATAGGCAGTATTGCAGACTATTACATGGACGAAGCACCACATAATGAGCATCAGTTTATACTTAGCTATTCAGGTATGGATATGGATGGCCTGATGAAGGCTCTTAAAACAATAAAGGAAAACTTAAAATAAAGATGGATATTAAAATAGACAATAAAATTAGTTTTTTCTATTTTCCTTTAAAAACAGCTTATTTTTAATGATTTTTTTTCATATATTTTGTAAAATAAGATAAAAGAATTTTAAGTTTTGACGGAGGTAAAAAATGGACGGCGAAAATTTCAATAATAATGAAAATCAGCAAACTGTAAATAACAACAACGGTAGCGGCTTTGATCCAATGACAGGCCAGCCGGTGAATAACAACAACGGTGGCGGTTTTGATCCAATGACAGGTCAGCCGGTAAATAACAACAACGGTGGCGGCTTTGATCCAATGACAGGCCAGCCAGTGAATAACAATAATAATGGCTATTATTCCAATCCTGGAGCTCAGGTAAACAATAATGGCAATTACTATGCTAACAATAATTATCAGAACAATCCTTACCAGAATAATCCATATCAAAATAACCCATACCAAAACAACGGATATCAGTATAATAACGTATATGCTAATAATACTTCAGGAGATGTACCTGGAAAAGGAGCAGCGACAGCCGGTCTTGTATTGGGCATTTTATCTCTGGTTTGTTGTTTAACCCTGGCAGGTGCTGTAGTAGGTGTAATTCTTGGTATTGTTGGTGTTATATGTTCTTCATCTGCTAAAAAAGCAGGCTTTGTTGGCGGAATACAAAAGGGCGGATTTATTTGCTCACTAATTGGTATTATTGCAGGATGCCTTATTTTTGTTGGATGCGTAGCTTGCATTGGAGCACTTGGCGCAGCCGAAGGATTAGATTACGAATACTATTTTAATTATTGATTTAAAAGCTCCTGCATTGCAGGAGCTTTTATTTTGGGTGAACTATGCATTTATATTTTAATTTTTGTGGAATATCAATACCTTCTTATGGACTCATGATAATAACAGGAGTCCTTCTGGCTAATTTGATTGCAAGAATAGTTATAAAAAGAGAAGGCCTTGATATAGATGATTTTATTATTTTAGAATGCTATGCCGTGCTTGGCGGATTATTTGGTGCCAAACTTTTATATTTAATAACTGCTTTTAAATATATTGACTGGTCCAGGTTTTTCGAACCTGAATATTTTAGTGCCCTTATGAGAGGTGGTTTTGTTTTTTATGGTGGCCTGCTGGGTGGAATACTCCTTGTATTAATAGCAGCTCACTGCCATAAAATTGAACCAGTGCAGTATATCAGGAAAATGATATTCCTGATTCCATTTATTCATGCCTTTGGAAGGCTGGGCTGCTTTTTGGCAGGGTGCTGTTTTGGAATCCCGTACCATGGGCTTGGAGCAGTAGTTTTTCCTGAAAATTCTTTTGCCATATCAGGAGTAGAATTGTTTCCTGTTCAGCTTGTAGAGGCTATATGCCTTTTGGCTATTTCATTTATTATTCTTTTTATGCAATTAAAACTTGGATTTAAATATACCCTTGAGCTTTATTTTATCTTATATGGTATAGTACGTTTTGGACTTGAAAAATACAGGTACGATGCCATAAGAGGAGGCTTCTGGCTCTTTTCTACATCTCAGTGGATTAGCATGGTGCTTATAGTTTGTGCATTTGCGTCACTGATTTATAACAGGAGAAAACAGCTTAGTTAAGAACGCTGCCTCCCCATTCAACTACCGTAAAACCTGTGCGCTCCGGAGTCTGGATTTTCTGGACTGGTAGCTCTACATAAGTGTCGCTTGAATACCAGGCCATAAATACTCGGATAACAGTATCTGGAGCAGGGGTAACACTTAGTTTTGCATGGTCAGTATATTCTTCAGCCTGAAAACTGATTACGTTGTAAGTGTTTGATTCCATTTTTGGCAGCCAGTAACTAATGAATTCAGCTGCCTCTTTTTCATTTAGCCCGCATTCCAAAAGCTTTTTTTCAAGGAAAGCTTTCGTTTCATCGCCTGCTACGCAGAAGCCTGATTCAAAGCTATACTCTGTATTAAGAGCAGCTTCCCAGAATAAATATTCATAACTCTGATCATCTAAATGTATGGTTCCGTCAGAATCTGCAATAACTTCCCATCCGTTTTCTGTATTAAAGTAAGGATCAAGTTTGGTAAAATAGCCATCGCAATCCAGAGATACATTTACTATGGTGCTATCTGTTTCTGGATATAAGTAGATTACAGGTTTATATGCGATCATTTCTTTACGTGAATTCATATATTCGTAAAAGGAATCAGGGTAGTCCTTAGAAAGAGCCTCTGCTATGTCTTCTTCGGAGTTGACTTCCGGGCAAATATAATAATATACAGTATGGTAATAGTCACCGTATTTTTCAAGGTATTCTGCATCGAATGCCTCATATTCTTCCTTTGTAACTAAGTTGCCATCGATTCCATATACATTTTGGGTTTCGTCTTTATAAGCGGTTTGTGTTGTAAAGTGATCAACGATTACTGACTCATTATCTATAGAGTAGATAAATTCGTTAATATCAGTGCCTTCGTCATATACGTCTTCGTATAATTCATAAAAGCAATTACAACCTTCGAAATAACCAAATGTTCCATCATCACCAAATTCCCGGCTGTCACCCATTGACAGAGATACTACTTTACCGTCTTTATAAGTATAAAGGTATGCGCCTTCACTAACTGACCCACCTTCAAATATTGCAAGCTCATAAATGTCATCTTCGTCAATCTTTAATAACGTGGCATTCAGTTGCTTATGGTCTTTTGCCAGATAGAAGGAGGTTAATTGAGAATTAATCGCACAAAATAATATTGACAGCAATCGAAAACTGTGTAAGAATATCGTGGTTAGCGCATGCTAACAATTTGAATCATAGAGAGGATATATTATGAAAAAGAAATTAGCTTCAATTCTAACAATGACAATACTTGGAGCAAGTATTGCAGCATGTGGTACTGGCGAGGATCAGACTACAGCTGAGGAAACTGTAACAATAGAAACTACTGAGGAAGCAGCAGATGCTTCTAAGGAAATGACAGAAGATAATACAGAAGCAGGATCAGATGATACTTCTGCACAGTTCCCAATTACCATACAGCATGGACTTGGAGAAACAGTTATAGAGAGCAAGCCTGAAAGCGTAGTTGCAATCGCCTGGGGCAACCCTGATGTGCCTCTTGCACTTGGCATTGTGCCAACAGGAATTTCAGAAGCCAATTTTGGCCCGAGAGACGAGAATGGACTTCTTGCATGGACAGCTCAGGCTTTTGAAGAACTTGGCGCAGAGCCAAATGTATTTGATGATACAGATGGATGGGATTATGAGGCAATTGCAGATTGTAATCCTGATGTAATTCTGGCTGCATATTCAGGACTTAGTCAGGAAGAATATGACAGATTAAGTGAGATTGCACCAGTTGTTGCATATCCTGAGATTGCATGGTCAACAACCTGGCAGGAAGAGACTATTAACGATGCTACAGCTCTTGGACTCGAGGCAGAAGGAAGAGCATTGGTAGAGGAAACAGAGGCACTTATTGCAGAAAAGCTTGCTGATTATCCTCTTCTTGAAGGTAAAAGAGTTGCATTTTTCTGGTTATCAGAGGATGACCTTGGAACATTCTATATTTATACAAATAATGATCCAAGAGCAGCATTTTTAGGAGACTTAGGCTTTGTTACTCCTGATAGTGTAACTAGTCTTATTAATGATCCGTCAGATTTCTCTATTACTGTAAGTGCTGAAAATGCTGACTTATTAGACGATGTGGATATCATTATTACATATGGAACTGAGTCTTTGGTAACAGCAATTCAGAATGATGGAAGATTTGCAAATATTCCGGCTGTTCAGAACGGAGCATTTGTTCTTCTGGATTCCAATGATGTACTTGCTGCGGCCAGCACACCTACAGTTTTGTCTATACCATATTGCATTGATGATTATCTAGAGGCACTGAATGATGCAGCAGAAAAGATCCAGTAATAAAGTGATTTTAGGTATTATACTTGAAATTTTATTTGTTTTTGCAGGGATTATTCTTTCAATAGCATATGGAAGTAAATATATTCCACTGAAAGATATTGTCGCCTATTTTTCAGGAGCAAATGAAGATGCCTTTTTATCAGCAGTTATAGCAGCCAGAGTCCCAAGAACAGCTTTTGGGGTTCTGGCTGGCGCTGCACTGGGGGTATCAGGTGCTCTTATGCAATCCATAACAAGAAATCCGATAGCAGATCCAAGTATTCTTGGAGTAAATACCGGCGCGTCACTTCTTGTAGTGATAGGAATTGCATATCTGAATATTTCTTCAGGAATAAGGCTAATAGGGCTTTCCTTTGCAGGAGCGCTGTGCACAGCTTTTTTTGTATATGGAATTGCATCTGTTGGATACGGAGGTGCTAACTCTATAAAACTTGCATTGGCTGGTGCGGCAGTATCTACCGCTCTTGGAGCCTTGGTAAATACAATTATGCTTCCGGATTCTCAGGTTATGAAAGAGTTTAGATTCTGGCAGGTTGGAAGTATTAGTGGTGCTACTTGGGATGACGTAAGGCTTTTGATTCCATTTTTTGTTATAGGATTGGTACTGGCTATACTTTGCGCATCCCCTTTAAATGCACTATCACTGGGAGATGAGATGGCGGTATCACTGGGAGTAAAGGTTGGGCAAATCAGGATTATTTCAGCTATTGCCGGGGTGCTTTTGTGTGCGGCAGTTACAGCTCTGGCGGGCCCTATAGGATTTGTGGGACTTATGCTGCCTCATATAATAAGGCAATTGTTTAATAACGATATGAGAATTATAGTGCCTATGTCTGCTATCGGTGGAGCAGGTCTTCTAACCTTCTCAGATGTTATTGGCAGAGTTCTTGGGCGCCCCGGAGAGCTTGAGGTTGGAATAATAACTGCTATTGTCGGAGCACCTGTTTTTATCTGGATAGTATGGAAAACAAAGGCTAGGAGCATATGACAACAATTAGTTTTGAAAAAGATTTAAAGAAAATATACATAAAACAAAAGAGAAAAAAGCTTGTCTGTCTTTTGCTGATGCTTTTGATAGTAGCGTTACTTGGAATACTGATGATGACAATTGGAAATACCAATTATTCATTAAAAGAGGTTATAGCTTATCTTTTTAGTGATGAAACAAAAGGCGGGGCATATACTATAAAAACCCTTCGGTTGCCAAAGCTGATAGTTGGAGGCTTAGCAGGTTTTTCATTTGGACTTGCAGGCTATACCTTTCAGAGTCTTCTTAGAAATCCGCTGGCTTCTCCGGATATTATAGGCGTTACTGCAGGCTCTTCAGCGGCAGCAGTATTCTGCATACTGATACTTGGAATTAGTGGTGTATGGGCATCAGTGTTTGCAGTGTTGGCAGGACTTGTGATTACGGGAATAATACTGATTCTATCTGGAAAAGGTAATTCATTTAGTAGCAGGATGATTTTAATTGGAATTGGGTTTCAGGCAGTTTTAAATGCGCTTATATCCTGGATGCTTTTAGTTGGTTCAGAATATGATGTAGGCACTGCCCTTAGATGGCTTCGAGGAAGCCTGAATTCAGTTCAGATGTCAGATGTTCCTGTTACATTATTAGTTACTGTAATAGCTTCACTACTTCTTTTTATTTGCGACAGATATTTAAGGATGATGCAGCTTGGAGATGAATATGCCACAGCACTTGGAGTGCCAATTTCTGCTACAAGAATTTGCTGCATGATCTGTGCGTTGTTTCTAAGCGCTACAGCGACAGCTGCAACAGGACCGATTGCTTCAGTGGCATTTTTATCAGGACCTATTGCTGGAAAGATAGCGCCAAACAGTTCCGGAACAATGGTGATGTCCGGGCTTGTGGGAATTATTCTGGTGTACGCATCTGAACTTATCAGTAAAAATATGTTTTCGACCAGCTATCCTGTAGGTGTTGTAACAGGACTGCTTGGAGCACCATATTTACTGTTGTTACTTCTAAATATCAACAGGAAAGGAGAAAAAATCTGATGAGTGATATAGCACTTAGTCATGAATTTATTGCAGATAAAATCAGCACTGGATATGATGAAAAGCTGATTTTAAAGGATATGAATCTAAGCGTTCCGGCAGGAAAATTCAGCGTCCTGATTGGACCAAATGGATGTGGCAAATCCACGCTGTTAAAGAGTTTTGCTAGATTACTAAAGCCCAAAAAAGGAAATGTCTATCTTGATGGCAAGTCTATTTATGAATTGCCTACTCAGCATCTTGCAAAACAAATAGGACTTTTGCCTCAGACACCAATTGTCCCTGCAGGGATCACAGTCGCAGATCTGGTAGCAAGAGGAAGGTTTCCATATCAGACTCTTTTTGGCCAGATGAAAAAAGAAGATTATTCGGCAATAGCTTGTGCCATGGAAGCCATGGGAATAGTGGATCTTGCAGATAAAAGCGTAGACTCTTTATCCGGAGGTCAGAGACAGCGTGTATGGATTGCACTTGTCCTTGCCCAGGATACAGATATTCTGCTTCTTGATGAACCTACAACCTATCTTGATATTGCATATCAGGTGGAAATTCTCGATTGTCTTGCAAAGCTAAACAAGACTAAAAAGACCACAGTTGTTGCAATTCTTCATGATATCAATCTGTCGATAAGGTATGCAGATCATATTTTTGCAATGAAAAAGGGAGAGCTGATTGCTCAGGGAAATCCAAGGGATATAATCACCCCGGAACTTATGCGTACAGTATATGGAATGGAGAGTGTGATTATAGACGATCCTGAAACAGGCGACCCTTATGTAATTCCAAGAAGTAAGGTGAGTTAAAATGAGCCGCTAACTCTGTCATAGTGTCATTAGATAAAACCACATGGATCAAATTAGTATTTATCATAATGACATTAGAGCAAAGCTAGCGGCCATTTTGTGGTCAAATTTTGTTTGGCATACTAGTAAGAGTGTGTGACTATCATTTTCTACTAGTAAGATTACGGCGCTGTTACTAGTAAAATTCTGCGATAAGCATTTTTTACAAGTATAATTCAGTCCATGCTTACTAGTGTTATTCTGCAATTACTATTTATTACTAGTAAAAATGTGGTGCTCCTTACTAGTAAAAAGCTGCAGTTGTTCAATCCTGCTAGTAGAGCAGGCTGAAAATTACTAGTGAAATTTCAGAAAGATAATATTCCGCTAGTAAAGCAGCCCTAAATCTTACTAGTAGAATTTCCGAAAGACAATGTTTCACTAGTAACTCACACAATTCAACAATTGCTGCAGAACAATAAATGGCATTGTCCCTTCCCTAGGAATCACAAAAACTATTTTTTATTTTAAGAACAGCTTCGCAAAGGCTTTTAATACTCCGCCTTTGGCAAGTCCTAATATAGCGATTCCGATAGCAGCAACTATACCGATTGCAATTGCAACTGCTCTGTGAGATTTCTCATCAGAGATTGCTGCTGTAGTAGGAACTACCTCTTCTTCGATTGTGCTGACAGATTCCTGTGCAGAACTAATTGCTTCAGTACTGCTGTCTGCTGGTGTTTCATCAGCTTTTGCAACTTCATTTGAAGTGCCAGTGGAAGCTGAAGTATTACTTTCGTCTGAATCAGCTTTGGCCTGATCACTAACGGAAGATTGTTTTCCTGATGAAGGAGTTCTGCTTGCACCAGCAACTTCACCGTTTGCAGTAGCTTCCTGATTGTCCTGTGCAGTAGCACTGCTCTGAGTAGTGTTCTGTGTACCTGTTGTAGCAGTGGACTGACTTGTAGTCTCCAAAGAGGTATCAGTACCACTTGTGGTATCAGAGGAAGATGTGCTTCCTGAAGAGGTACTGCCGCTATTTGTTCCAGAGCCGGAGCCTGTTTTACCAGTTCCGGTATTTGTTTTTTCTGTTACTTTCAGAGAATCCTGAATAACACCGATAAAGCTCAGTACCGGATCAGGATTGCCTGTCTTACTTACGCTTATAGTTATAGTAGAAGCTTTATCCAGGCTAAAGCTGACTCTTTCAAGTCTTGCAGTATCAGAACTTGAAAGAGTAAAGGTTGTATAAGCAATTTCTTCGCCATCGGTAATTACACTTATTTTAGTTGGTCGTGAGGTTGACCACCATTCCTGGTAACCGGTAATAGCTGTGTAATCGCCTTCTTCAAGATCGAAGCTATAGTCAATTGTTTTACTTGATCCTGCCCAGTAACCATGTGACCAAATGTCGTCTCCGGCATTTTTGATGCCCATATCATAGCTGCTTGAAGAATCAGATTTTACTACACCTGTATAGCCTGCGCCGTTATCAAGGCTGTAAGCCTGATCTGCTTCTGTGTTTAATAACTGTGAGCCAAGGGTAGCTGTTGCCTTTGCAAAATAGTCAGCGCCATCGCCTGCGCAGTCAAAAAAATAAATCATTTTCAGAGGAATCATATAAACTTCATGAGTAAATGATCTTCCTGTCTCTAAAGTTCCTGTGATAGTTACGTTACCAAGGATATTGGTACTATCAATATCTTCCCAGGTAACAGCAACTTTTGTTTTTTTGCCTACAGAATCTTTTATTGTAAGTGCATTTGGAAGTTGGCTCTTTAAGTTGTTAATAGAAGTAGCTACTGTCGGCAGTGTAGTTACTATTTCAAATACGCCTTTATTATCCAGTTCATCTAATGTCCAGTCTGAATAATCTGCAAGAGCTATTTGATCACCTGGTAAAAATTCTACAGGAAGCCATACGTATCTTGAGTCGCCAAGATCGCTGCTATTCCACCTGTCACCCATATAGATAAATTTGCCTGCTGCAGCATCCACAGGGAATACGCAGGTGCTTTGTGTATCATAGGTAGTGCCGTTTGTATCCTCTGTACAAGGATCCCCTATTATTGTCCAAGGGCCAAGTGGAGAATCTGCTGTTGCATATTTGGCCTGGTTAGGAGCCCATCCTGTACAGCCGGAAGTGATCATGTAATATTTGTTGTTGTATTTAAACATTGCAGGAGCTTCTCTGGATGCACCAACAAAGTTAATACTAAAATCTTCGTCCAGCACTGCAGTTTCCTGAGTGGCTGCAAGTCCTGTATAAGCATCATTTAATCTGGCAATGTACATATTGGTATTGCCGTCAGATGAGTAGATTACATAAGCTGTTCCGTCATCATCCTTAAACAGGTTCATATCTCTTGCAGAACCAAGATTTGATGAATCCCAGGAATGATCAGCAGTTTCGCTATAGAGCATTTTGTATGTGCCAAGGAGTTTGAATGGACCTGCTGCGCTATCGCTTATTGCGATACCTACAGATGCCTTACCATAATCTGCACTGGAGGCAGGAGTTCTTCCATCTGCATGGAACCACATTACATACTTGCCAGTTGTATCGTTGTATATTACTTTTGGCCTTTCAATTACACATCTGTCTTCTGCAAGATTCCAGTAAACTTCTTCAAGCTTTGAACTATAAAGAGAGGTGTTATCAGCTTCAAGTCCTGCATAATCTCCATAAAGGTTACTGAAGTATTCATCATCTTCAAAAATGGATAGATCTGCAACATAACCATCATCCTGATCTGTGCCATATTCTTCATCAGAAACAGGAATGCTCTTTAATACAACACCTTCATCTGTCCAGTTGTAAAGGTCGGTAGAAGTGTAGAGATGTACACCCACTACTGGTCTGTAGCCATTTGTTTTATCCTCACCATACCAGTAGTACTTGGTCACACCATCTATAGTGAACTGTTGAATCTGCCCACCATGTGCCTGTACTTTTATGCCATTGTTGTCATATAGAACATCGCCATTTGTTCCGGTAATTGATGTGTACGTAGTTTTAAATACCTCCAAAAGGTTTTCAAAAGCATCTTTTAATAAGTAATAAGTTTCTTCAATTGCAACTGAGTCTTTTGAGTTTTCATCAATAAGTTTCTGAGCTGCGTCTGCCGCATCATTATAGGTTTCAAGTGTCGCATCTGAATATTCATGACCTTCCATTTCTGACGCATATTTTTCAAGTGCTGCTTTTAAAGTATCTATTGTGTATGCAGGAACTGCTTTTACAATAATGTAGCTAAGCACTGGGTCCACATATTGGCTTGTTCTGTCAGGGTTATGAACAAAAACATTTAATTCATTATCTGTTACGCTTACAGTATATGTGTTTTCTACAAGAGTGCTTTGTCCGCAGGTTATTGCATCTGCAACGGTTTCTCCTTCGATAACAATGTCTACGGTCCTTGAACTCCAAGGGTTCTTGATACCAACTGTAACTTCATAATCATGTCCGGCTCTTTCCGGAAGCTCAAAGGTATATGTAAAGCCGCTGGTACCAGACTTATAAGTTACGCTTGGATCCATATAATAGTAAGTGCCGGTTAATGTGCCGTCAGTAGAGCCACCTGAAACGTAGCCTGTATTGGAGTCATTTTCTGAATGGCCCCAGGCAAAGCCAGTGCCTTCGTCTTCACCATAAACCTGATCTGTCACCGTCTGGTATAGACCAAGAACATAATTATCAGGAACAACGGAAGTAGCTTTACTGGCGCAGTCGACGAGATATAACACATAGTCATTAAGTGCTATCTCGGTTTCTGTAAATCCGCTTCCTCCATTTTTGATAAAAGAATTGATTTCTTCAGTAATCTCATCAATGTCTTCCTGAGAAGTAGAAGCTTTTATCATAAGAGTAGAGGCGGTAGTTAATAGTGTCTGCAGATATTCTTTTTTGCTGGATGATAGTGAAGTGGTGTCAAGCGCCTGTGCAGTGGACATCGCTTCTATAAGAGCATCCAGGTCTAGAACGTGTTGTATCTTAATAAAGGATAAAACAGGATCTGAGCTTCCAGCCTTTGCTACTGTAATAGTAAGCTCGCCATCCTCTGTAGCTGTGTATTCATAGCTTGGAGTATTCCAGTTATTGGAGCCATCCATACTGTTAGTGGAACCCAGAACTGTTTCTGTACCATTTAAGGTAACAGATACGGTCATAGGCCTGTTTACGTACCACCATTCCTTAAAACCGAAAGTAAATACATAATCACCCTTGGTAATAGGGACGATGTACTGGATTGACTGACCTGAGTTTGCATACCAGCCTGACTGCCAGCTATCTGTACCATCATTTGCCCAGCCGCTTCCATAATCATCCAGGTAGCCCCAGAGATTATCTGTTCCATCATATTTTTGATCCGGGACTTCATTATATAAATCTGCAAAAGCATCAAGCGAGTAGTACGCAGAGGATTTCTGATCATTACAGTCAATGTAGTACTGTATATTTGCTTCTACTATTTTTATTGTTGCCGTTACTTCAAAATCTGTTCCGTCAACAACACCTGTTACTGAGCAGCTGCTGGATAGATCGACGTTTTCAGTATTCCATGTTACTGACACTTCAGTTTCATTGTTCTTACTTGTAGTAGCTGTTACTGTATCAGGAAGGACTGCAGTCGCACCACTTGCGGCATATACAGTCACATCTTCTACTGATACTATAGTCTCTTCCGAGCTGTCATAATATACATCTTCAATGATGTAAGTTGTGATGGAATTGCCTTTCAATGTAGCAGTAAAATATTTTGTCTGAGTATTTACAACGATGTCATCTGAATCAGATACATCTGCCCAGTTCTCGCCATCATCATGACTTCCACTGGTTCGTATTGCAGTTACATTACTTCCAATGGTAGTAAAATCAGACAGATTGAACTTCCAGGTTTCATCATCTGCTGAAGTATTAACTGCAACTACAACGACTTTGTTGCCTTCAGGATCGTAAGCTGCAACGGTGTTATCGCCTGAACCTATAAGTGTATAGCCTGGAAGGATATATCGTGATAACTGTCCGAATGCGTAGTATTTTCTAGTAAGATAAAGTTCTTCGTTATTGTGATCAGCAATGGCAATACCCCAGAAACCACTGCCGTCCTCAATACCGAAGTCCTCAATTACTTCTTCAAGAGTATCAGTATCATAAGGGTTGTCCTCATCAGCATGAATGTCTACAGCATCCCACAGGATCCATGCACTTGGCATCAGACCGTTAAGGTCTTTCATCATATAGCTTGCAAGCCAAAGTCCTGGAGCCATCTCTCCGGCATCTGTGCCTGCAGTGCCACTGCCATCTACCTCACTCATCCATAAATTCTCACCGGATTCTTCAGCAAGAGATTTGAGGCCGGCTCTGTCGCTGCCACTATAGGTATGAGTGTCAATTCTTGTAACGATTTCTTTTGCATCATCTGAAAGAGCATTATAGGATTCAATTGCTGTATCGATGCTGGTTTCATCTGAAGCTGAAAAGATAATATCTGTTACGCCTACATTTGTCAGGGCATTATTAAGTGCAATGATTATATTGGACTGTGAGTCACCAATATCAAAGTGGCAACCTTCCTGCTTTGTGCTATAAGCTCCCCAATAGGTTGTATATGGCTCATTCATAGGAGTCACACTTTGGAATGATATACCATTGTCTTCCCAATGCTTTATGACATCAGCCATGTAGTAAGCAAAAGCATTATAGGAATCAGATCTTAGATTGTCTTCGCCGGAATCTGTGTTACCTGATGAACATCCACTTACTGTCATAAAGTAAGGTGGTGAATTAGAGAATGCTTCGGCAATGAACTCTCTACCGCCGTTTCCAGCCTGTTCAATGGCAGCTTTAAGGACATTTATCTGATTGGCATCAGCATCCCAGTTGTAGTTCCATGCAAAGCCGCAGTCCAGGTCGTATCTTGCAAAATTGTCTGCATAGTACTGTTCATCATGCTCATCCAGATCAATTTCTGTAACGTCTGTTGCATATCCTGGAACAACAGAGTCTGAACGGGTGATATGTGAAGCATGAAGATAAGCACTTGTTTCTGGAAGAGTACCTTCTTCTCCGGATTTAATGATGGCCATTTTAATATAATCAAGACACCAGTCACCATTTGCTCCGCCAATTATGATTGAGTTTCTTCCTTCGGTTAGAGCTACATTTTCAAAAGTAACCAAATATAATTTTGAATTACCTGAAGTAGCGATGATATTGCTGTTTACCGTATCAGAAGTAACAGTGTAAACAGTGCCTTCTGAAGTAGCAAAGAGCTGAATATCACTATCAACAGAGAGCCTTGCTTCATCTGATGTATCTTCTGAGGAATCTGAACCTGTATTTGCTGCATCTTCAGTATCGCTGGCTTCAGAAGCACTTTCTGTGGTTTTGAAATCGGTTTCATTTTCGGCCAAAAAAGAAGACGCCTCACTAGATGAATCGCTACTGGATTCTTTTTCAGCAGAAACCTCACCAGATGCTGCTGTATCAGACATAGCAGAGTTTTCTGAAGAAGCTGCAACCTCAGCCTGATTTGAACTTTCTGTAGAAGCAACACTACTTAAGGAAGTGCCAAGCAGAGTAGTATCTGAAGCATTTCCTGAAACGCGAATACTAACGCCTCTGCTATTAGTTCCAGAAAGAGTGAAGATCATCTTGATTGTATAATCTGCCGTTTCATCAGCGGTTATTGTATATTCAAGATTTCCGCCACTTCCAACTTCTCCATCCAGAGCGTTTATCCATCCGATAGCACTAAAGGAACCAACGGTGTCACCACTTGTAATACCAAAGTCTGCATCTGATACAGAATAGGTAGCAGAACTAAAAGTGGTATTTGTGCCTATGGACATGCTGCTTCCTGAATAGCTTAGTATGCTTTCATCGCTAAGATCATAAAAATCAGCATTTTCATTGACAGATACTGTTGGCACTTCGCCTACATTATCGCCACCTCCGATGTTATAACGTCCGATGTTCATTCTCAGGCCGCTATCACTAAAGAAAGCTTCCGCAGCTGCCTGCGTGAGCTTTTCACTGTAGCCAACTCTGTTAGCCCACCAGCAAAGTGATGTACCAAACCCCTGAAATTCGCCAAGACCATCACCGTCAGTATCGTTGAAAGTAGACGCTGCTCCGGGCAGCAGCTTTACTGTCTTTGACACTGAAGTAGAGGTTTCGGCTTCTGCAACTGTACGATTTCCCCAAATGCTGCCAGGCACGGTAGCAATTGCAGTAGTAGTCACAAGAATTGTTCCGAGAACTTTTTGCAATAAATTGTGATTTTTCACTACTTTTTCCAACCCCTTCCATAAAATTTTTATAAAATAATTATAAAATTACAATAATAATCTTACTGATTATAGATAAAATGCACAATAAACAATTCTTAATAAAATGAAAATGTTTTTTTGTTAACAATATACAAAAAGACTTATTGTATAATAGGTTCATGGAAAAAAATGTGAATAATTATTCAAAAGAAATATTTAGAAAAATACTGCATACAATAGCTTATATTGGTATTTGTTTATGGCCCTATGCAATGGATGACTGTATAAAATCAGTTGGAACTACAGTTATGGTAATTATAGTTTTGGTTCCAATTCTATATTTGTTATCCCGTGTTCCAGGATTCTCATCTTTCTTTTATGCCAGAAAGCAGGGTGAGTACGCATCGAGTTTTGCTTCTATAGCAATAGCGTATTGCATTGTTGCTACAGTTTGCTGGGGAATACTCGAAGAAAAATATTTATGCATAGTATCTTTTCTTGCATGGGGACCGGGTGATGCTGTGGCTGCTCTTGTGGGACAAAGGTATGGAAAACATAAGATTGGCAAAGACAAAAAGAAAAGTCTTGAGGGCTCGCTTGTAATGTTTGCGACAAGCTTCATAAGTGTATTGATATCTATGCTTATACTGAGCGACTATGGGGTTTTACCAATAATAATTATTGCTCTTATCGTTGGTTCTATAACAGCGCAGATTGAATTAAAGAGTCATAAAGGTATGGATACCATTTTTTGCCCGGTCGGTGCTATGGGTGCCCTTGTGGTATTTTCTTTATTATTCAGATTGGTTTAATAAATAATGGAAAATCAAAATTTGCAAAAAGAAAATAAAAGCGGATTTAAGACACTTCTTTTATCCGTAATACTAAGCTCCCCAGGCCCGTTGGTTCTTGGAATAGGCCTTACAATTGGCCAGAGCTCTACCCAGATTTCAGATTTTACCAGAAGAACGGCAGAGCTATTGGCAATCTTTTCATCTTTTGTGGTTTATGTAATCACCCACAGACAGGAAGGAATGGATGCGGGAAAAAAGGCAAGAATAGAGACTATGAGTAACCGCTTTGCAGGCGTGATCATGTGCATTAGCGGACTTAGCATGATTATACTGACCTTTCTTTCTGATAATGAAAACAAAGGAAATGTTCTCCCGGCCTTTGTAATTGCATTGTTTGGAGCTATTACAAATATTTTGTTCTGGAGAAAGTACTCGTCTTTATATGTAAAAGAAAACAATGCAATCCTGGGAGTTCAGAAAAGACTGTATGGAGCTAAATCAGTAGTAGACGTGTGCGTAACACTTACGCTTTTGATTGTTGCTCTAAGGCCGGGAACGAAGCTGGCTTTGTATTTTGATATAGTGGGCTCAGTACTGGTATCTTTGTATATGATTCGTAGTGGAATCAAAACTATAAAAGATTCTTATCAATCTACCATGTAATAGAAAATGGCAGGTTGAAATGAATATTGCGTATAATTATAAGCAAGGCTATAATTATGCTGTGTGAAATTTTTGACAGTTCTATTAATAATAAGGAGAGTGGAAAAATGGCGACTTGGAATAATTTGGATAAGTTAGATTCATTTAAAAAGCTTCAGGGATTAAAAACTCAGGTTGAGTTAAAAAAGGTTATGGCAGGCGAAAGCGGCGCAAAGCGTGTTGCTGATTATAAGGTGCCAATGTCTAATGGCCTTGTATATAGCTACGCATCCAAGCAGGTGGATGATACAGTTGTAGATGCTCTTGCAGATCTTGCAAAAGAGGCAGAGCTCACAGATAAATATGCTGCATTATATAACGGTGAAGTTATCAATACCGGTGAGAAGCGACTTGTTCTTCACCAGCTTACACGTGGTCAGCTTGGCGAAAACGTAGTAGCTGATGGCGTTAATAAGAGAGAGTTTTATGTAGAGCAGCAGAACAGAATTGCAGATTTTGCAAACAAGGTTCACGCTGGTGAGATTACAAATGAAAAGGGTGAAAAGTTCACTTCAGTTGTACAGATTGGTATCGGTGGTTCCGATCTTGGTCCTCGCGCTATGTACCTTGCACTTGAGAACTGGGCAAAGGTTAACAATACTTTCAAAATGGAAGCACATTTCATCTCTAACGTAGATCCAGATGATGCATCTGCAGTATTAAATGGTGTTGATGTTGCTCATTCTATTTTTATCCTTGTATCAAAATCAGGAACAACTCTTGAGACTCTTACAAATGAATCATTTGTAAAGGATGCTCTTAAGAAGGCTGGTCTTGATGCTTCCAAGCACATGATTGCTGTTACATCTGAGACATCACCTCTTGCAAAGAGTGCTGATTATCTTGATGCATTCTTCATGGATGATTATATTGGAGGACGTTACTCATCAACATCTTCAGTTGGTGGTGCAGTTCTTTCACTTGCATTTGGTCCAGACGTATTTGCAAGATTCTTAAATGGAGCGGCTGCAGAAGACGCTCTGGCAAAGAATACAGATATCAGAAAGAACCCAGCTATGCTTGATGCACTTATTGGTGTGTATGAGCGCAACGTTCTTGGATATGAGACAACAGCAGTTCTTCCATATTCACAGGCACTTTCAAGATTCCCGGCTCACCTTCAGCAGCTTGATATGGAATCAAATGGTAAGAGTGTAAACAGATTCGGTGAAAAGATTGATTATGTAACAGGACCGGTTATCTTTGGCGAGCCTGGTACAAACGGACAGCACAGTTTCTATCAGCTCCTTCACCAGGGAACAGATATTATTCCTCTTCAGTTTGTAGGCTTTAGAAAGAGCCAGATGGCTAACGATGTTGTGATTGAGAACAGCACATCACAGCAGAAGCTTTGTGCAAACGTAGCAGCACAGATCATGGCATTTGCATGTGGAAAAGATGATGAGAATGCAAATAAGTATTTCGAAGGAAATCGCCCATCATCCATCATCGTTGGCGACCAGCTTACACCAGAGACCTTAGGTGCTCTACTTGCTCACTTCGAAAACAAAGTTATGTTCCAGGGCTTTGTATGGAATGTAAACAGCTTTGACCAGGAAGGTGTTCAGCTTGGTAAGACACTTGCAAAGAAGGTTCTTGCTGGCGATACAACAGATGCGCTTAAAGCATATGCAGAATTATTGAATATATAATATATAATGATAAATAAGTACTTTAGTACAATAATTATCAGGGCAGCTATTTTTAGCTGCCCTTAACAAATTATAGGGGCAGGTAGTAAAAATGAAAAAGAAGCTCAGCATCACTTTTAATGCACCGGTTACACTGACTTTTATACTGATATGTTTTGTAGTACTTCTTATAAGTTTCATTACAGGTGGCAAGAGCACCACGCTTCTGTTTATGACTTATAGATCATCTTTGAAATCACCGCTCACTTATGTGAGGTTTATTACATATATTTTTGGACATTCCGGTTGGGAGCACTTTGTAGGAAATGCTACATATATTTTGCTGCTTGGACCTATGCTTGAAGAAAAATATGGTTCAACTATGCTTATAAAAGTAATGCTGATTACAGCAATAGTAACCAGCATTTTTAACTATATCTTTTTCCCGAACGTGGCACTTTGTGGCGCCAGCGGCGTGGTATTTGCTTTCATTATTCTGACATCTTTTACCGGATTCAAAAAAGGAGAGATTCCGCTTACCTTTATTCTTGTGGCAGTAGTATTTATAGGGCAGCAGGTAATCGAAGGTATCACTGTTCAGGATAATATCTCTAACATGTCTCACATTCTTGGAGGCGTAGTTGGCGCTGTTTCCGGTTATTTTTTAAATAGAAAATAAACCTATTGCAAGAAAGATATAAGAATAAGAATTATAGGGAGATTTTAATGGGATTATTTGAGTTATTATTATTGTCAGTGGGACTTGCAATGGATGCCTTTGCGGTATCTATTTGTAAGGGACTTGCTGTAAAAAAACTTACTATAAAGGAATGCCTTATTTGTGGCGTATGGTTTGGTGTATTTCAGTCGTTGATGCCTTTTATAGGATATATTGTTGGTTCTGGTTTTGAAAAATGGATCAGCATGGTTGCACCATGGGTGGCATTTATTCTCTTATCCATCATAGGAATAAACATGGTGAGAGAAGCTTTTTCAGAAGAGGAAGAAGAAGAAAAAGCAGACTTTGACGTAAAAACAATGTTTATGCTGGCAGTGGCAACCAGTATCGATGCATTGGCAGTAGGTATTACATTTGTTGCTGTGCCTGTTGAGCTGTTTAATGCCAGCAAGCTTCAGAATACAATTGTTGCGGTTCTTATTATAGGTGTTATAACATTTTTTATTTCTGCAGCAGGTGTAAAAATCGGAAATCTGTTTGGAACCCGTTATAAATCAGGTTCTGAGGTTATGGGTGGAACAATCCTTGTATTCATTGGATTAAATACACTTATAGAATATCTTGATACCTCTAACGCAATGAGTGATTCAGATACAATCTTTGGAATGCTCATTCCACTTCTTGGAACTGTTTTTGGAGCAGCTTTTGTCTATGCCAAAAAATGGAAACTGTCTGATGGACTTAGAACAGTGATGGCTGGAGCCAGTGCAGGAATTATGTTTTCTATTTCTGTATGGGGAATGATCGAGCCTGCAGCCAAGGGCTTTAACACAGATTCAATCAGTCCGATAGTACCATTATTTATCAGCTTCTGCCTTGGAGTAGCTATTCAGTATCTTCTTGACAGTATGGTTCCACATACTCATGCATTTGTAGATATCACAGAAGGTCCGGATAGTAAATTGAAATCTGAGACAAAGGTTATGTTGTCTGAAGTAATCCACCACGTTCCAGAAGGAATTGCTCTGGGTTCAATTTATGCAGCTCACTTCATGCAGACAGAATGGATTTCTGTATCAACAGCATTCTTTTTGGCAATAGCAATTGCCATACAGAACTTCCCAGAGGCATTGTTTGTATCTTATCCGGTTATGGAAAAGGGAACTGGAAAGGGAAAAGCCTTTTTCATGGGAGTAGTATCCGGAGTGCCGGTTCCATTAGTTGCAGTGTTCGTGTTAATAATAGTCATTCTTTTTCCTACTGCGCTTCCATATATTATGGCACTTGCAGGAGGAGCGATGATTTATACAACTATTGAAGAACTGCCATTACTGTCATCAGGAAAAGATAACGACAGAGGTGCTCTGGCATTTGTTATCGGTTTTTCAATTATTATGTTACTTATTTTCTCCAAATAAAAGTCTGATTATGTTAAAATTACTTATATAGTTTATTTCAAATCAAAATCAAATGAGGGGTGATAGATTTGGATAAGGACGTATCTGAGAAGGTTTATAGGGAAAAAAGTATTAAAAAAATAGATTCTCCAGAAAAATTAGACGATTACCTGAAGGTTACAACTCCTAAAGTATGGATTGTTCTTTTGGCAATAATTGTTCTGATAGTCGGATTTGTTGTGTGGGCGATATTTGGTGTCATAAACACCTCTACAGAAATCATTCATCCAATAGAATTTCTGATTCACTGATGACACAAGGACTTTGACGAGGAGAAGATACTTAATGAAGGTGCCTGTAACCAAAGGCGTAGCAAAGGTGCCAGTTGTCATGCAGCTTGAAGCTCTTGAGTGTGGAGCTGCATGCCTGACAATGCTACTTGCTTATTATGATAAATGGATTCCACTTGAACAGGTTCGTAAGGACTGCGGCGTATCAAGAGATGGTTCAAATGCCAAAAATGTTCTGCTGGCTGCCAGAAGCTACGGACTTGAAGCAACTGGATATCGATATGAATTGGATGATTTGGTTGAAAATGGTCAGTTTCCATGTATCATACACTGGAATTTCAATCATTTTGTTGTTCTTGATGGTTTCAAAAGAAATAAAGCTATAATCAATGATCCTGCAAGAGGTATTGTTGAAGTTTCAATGGAGGACTTCGATGATGCTTTTACGGGTGTTGTTCTTCAAATGTCTCCAGGTGAAAACTTTATACCAAGCGGAAGCAGGCCAAGCACCATTGCCTTTGCCGGAAAACGATTAAAGGGTTCTGGTACAGCAGTGGCTTTTGTGGTGCTTACAAGTGTGATCACATATTTCTTTTCAATAGTAAATCCGGTTATGACACAGATTTTTGTGGACAGACTTATAACAGGAAAGAATCCGGAGTGGATAAATCCTTTTATTTTGCTGTTGTGTGCTTTTGCTATAGTTGAGACAATGACAGGCTGGATAAATGCCATTTATTCATTAAGAATTAATGGAAAAATGGCAGTTGTAGGCTCTACATCATATATGTGGCAGGTGCTGAGACTCCCTATGGAATTCTTCTCACAGAGAATGGCTGGTGATATACAGGAGCGACAGAGCACAAATGAATCTATTGCTCAGACACTGGTAGATACACTGGCACCGCTATTTATGAATACAGTTATGATGATCGTATATCTGGTACTCATGTTTAGATATAGTCTGATAATATCAGCAATAGGTATAGCAGTTTGCCTTATCAACATTGTAGTATCCAGAAAAATTGCAAAGCATAGGATCAACCTTACAAGAATATCCATGCGAGATGCTGCCAAGCTTGCAGGAACTACTGTATCTGGAATCCAGATGATTGAAACAATCAAAAGCAGTGGTTCTGAAAATGGCTTTTTTGAAAAATGGGCAGGGCTTCAGGCGAGCGTAAATGATATAAAGGTCAGACATTTAGAGGAAGAATATACAATTGGTGCTATTCCTGACTTTCTGACTACGCTTGCCAATATGCTGGTAATGATCCTTGGTGTGTACTTTGCTATAGAATCTGATTTTTCAGTGGGTATGATCCTGACATTTCAGGGATTTTTGTCATCCTTCCTTTCTCCAGCAAGGAGAATTATCTCAGCAAGCCAGACTATTCAGGAAATGAGAACAGCAATGGAGAGAGTTACGGATGTTATGGATTATCCTGTAGATCCGGCTTTGGAAAGAGACTTTTCTGATAGTGTAGAAAGCTATGATAAATTACGTGGAAATGTGGAGATCAGGAATCTTACCTTTGGTTATTCAAAGCTTAATGATCCGATTTTAAAGGATTTTTCCATGTCACTTTCTACAGGAAAAAGAGTTGCGATAGTCGGCAGCTCAGGCTGTGGCAAGTCAACAGTTGCTAAGCTTATTGCAGGACTTTACACACCTTGGAGTGGAGAGATTTTATTTGATGGTCAAAAAATAGAGGATATTGATCATAATATTTTTACCGGATCAGTAGCAGTGGTTGATCAGGATATTACTCTATTTGAGGGAACTATTTCAGAAAATATAAAGATGTGGGATGACTCAATTGAAGATTTCGAAATGATAATGGCAGCCCGCGATGCAAAGATATATGATGACATAACCTCAAGAAGAGGCGGCTTTAAATATCATATGCTGGAGGATGGAAAAGACTTCTCAGGTGGGCAGAAACAGAGAATAGAAATAGCGCGAGTTCTGGCAGGAGACCCAAGTGTGATAATCCTGGATGAAGCAACAAGTGCTCTTGATGCCAAGACTGAATATGAAGTAGTTAAAGCCATAAAAGACAGAGGAATTACCTGCATAGTAATAGCTCACAGACTATCAACAATTAGAGACTGTGATGAAATAATTGTCCTTGATAATGGATGGGTTGTTGAAAGAGGTACCCACGAGGAATTGTATTCAAAGGGTGGCTATTATACAGAATTGATTTCTAACGAATAAAGGAAGATTTGATGTGAGTTGGTTTGACGAGCAGATACGAGCAAGAAAAGAGAATGATGAAAAAGCTTTTGAAGAAGCCTTCCTTGATGTCGCTTCTGCAATACTTGGTGATGAAGAAAATCAGAAGCTTGATGATAGATTTATTATCACTAAGCAGGCAATCGACGAGATTTTAAAATACTATCACTTCAAGGTTGTGGATATTCCGGAAAATATTAAGGACGGCCCTGGCCAGCTGGAATACGCACTTATGCCGCACGGAGTAATGCATAGAAATGTAAAGCTGACAGAAAAATGGAGAAACGATGCATACGGCCCCATGATCGGTTTTTTGAAGGAGGATCATACGCCGGTAGCGTTACTTCCTTATGGGCTTCATGGCTATTGCTATCATGATTTTTCTTCTGGCAAAAAAATTAGAATAAATGGCAGTAATGAAAAAATGTTTTCTAAGGAAGCAATCTGCTTTTATAAACCACTTCCGCAGAAAAAGCTGACAATAACAGATTTATTGCTGTATTTAAAGGGCTGTCTGCATCCAAGAGACATAAGTCTTATGGTTGTAAGTATTTTTGCAGTTGCCTTTGTAGGCCTTCTTTCACCAAGCTTGTCAGCACTTATAACAGGTACAGTTTTAGATAGCGGAGATGTAGCAGCGCTTTTTGGAACTGCATTTTTCCTGGTGGCAGCATCAATTTCCACCTGGCTGCTTACAATGATAAACAATCTTTTTACTCAGAGAATTACTCTGGAGACTGATTTATCTGTAGAAGCAGCTATGATGATGCGTATTCTTTCTTTGCCGGCATCTTTTTTCAAAAAATATACAGCAGGTGAACTGGCAACGAGAGCAAGTGCGGTTAGCGAGCTGTGTAACATGCTTGTGACCATAATAATTACAGGTCAGCTGACATCACTGGTGTCACTTATATACATATTTGAAATATTTCATTATGCGCCATCACTTGTATTGCCTTCGATGCTCATAATATTGTCGACCATCATATGTATGCTGATATCTACTTTTATGCAGATCAGAGTCACCAGAGAAATACTTGGGCATGAAGCCAAAGAAAACGGATTAAGCTATGCGCTTATTTCCGGCATTCAGAAAATAAGACTATCCGGATCAGAAAAGAGAGCTTTTGCAAAATGGGCAAAGGGATACTCCCATAAAGCAAAATTGCAGTACAATCCGGCAACCTTTTTGAAGGTATACAGCGTAGTACTCACAGCTATAGGGCTTTTTGGAAATGTTGTAATATACTACATTGCCCTAAATAATGGCATAGATGCGTCAGAATATATTGGTTTTACATTGGCGTACGGAATGACCTTTGGAGCGTTTTCACAAATGGCAGCACTGGTCAAGAGTATGGCTATGATTGGTCCTGTGCTGGATATGGCAAAGCCATTTTTAGATGCAGAGCCTGAGATGAGCGAAGAAAAAGCTGAAATCACAAGTGTTTCAGGAAACATTGAACTCAGCCATGTAAGCTTTAGATACAGTGAAGCAATGCCGTATATTTTTGATGATCTGTCGCTGACAATTCATCCTGGTGATTACATTGGTATAGTTGGTAAAACAGGTTGTGGAAAAACAACTCTTTTGAGACTTCTTCTTGGTTTTGAAAAGCCTGAAAAGGGAGCTATTTATTATGATGGAAAAGATATTGCTACAATAGATTTGAAATCTCTTAGAAAACGTATTGGTACAGTAATGCAGACCAGTGGACTGTTCCAGGGAGATATTTTCCATAATATAGCAATATCCAACCCGTTCATATCACTTTCTGATGCCTGGGAAGCTGCTGAGATAGCAGGTATAGCCGAAGACATAAGGCGGATGCCGATGGGTATGAGTACCTTTGTATCGGAAGGTGGCGGAGGCATATCCGGCGGACAGCGTCAGAGGATTATGATA
>JAZRKG010000092.1:0-30176 GCA_045646185.1 Butyrivibrio sp.
GATGGTTCACTTAGATATCTCAAAGACACACAGTATACATATGACAAAGACAGTAGCGTAGAATATCATTATGCAAGACTCGCAGCGCACCATCTTTTGTATACTGTAGCAAATTCTAATGCAATGAATGGTGCTGCTCCAGGAAGTACACTTACAGGCATGCCTAATGACATCATGTTTAGAATAGTTCTTACAATAATTTCAGTAGTTTTAATTGCGTTATTAACTTTTGCAAATTATAGAACCTGGAAAAAATAATTGGTAATCCCTATTAATTGATAGCTAACATAAAAAGAGCATCAGAAGAATGGTCACTTCTGATGCTCTTTGCATGTAGTACGATAGTAAAGTACAATGATTATAGTGGTACTATTCCGAAAGCGAGGGAATCAATGGAAATAAAAGATATAGGCTCTTTTATGGAATGCTATGAAACCAGAAGCATAAATAAAGCGGCCAAGTCGTTGTTTATTAGCCCTCAGGGCCTGGGAAAGATACTTGATCGCCTTGAGGCAGAACTTCATATCTCTTTATTTGAAAGAACCAAGCAGGGACTTGTTCCGACAGAAGCAGGAGTTCTCTTTTATGATAAATGCCAGAACATAATTGCAGATGTTCAGGATTTGGAGAGAAATCTTGATTCCATACGAAATCAGAAAACAATATTTAAAGTAGGCTATTCCTGCGGCTTGATACGCAGACTTCCAATGAATGAGGTGGAGGCACTACAGGCAAGCGTTGAGAATTTCGAAATAAGTATGGAAGAAGGCTACAATCAGGATATAAAGACCAAGCTGATAAATGGCGAACTTGATGTAGCACTTGTTATTGGGCGTCTTGCGGCAGCAGATGTTGTAGAGCAGGAAATAGATACTAAGATAATGTGTGCTCTGGTTCCTCGTAATCACAGACTTTTTGAACAAAGCAGTATTTCGATAAAAGACCTGGAAAATGAGCAGCTTATCTGTCTTAATGAAAGATATCAGTCCTATTCAAATCTTGTTGCAGCCTGCGAGAGACAGGGCTTTTTTCCAAAAATCAGAATAAAGACAATGGAAGCCGCAATGATATATGAGTTTGTTGAAGACGGACTGGGAATAGGTATTGATGTTGATATTCATAAAAAAGATTTTATTTCCAAAGATATAAAACTGATACCAATTAAAGACGGAGTACCATGGTCTGTTTACATAATCTATAAAAAGAACTCTAAAAATGAACAATTAATTAAACGGTTTATAGAACTGATAGCTAAATAACAGGAGGTTGGAGACGTATCAACGATTCGTTTCCACCTCCTATTTTTTTGTTGATAGCTGCTGTTTTCTGTGGATGATAAAATATTGTCAAACATAAGTGTTAATTTTTTAACAGGAAAAGTGTTGAAAGGAGATTACTAATGAAGAGAAAGTATCCACATTTAACAAGCCCTATTACAATAGCTGGCGTTACATTCAGAAACAGAATGTTTTCAGCACCAATGGGTGGAACCGATATTACAAATGATGGCTGTATCGGACCAAAATCAACGGCATTTTATGAGCTTCGCTCAAAAGGCGGCGCAGGTGCAGTAACAGTATCTGAATGCATGGTTCATCCACAGACAGATGGCAGTCACGCTTACCATCTTGACCCGGCTATTCTGAATTCACTTGCATGTGCTACCTATACAGCAGATGCAATTAGAAGACATGGTGGAATGCCTTCTCTCGAGCTTTCACACTCAGGCATGTATGCCGGCACATACATGACAGATAAAACAAAGCAGAAGAGCATGAATCAGTGGGGCCCTTCAGATACAGTTCGTCCTGATGGTGTTCAGGTTAAGGCTCTTACCAAAGATATGATTGATGACATCGTAAAATCCTACGCTAATGTTGCGGCAATGGCTAAGCGTGCAGGATTTGAGATGATCATGGTTCACGGTGGACATGGCTGGCTTATAAATCAGTTTTTATCACCTTATTTCAATAAAAGAGAAGATGAATATGGCGGCTCTTTAGAGAATCGCTGCCGATTTGCCAAGGAAGTGCTGACTGCAATTCGTGAGCAGGTTGGCCCTCGTTTTCCAATCGAATTCAGAATGAGCGGTTCTGAGTTTTTTGATGAAGGATATGGCCTTGAAGAAGGCGTAGAAATCGCAAAGCAGCTTGAAGATTATGTTGATATCCTGCATGTATCTGCTGGTACTTATCAGCGTACATTTGGTATTACACACCCTTCAATGTTTGAAGAGCATGGACGTAATGTATTTCTTGCTGCAGAGATCAAAAAGCATGTTAAGTGCGCGGTAGCAACTCTTGGCGGTCTTAATGATCCTGCACAGATGGAAGAAATCATAGCTTCTGGCAAGGCTGATATCGTTTATATGGGCCGAGCACTTTTAGCAGATCCATATCTTCCACAGAAGGTTACAGAAAACAGAGACGATGAGATTGTTCGCTGTCTCAGATGCTTTACATGTATGGCTGAAAGAGCAGCTACATCAACAAGACGCTGCACAGTTAATCCACTTATTGGTCGTGAAATCGAAGGCGATGAAGTAAGACCAGCTGCAGTATCCAAGAAGGTTCTCGTTGCAGGCGGCGGCCCTGGAGGTCTTTATGCTGCATTAACAGCAGCTCGAAGAGGGCACCAGGTCATTCTCTGTGAAAAAGAGTCTGAGCTTGGCGGTATTCTTAAGAGTGAGCAGGCAATTTCATTTAAATATGAGATGTACCAGCTTACAGGAACATACGAGAAGCTTGCTCGTGATGCTGGAGTTGAAATTCGTTTAAATACAGAAGTGACAAAAGAATATGCTGAAAAAGAAAACGCTGATGCACTTATCATTGCAGTAGGCTCAACACCTCTTGTACCACCTATTCCAGGTCTTGATGGAGATAACGTTGTAGTTGTAAATAACTACTACAAGGAAAAAGAAAAGGTTGGCGACAATGTTGTAGTTATGGGTGGCGGACTTGCTGGTTGTGAGTGTGCTGTACATCTTGGACAGGAAGGCAAGAAGGTTTCCATTATCGAGATGAGAGATGCGCTGGCACCAGATGCAAATGTAAGACATCGTCCACTTCTTTTGAAAGAAATTGACAAATATGTAGATGTTCATACTGGATATAAGGCCGTTAAGGTTACTGAACAGGGCGTTGTATGTGAGGATGCTGATGGCAATGAAGTACTCGTTGAAGGCAGCAGTGTAATCTGCGCTCTTGGTCAGCGTTCACGTACAGATGTAGTTAATGAACTCCAGGATGCTGCTCCATTTGTTCGCGTTATTGGTGATGCGGCAAAGGTATCTACAATCACGAATGCTGTTTACTGGGGTTACCATGCAGCACTTGATATTTAATCAAATACTATTTCGAATCAGGAGATGACGATGAATTTAGATAAAAAAAGATGGATTATACTTTTAGCGGCATGCTTTATAAATCTGTGCCTTGGCTCAATTTATGCATGGTCAGTTTTTTCTTCAGCAATGGCTGAATATTTTAATACAACACTTGGAATGAATGTTACAGCAGGTGATCTTGCAATTGTTTATACTATTGCCAACTCTGTAGGCCCAATCACAATGATTTCAGGTGGATGGTTCAATGATAAGTTTGGACCAAAGATGGTAATTCTTGTTGGTGGAATTATGTGGGGACTTGGTATGTTTCTTTCAGGCTTTGCTACAAGTGTGGGATACTTGATTCTCACATACGGTATCATTGGTGGACTTGGCCTTGGAATGGCTTATGGCAGCACTATATCTACCTGCGTAAAGTTTTTCCCGGACAAGAGAGGACTTATAGGTGGAATTACAACAGCAGTTTATGGAATGAGCTCTGTAATCCTTCCTCCTATCGTAACAGCTGTAGTTTCAAGCTTTGATGCTACTTTTGCATTTAAGCTCGTAGGTATCGTATTTATTGTCCTTATAGCAGCATCATGTCTTTTCCTTGAGCAGTGTCCGGAAGGATACAGACCGGAAGGCTGGGAACCAAAGACTGCTGCAGGTACTGCAGCGCCAAAGAATCTTGACTGGAAAGAGATGCTCAAAATGCCTGTATTCTATATAATGCTTCTTTTACTTACATGTGGAGCATTCTCTGGAATGATGGTTATTTCACAGGCATCACCTGTTGCTCAGAATATGATTGGAATGACACCAGCGGCAGCAGGTATTGCGGTATCAGTTCTTGCTCTGTTTAATGCTCTTGGCAGAATTGCTGCAGGAACTCTTTCAGATAAGATTGGACGTATCAATACTCTTACACTTGCATGCGTGCTTGGTGTCGTAGGTCTTTCATTGCTGTATCTGTGTTGTCAGGGAACAGTTGCACTGTTCTATGTGGGGCTATCAGTAGTAGGCGTAAGCTTTGGTTCATTTATGGGCGTTTATCCAGGCTTTACAGCTGATCAGTTTGGACCAAAGAACAATTCTGTAAACTATGGCATAATGTTCATAGGCTTTGCGCTTGCAGGTTTTTTTGGACCACAGATCATGAGAAATACATATGCGCAGAACGGTGCTTATGGTCAGGCTTTCATATATGCAATAATCTTCTCAGTTGTGGGCGTAGCCTTCACAATTCTCTACAGATTGTTTAACAAAAAAGCAAATGTTTGATATATAATGATTAAAAAGCTGCAGGTATATAGGATGTACTTTGCAGCTTTTTATTTTATCGCAGCTATTAAGAAAAGGGGGTATGGAATGGAACTGATTAATAACATTACTGATATTGCAAAAGAGGCTGGAAATATACTTTTGACAGCGCAAAAGCCTAAAATCATGGAGAAAGAAGGCCATGCCAATTTTTGTACTGAAACTGACGAAAAGGTTCAAAAATATCTTATTGGAAGACTTGCTGAAATACTGCCAGAAGCTCTGTTCCTCGGTGAAGAAGATGGTCAGGATGTTTTTACTTCCAAGATGAACAGCGGATATTGTTTTGTGATTGATCCTATAGATGGCACTTCAAACTTTATATATGAGTACAGGCCATCAGTTATTTCTATAGCTCTTTTAAAGGATGGCAGTCCATATATGGCAGTCGTTTACAATCCTTATGATGACAAGATGTTCTCTGCAGTTTCTGGCGGTGGAGCATATATGAATGGCCAAAAAATCATGTCCTCTGAAGCACCTCTTTCAGAATCTCTTGCCTTGTTTGGAACCGCTCCATATTATACAGAGCTTCATGCCAAAACCTTTGATATAGCCAGAAGATTGCTGCCTCTGTGTGTTGACCTTAGAAGATCTGGCACAGCGGCCTGGGATATGTGCTGCATTGCAATTGGCAGATGTAATCTTTATTTTGAGCTTAAAATTCAGATATGGGATTATGCGGCAGCAGCTCTTATTGCCAGAGAAGCTGGATGTAATATAACCACTATCGAAGGCGAACCTTTATCCTATAAAGGACCATCTTCAGTTTTGTGTCGTGCAAAAGGCGTAACAGAAATCCCGGAATGTTTTAAATAAAGTAGATGATAAAAAAAGTCAGGAAAGAAGTTAGCTATTGCTAACATATATGCACCATGCTAAACTCTTGTCGTAATTGAATAAGCTTAAATTGCAGTTTCGATAAAGAGGAAAAGATATGGAAAAGTTTTTGAGCAAGTTTAAAAATTTTGGAAGAGATTATTGGAAGTTCTGGGTGGCAAGTGCAGTTTCAATGGCAGCAAGTAATATACTTCAGTTTGTACTGTCACTGTATGTATTGGAAATTACAGGTTCAGCTACAATCTTTGCTCTTATGCTATCAATTGTTTTTGTACCAAGAATGCTATTAACACCTTTTGCTGGAGTTCTGTCTGACAGGGTAGAAAGAAGCAGGATGATGGTAAAGGTACTGGTAGCAGAAAGCGCCATTTTAGCTACCTATACTATACTTTCAGGATTTGTGTCAATAAACGTCTGGGGAGTATTTATTCTTGTTTTGGGCCTTGAAATAGGCGAAGTTTTTTATAATGCCTGCGAAGGATCCATTATTCCGCTTCTGGTACCAGAAGAAAGATTAAAAGATGCTATAGCTGTTTCTACAATGGATGACGGCATGGTGTTTGTAATAAGTCCTATAATTGCAGCTTTTATATTCAATAATGTAAGTCTGCAGTTTGCCTTTGCTTTTGTAGCAATCCTTGATTTTCTTGCAGGAATCCTGCAGATCACAATAAAAGCTAAAACAAAATCCACTAGCGAAGACGATGAAGAAAAAGGAATTCATTTTCTGGATGATTTTAAGGAAGGCGTAAGGGTAATATTTACCAACGAGAAGCTTAAACAGCTGGCAATTGCCCTGCCTATTGTTGATGCCTTTTTTGGAGCAACTTTTTCAGTCAGCATACTTTATCTGATCCGTGAAGTATATGATATGAATGCTTATTATTATGGAATGTACAATTCTGTTACGGCCATGACCAGTGTTATAGTGCCACTGATAGCTGTACCTATTGTCAGCAAGTATGATTCACTAAAGGTATTTAAAGTTTCTACCAAACTTATTGCCATTGAGATTGGATTTATCGGACTTGTAGTGACAATGAGCCTTAATCAAAAGGTTTCAGTGATACCTGCTCTGATAATGATTATAGCGTTAGATTGTATGACCATAGCTGAAGCAATACCAATGCAGATAGCTACCAATGTTCTGATTCAGTCCAATGTAAAAAAAGAATTACTGGGAAGAGTTACTACAACCATAGGATTGCTATCCATGATTGCTGTTGCGTTTGGTGAGTTGCTGTTTGGCATTCTTAACGACGTATTTGTAGTTTATGTCTCTATTTTTGTTGGAGCAATAGGCGTTATGCTTGGAAGCTTTGCCTATTCTGCTTTTGGCAAAAGAAATATTACTGCGTAAATACTAAAAATAATTATATGTGTTATTACAGTAAGCGACTCAAACATTTTCAAAAAGCCAGCAATAGCAAGGTTTGCTTCTTTTTTTCTTGTGATTGTTCGTCGGCGCGAATATAATATAAGTAATGGATTTTAGCATAGCTTTGTAGGAGAACTCTATGGAATATTTAACAACTTCTGAGATAGCAAAGATTTGGGGAATAACGGCACGTAGAGTGCAAATTCTGTGTAAAGAAGGGCGAATCGAAGGTGCAATCAATAAAGGAATTTGGCTTATTCCAGATAATGCAAAAAAACCAAAAGATCCGCGTAAAATCCGTAAAAAGGGACAACACTAAGAGAAGATTACAGAGATAAATAGCTTTCTTTTAAAGAGGCATAGAATCAGGAGGGGGAAACGTGAAAGATATTAAGAAAGATCCGTTTGAAGAATACATAAAGAATCTTCCGCCTACTAGAAAAGAGTTAGGACATGCATGGTCTACAGCTATTGGACTTCAGGATGTAGACGGATTAAAGCCATCTGAATATTTATATGAGACGGCAAAAAAGAATATTGACGGGGAGATTTCTGTTGATGAAGCGGGAGATTTAATTAATAGCTACTATGAAAGTAAAAGTGGTCGTGCAGAAACAGAGACTAGGACTGAAGAAGCAGATAAAGTTTCGGCGCGAATTGCCAAAATACTTTCTGAGAAAGCATTTACGTTTTCACCCACTCAGTATTTGGCTATTCATAAAGAGTTATTTCTTGGGATTTTTTCGCATGCAGGGAAGATACGAGATTATAACATTACTAAGAAGGAATGGGTGCTGGACGGAGATACCGTTTCTTACAGTGATGCATTGAATCTAAGAGAAACATTAGAATATGATTTTTCTCTAGAAAGAGATTTTCGCTATAACGGTCTTACCATAGATGAAACGGTACATCATATAGCCGTATTTATATCAAGATTATGGCAGATACATGTATTTGGCGAAGGGAATACCAGAACTACGGCAGTGTTTTTAATTAAGTATTTGCGAATGCTTGGGTTTAATGCTGAGAATGATCTCTTTGCTGAGAATTCTTGGTACTTTAGGAATGCCTTAGTTAGAGCGAATTATAACAATATTAAAGATGGGGTTTATGAAACAACAGAGTTTCTAGAGAAGTTTCTTAGAAACCTATTGCTAGATGAGCGGCATGAACTTCATAACAGAGAGATGCATATTAGTGGAAAATTTTTATTGGGTCAGAATGACCCAATAAATGACCCAATAAATGACCCGATAAAATTTAATGATAGAGAAAATCAGATAATTGAATTGTTGAGAGAAAAATCAGATATTACTAGAAAGGAAATGGCTGAGTGTCTTGGATGTTCGGATTCGACAGTTAAGAGAGCTTTGCAATCAATGGTAGAAAAGGGTGCGATCAAAAGAATTGGGTCTAATAAAAAGGGTGAATGGATAATATTGGAGGGAGAATAATGCCATTGTTTAGAGGGGGACTAAATGAAAGCTAAACTGAGAAAGCTTTGTGCACTATCAGTCATTACAATGATAATTACTACTGCCTGTGGAAGTGAGGCCGAAACAGCTGCTACTGAGAGCAGTATTGATGATAGCATTAATCAGGCAGCCGTTATAGCATCAACAGAAACTAAATATGAGGTTGTATCTGAAAATATTTCAGAGAGCATTAAATTATCGGAAGAGACTGAAGACTTGTCAGGGATACAGTGGCAGGGCGAAGTCTCTTTTCCTGATTGGAAAGATTCTGTAATAGACGGACTTGCGCAAAATAGTATGTACAGCTTTTGGGGATATCATGGGCAGGGAAAGCTTCACTTAACTCTTTCAGATAATGTGGAGAGCTTTTCCATGTATATAAATGGAAATTGTATTGATACCACAATGGCAGTGGGTGGGAGAGATTATGTCCTGGATATGTCCGAGGTTGCAGTGAACGGTGAAAATACGGTTCAGATATCCAATATACTGCCTTATGATTCAGGGGCTTCAGTAACTTTGAGAATTCCCTATCCTGTAATTGTATCAGGTACTCCGGAAGAAGAAGGAATCTCTGAAGCTGCGCTTGAAATGATATCAGACCTTATTGAAACAGATATCGAAAATGGCTTTACCAGCGCCCAGCTGTCTATTATCAGAAATGGAAAGCTAATATATGAAAATGCATGGGGAGTGACTAACTCCTATTTACCTGACGGAAGTGTCAATACTTCCAGCAGCAAGGTTACGACCAAAACACTGTATGACATAGCTTCTGTAACCAAAATGTTTTCTGTTAATTACGCCCTGCAAAAGCTTGTAACTGATGGAACAATAGATCTTGATGCCAAAGTCACGGACTTTTTTGGTGATGACTTTTATCAAAATACAATCCTTGTAGATACTCCTAATATAACCAATCCAGGCGTTAGTCTGGAGACTATAAAGAAATGGAAATCAGAGATCACAATAAGGGATTTGCTGCGCCATCAGGGCGGGTTCCCGGCAGACGGTAAGTATTGTGCTCCTTATTTGTATATAGAAAATCTTCCGGCAGGAGAAAGCTATCCGGTAAATCCACTTTTTGCAGGAAATGGAGCTGATGAAGCTACCAAACAGGCAACCATAGAGATGATATTCAAGACTCCTCTGATATATGAACCTGGCACAAAGACAACTTATTCAGATATAGATGATATGGTGCTTGGCCTTATTATAGAAAAGGTGACTGGTCAGGATCTGGACACCTGGTTGAAGGAAAATATATATTATCCTATGGGACTGGAGCATATCACATACAATCCGCTTGAAAATGGATTTACAAAAGAAGACTGCGCAGCGACAGAGCTTAATGGTAATACAAGAGATGGTCTGTTAGATTTTGACGGGTATAGAACATATACAATTCAGGGTGAAGTTCATGATGAAAAAGCTTATTACAGCATGAATGGCATTTCCGGCCATGCAGGACTTTTTTCTAATGCAACTGATCTGGCAAAGCTTGCATCTGTCATGCTGTGCGGTGGCTATGGGGATAACAGCTTTTTTTCAAGGAATGTTATAGATGCCTTTATTGCACCAGACTCAGAGGATAATGCCACCTGGGGCCTTGGCTGGTGGCGGCAGGGAGATATGCAGAGATGCAGATTCTATGGAACCTGGGCAGCTTCAGATACAATTGGACATCAGGGCTGGACAGGAACTCTTGTGGTAATAAATCCGGAAGAAAAATTAGTGATAGCTTTTTTGACCAATAAGAGAAACACCAGGATTACTGATGTGTACAAGGATGCCAATGTCTTTGATGGAAATTGGTATACAGCATCAACTCTTGGCTTCGTGGCGCAAATATTGTCTGTAGGAATGGACTATGAAGGCGACGTAAGCCGCCAGCTGATGGACTTAAGCGCTGATATGGCAATAGACAGTGTAAAACTGGTTCCGGAATCAAAACTATCAGATCCGACTCACCCTGGAGTCCGAAATATTAAGAGCAAGGTGGAGCTGTTTGAAAAAATGGCCGCAAAATGTGATGATAGTGAAAGAGCGGAGCTTTTGAGACAAAGTATAAATGAAGTTACCGCAGATATTTTGCAATAGGTAATTACAAGGAATAGAGAATGACGAAACAAGAAGCCTTTAGAATCCTTGGAGCGACTCCCGCGGATGACGAAAGAGAATTAAAAAGTAAATACAAAAAGCTATTATTCTTGTATCATCCAGATTCAAGACGGGATAATGACCAGGAGGCTGAGGAAAAAATAAGGCTTATAATTGAGGCCTATAATCTGATAAGAAATCTGGAAAAAGAGGAAGAGTCGGAAGATATCTTTGAGGCGCTGGTAAATGAAAATGCATTCTGTCCCCGTAATGTATATGTTTTGTATAACATTTATGATGAAGAAGATTTGCCACTTAGCAAGGTTGCAAGAGGAAAATACATTTGGGATCCAGATATTGAAGAGTTTGTGCATTTTACCAAAAGTGTCCTGGAAGCTTGCAGAGATATAATAGATAAATATGGAGACAGAGCTGCTGCAAATATGAAACAGATTTTTCACCTTCTTATGCAGGAGTATATTTTTCCAATCGATGCTGCAAGAAAGCTTGGAGAAGAGATTGCGGTTGATGAAGCTGAAAGGACTTTTTCTTTCACCGGATTGATAAATAATGCAAAAAACTATAGTATGGATGTGCCCGGTGCGGAACCTGTTACTGTATATTTAAGGGAAAACAGGGCAGTTGCTGAAACTATGGTAACCGGCAAGGCTATTGGGAATGTGTCTTTTGACAATGACGCCTTTTACTATTGTGTATTGCCTTTGCTTGAAGATCCAAGATTAAAGGTAAATGTAAGAACAATTAAGGAGAAGGCTTCATCCAGGACGAAGCGGCAGCTTACAATAAAAATAGACATCACGATACCTGACGAGTGCACAGATAACTGTGCATCCTTTAGAGAGTTACTGATGCATTTGATTTGATAAGGAGATTTTGGATTATGCGTAAAGCACGTACTGAAAAAGAAAATGCAATTAGGGAGAAAATGCTCGCAGAACTTTATGATAATAAATATAACCAGTTTATTGGCTTTGAAGTATTAGAGCTTAGCCCAACCTATAGCAAATCAAGGGTTAAATGTGATGAGAGATTGCATAATACCTATGGAAGCATCCATGGTGGCGCACTTTTATCCTTTGTTGATGCAATGGCTGGCGCAACAGGAAGCATGAGCGGTTATTATGTAACAACAGTATCAGCTAACCTTAATTTTTTACTTCCGGCAGTAAATACTGAATATATTTATTGCGAATGCATGAAGCTTAAAACAGGAAAGCATATCCTCGTTTTTGATATAAGAGTAACTGACGATGAAGGTAACCTTCTTGATAGTGGTGAGTTTTCATTTTTTGCAAGTAAGGTTCCTGTTCTGGATAGTAATCTAAAGTTTGGAAACAAATAACCTTACAACCGAGAATTAACTTTTACATTTTAGGGAAATTTTTCTAAAATCTATTGACTTGGAGTTGACTCTAAGTAGTATAGTACAAGCATAAAAATACGAAAATGAGTTTATTGTTGTGTAAAACTATAAACAGCAACGATATATTTAAGGAGAAACTCCATGACAATCAAAGAGGTTTGTGAAAAATTTGATATTACACCGGATACACTTAGATACTATGAAAGAGTAGGCGTTATCCCTGAAGTTGGACGTACCAAAGGCGGTATAAGAGATTACACAGAAGAGGATATTGGCTGGGTAGAAAATGCTGTCTGCATGAGAAGCGCAGGAGTTCCTGTTGAAATGCTTATTGAATATGTAAAGCTGTATCAAAAGGGAGACGATACAATGCAGGCAAGGCGTGACCTGCTGATTGAAGCCAAAGCAGAGGTACAGGCTAATCTCGATAAGTATCAGGCAACTATGGACAGACTTAATTACAAGATAGCCAAGTACGAAGAGGCTGTTAAAACAGGCGTACTTAAGTGGGATAAATGTGAAAAATAATGTCAAAGTGTGGTATGATTTATGTTAGCTAGAACTAACATAAATCAATCTTCATGAGAGAGACTAATTTTGGAAGTGTTATTCCTGAACTGTCTGCATAACCAAAATTTATAAAATAATAAGAAACTATTAAACGACAAGTTTTGTTTGTTGTAGTATAATGGGTTTACTAATTAGGAGAACATTGCCACGGATGGCGGAAAGATTTAGGGTGATGTTCATGAATATTGGAGCTGTGAGTTTCGACCCTTATAGTTCATCTATAGGGGCGCTGCAACGAACGAGGGGCATGCAAAATAATGTGCCCGGTATGTCTAAGGACGGGGAGAGGGATAGTTATATAGCTGGTATGTCGGCAATGGCTGCGGATATGGCGATTCCGACTAGTACCTACAATGCCAAAGGAATGATGGTAGAGGATTTTGGTCCTATAGAATCAGTTGGCAGTGCAGGTATGAATTCAACAGCCAATCAGGCAATGGATGTGCTGTCAGAGACATTTAGAGCAAATGAAGACAGCATAGAAATGACGCTGGATGCACTTGGATTATCAGTTGAAGATTTAATTGATCCTGACAATATGGATAGCTTTGCAGATGCCATGAAGAAGGGTGCTGCAAGTCTTGGAGTACCACAGGTGGATAACCTTGATGAAGCTGTTGAAAATGCAATAAATTTGATTAAAGCAGCAAGTGAGAGTGAAGGTTCTTCTTCAGAATACAGGGAAGATAAGCGAAGCTTAATGTACGGTGAGTATGTGTAATGATTAAAATTAAATGGCCGGGCACTTGTGCCTGGCTATTTTTAAGGTGGAAAAATGTTGAATTTATATCATGCAAGTTATGTAGAAATAAAAGAACCGGATATACATTATGGACGTAAAAATGCTGATTTTGGTCAGGGCTTTTATACATCTCAGGATTACTCCTTTGTAACTAAATGGGTAATTCCCAAAAAGGATGCCAGCATATACATAAACCATTATGTTCTGGATGATTCTGGATTGAAAATAAAGCGTTTCACAAGAGACGAAGAGTGGTTTGATTATATTTATAACAATCGCAGAGTAAAGGATATTCTTTTGGACTTTGACGTAATAATAGGACCTATCGCCAATGATACTATTTATGATACATTAGGCATGACTACCAGTGGTTTTTTGTCAAAAGAAGAAGCGATGAAGCTGTTGATGGTTGGATCATGTTATGATCAGACTGTTATTAAGAGCAGTGCTGCATCAAAAGCTTTAAAGTGGATCAAAACAGATATTTTGCCAGATAGCGAAGCAAGTAAAAACATTGATTTTGTAAAAAAAGAAGAGCAAAGCTATCAGGAAGAGCTGGCAAGAATCATGAGTGAATTTGACACTTAAAATATAATCTCGGAAGGAATTTTTAATGGATCATTTTTATTTTGTCAGACATGGACAGACTGTATGGAATGTGGAAAACAAAATTTGTGGTGCGACAGATATAGAACTTACAGAGCTTGGACATCAACAGGCAATTGAAACAGGACACAAAATTATAGAGATGGGCATAAAGGCAGACAAAATACTTTCATCTCCGCTTGTAAGAGCCTCTGAAACAGCAAGGCATATATCAGAAGTTACCGGAATCCCAATGTATATTGAGCCAAGGCTGATCGAGCAAAACTTTGGAAGATATGAATCAACTCCAAGAGATGGTGCAGAATTCCATGAGGCCAAGAAAAATATGGCCAGCAGATTTGGAACCGGCGAGTCAATGCTCCAAATAGCTCAGAGAATTTATAATCTTTTAGACGATATAAAAAATGGAGATGAAGAGTGTATCCTTGTGGCTCACAATGGGATTGTGAGAATAGTAGAGTCCTATTTCAGGGAGATGGATAATGAGGAGTTTTCCAGCGCAGGAATAAAAAACTGTGAGATTAAAAGATACGATTATGTTTGAAACACAAAAGGAACGGAGCAGAGAATCGATGTGCCGGGCCTTATTAAAAAGAAATTCTTTTCGAAAGAATCATAACCGTTTATACCAGTTAAATGACCACTTATCCCAATGAAAAAAATTAATTTAAAATATGTAATATGCTGTAAAAGGTCGTAAAACAGCCAGATATTGTTTTGCTCCCTTTTGCAACATATCTGGCAACTATAAGCGCAGTCTCTAGTGAGGCTGCGCTTATAGTTGTATATTAAAGTGCCTGGTGGAATAGCTATTAACGATTTGCTACAATGTTTATAAATGAAATTATATGTAGGTGAATGAAGTGAACTATTTGAGAGATGTGGTGTTTGACTTTAAAGCCAGCATACTTAGCCTGGTTATTTTTGCAATTTATGTTGGCGTTACTGTCATTTTTCTTGGAAAAAAGAATAGAAAGATATATATGATATTTGCTGAAATAATTGGATGGTATATTTTTATGCAGTTTTTGACAGCCATTTTTTATTTCTTTTTTGGAGCATCACGCTTTAATATGTTTCAGGAAACAGCTTTTATAATATTGTTTCTGTGCTTTAACAGACATAGACATTTTGATGCATCTTTTGTAATAGGCTGTGCTGTCTGGTCAGCATCAACACTCATTATAGCTTCTAATAAATTTATTGAGGATCAGGTTCCGATTGTTTGGGAACAGGCATCAATGATTCTTTTTTATGCAGTATTGTTTTCTTTAACAATGGTATTTATAAAAAAGTTCGAAGTAGAGGAATACCTGCTTACATCTAAACTAAGCATGATCATATCGGCTGCTATGACATTGGCTGGTCTGATGTCTACAAGCCTTTGGAGCAGGGATAAAGGCAATTTTACATATCATTCAGAGGCTCAGAATCTTACATTTCTAATCTTATTACTTTTGGTTTACTACCTTTTTTATTATATAAACTATGAGTATTCCAATAATATCAATCTGCTTGCCATGCAAAACCGGGTGGAAATTGATAGAAATAATTATGAAGTTACTCAGCAGCATTATGAAGAAATGAGAATACTGCGCCATGAGATAAAAAACCATGATGCCTACATTAAACTGCTGGTAGATAATGGCGAATATGATAAACTTGAAAATTTCTTGTCGGAATCTGAAAAGAAAAATGAAAGTGTTCTTCGAAAAAATGATTTTGGAAATCAGCTGGTAAGTGCCATTATAAATTCGCAGATTTTAAAGGCGGAAGAAGCCGGCATTGAGCTCAACTTTACTGCGTCTATTCCTCAAACTATTGGCGTTCCGGATATGGATTTGTTCAGCCTGCTTTCTAATATTTTAGACAATGCCAGAGAAGCTGAGTCTAAACAACCGGATAGTATTAAAAGGTATATTGAAGGCAGCATTATAAAAAAAGATAATTATCTTTTTATTCACACAGAGAATCATGCAGATACAACTATGGATAAAAGAGATATATTAAAACTCAGGACAGAAAAGCCTAATGCAAAAGCACATGGGTATGGGACCAAGATTATCAGAATGATTGCAGAACGACATAATGGAACAGTACATTTCGATGTTAAAAATGGTTTTTTTTCGACAGATGTCATGCTTGAGGTAAAGGAATGAATACGCTAAAAGTAGCAATACTGGATGATGAAAAAGTATCTGCTGATTTAATAGAATCGGTGGTAGCAGGAGTTTTTAAACAAAAAAATATAGCGGCTGAAACAACTGTTTTTACTTCTGCCAAAAAGTTCATGTGGGAAATTGAGAATAAGGATTATAATCTTTTATTTCTGGATATAGATATGCCTGAACTTGACGGAGTAGAACTTGGAAATCAGCTTAGGAAGGCCGGAAATAAAATAGATATTATTTTTGTTTCCAATCGGGAAGACCGAGTTTTTGACACAATGAAAATATCACCTGTCTGCTTTGTGCGGAAAAGCCACATACTGACAGATACGCCTGATGCAGTAGACATATATCTTGAAAAACAGAAGAGCCTTGAACAGACACTGGTAGTAAAATCCGGAGATGCTATTGCTACTTTTAAAGCTAACAGCATCGTTTATATTGAAGGAGAAAGAAACACACAGGAAATATTTTTGGATGATGGCCAGGTGGTAAATATCAGAAGTACTATGCAGGACCTGGAAAAAGAACTTGTTCCTCTAGGTTTTATAAGGATCCACAAAGGCTACCTTGTTAATGCTGATAATATAAGTCTGATAGATGGATGTGATCTGAAACTTAGAGATGGGCGTGTGTTGCCAATAAGTAGAAGAAAACTACAGGAAGTAAAAGAAAAATATCTTATGATCATGAAAGGAAGAAACAGATTGGTTTTGTAACAGACCGTTTGTCATGCCAAAACAACCACTTGTCCTTTTATAAAAACCATAGGTTACATTATAAGTGTCATTTGAACTAAAAAGCACAGCGCTTGCTGTGCTTTTTGTATGCTCAGAATATGAAAAAGTAACAGTATTTATAGGAGGACGAAATGAAAGGAAAAACGAAACTGGGGATAAGAATTATCGCATTTTTAGGTGTTCTTATTCTAATGCTCAATTCTCTTTTAGAGACATTTGGCGACACACTGACAACGTATCTGGGAATGACTTCCAATGGAAGTGAAAATGTTATGTCAGAAGCGGAATGTATGGTCGAAGGCAGAGAAATCGACACAGAAATCGAAGCCGAAGGAGCTGTACTTCTTAGAAATGAAAATAACACATTACCATTGGAGAAAGGCAGCAAAGTTACTATACTTGGTGCAATGTCTTACAACTACATTTGTGGTGGAACAGGCTCTGCTGGTGGAAAATATGATGAATATACTTACACCATGAAGGAAGCCTTTGATGGTTCAAAAGAAGAAGGTGCAGGTACAAGCACAGAAAAATATCTTGATGTAAATGAGAAGGCTTGGAACTGGCTTGAAACAGCAGTAGGCGGATCAAGAAACTCTGATACTACATCAGAATATACAGGGCATCTTGGAACAGGAGAAATAGCAACATTTTCTGGTTCTGAGTATGCAGAAAATAAAGATAATTATGGTAATGGCGACTGGGGCGGATATTCAAGAGTTAATGAATTCCAAAAAAGTGTTTACGAAGATAATAAAGACAGCTTTATGGAAGAGGGCTACAACGATGTAGTTATAGTCACTTTTGGACGTTCTGGAGCAGAAGGCGCTTCTCCGGTAATGGACTATGATGGTGATGGAGTGGCTTCAACAGGTACCACATATCTTCAGCTTTCTGAGGATGAAAAAGACTTATTGGAATTTTGCAATGAAAACTATGAGACAACAATTGTACTTATTAACTCATCAACTCCAATTGAACTTGGAGAAATAGAAGAAGATAAGTATGGAGTAGATGCATGTCTCTGGATAGGTCATCCAGGTGAAGCTGGCCTTGTAGGTGTGGCACAGATTCTTGTAGGAGATGTTAATCCATCAGGTCATTTGGTAGATACATATGCATATGATATGTCTACAATGCCATCCTTTTACAATAATGATGACAACAAATATACAAATGTATCTGATATTGTAACGGGTTTTGATAAATCCAGTGACTTTGGATATTACCAGTATGAAGAAGGAATCTATGTTGGTTACAGGTTTTATGAAACAGCAGATGCTGAAGGATACTTTGATAGTACAGAATTTACATCCCATGAGTGGAAAAATGGTAAAGCTAGAGGATATGACGAAGTAGTTCAGTATCCATTTGGATATGGACTCTCATACACAACCTTCAGTCAGGAAGTTGTAGATTCAGACGTAAAATTAAGCGCCCATGGAGAAAACAGTATAACTGTAAGAGTTACTAATACAGGAGATGTGGCTGGAAAACAAGTAGTCCAGATTTATATGGAGGCTCCTTACAATACAGATGAAAACTGTGGAATAAAAGGAACAGGATTACAGAAATCAACCAAAGTTTTAATGGGATTCCAGAAAACATCTCTGTTACAGCCTGGCGAATCTGAGGATGTAACAATTGAATTTGATACAGATGATCTCGCTTCATTTGATAGCTATGGTTATGGATGTTATGTATTAGAACTCGGAGATTATAAATTCCATATTGGAGAAAATGCACACGTAGATGCATGTGATCCTGTTACAGCAAGCCTTTCAGCATCATATGTTTATAATGATGACGGCGTTGGCAAAAGAGATAGCGATGAAACTGTAGCTACTGTTACTATGAGTGATGTGGATGCAGGCGACGGTAATATGCTGGATGGCTATCTTGATAGAAGTGATTTTGCAGGTGGAATGGCTACAATAATGGAACACGAGTCAAGCTGCAAGGAAGAAGCTATATCAGACGCACTTGTTGAAGTATTGGCTACACCAGCACTGGGAACAACAGAATATACTTATGAAACATATGAAAATGGTGAAAAAGTAACCAAAACTGTTACAAAATATGTAGGCGGAGCATCTTATCAGGTGTATTCAACTGAAGAAACCATCGATGGTCTGGATCAAAATGATGAGACATATCTTTATGATGATGCAAATCCTGAACATCTTATAGAGTATGGAAAAACTTATTATGTCGTAGTAGATGAAGAAGGAAATCCAGTAGTAGACGATGAAGGAAATTATCAGGTAACTGAAGAAGAAACTGAAATGAAGCTGGATATTAATTGCGACTTTCTTAAAGATGTTCCATATGATAATGAAATCTGGGCTTATCTGGTAGATGAGACAACAGTAGAAGAGCAGATAAATGTGCAGGGAAATCTTGGATGGTCTACACCACAGATAGCATCTGTTGGAAAAGAAAGGGAAGATGTAGTAGATGGACCAGGAGAATCCGGAAATGGTAATAACAGCTATGGAACTAATACCTGGTTTACCTCAGCAGTTGTTAATGCCTCTACATGGAATCCATACCTGATTGAGAAACTGGGACACGTATATGCTCATCAGTCAATCAAAAATGGTCTCTCAGGAGCATACGCACCAGCCATGAATACCCATAGAACACCATTTGGCGGAAGAAACTTTGAGTATTATTCAGAAGATGGTTTTATTGGTGGAAAAATCGGATGCGCAGAAGTATCAGGACTTCAGGCAGAAGGCATATATGTGTACATAAAGCACATGGCCATGAATGACAATGATACAAACAGAGATGGAAATATTACCTGGTTTTCAGAACAGGCAGCAAGAGAGATATATCTGAAAGACTACGAAATCTGTGTAAAACAGAAGTATGTTGTAGATGATGATGAGCTTGGAACAGGTCACTATGAAGATGGCGAAAATGTACTTGGAATCATGACTTCTCTTAATAGAGATGGTATTTCGATGTTCCATGTTGGTTTATACAGAACCATAGTAAGAGATGAGTGGGGATACAATGGTCTGATGATTACAGATGGTGTTGGACCATATCCATGGGTATTATCACCAGGAGCAGCTCTTATGGCAGGCATTGGTCAGCTTGGTGGTGCAACTGTCACAACCTATTACAACATAGAAGGAAATGCTGAAAATACTAATTATGGAAAATATGCCCTTAGACAGATGACCAAGAATCTCCTTTATCAGATTATGCATACTGGAAAAATAGTCAGAGGCGAACATACCAATAGTTCAACAAGTATATTCTCTGGATGGAGATTACTCAGACTGATAATTGATGCAATACTTATGGTTCTTATTCTCTTAACAGCTTATCAGTGCTTTATTAAGGAGAGAAGAAAAGATAAAGTCAGCATCGCATATTCATCAGCAGTGAAAGAATCAAACCAGTGAACCCAGGAGGATATAATTAATGGAAAAGGAAAAAGGAAAGTTAATGAGCAGCTTTGGGGCCGTTCTTGACCAAAAATTTAAAGTGAGTGAATCGGGAAGCAGTGTTTCAGCTGAGATTATTTCTGGTGTTGGAGCATTTTTGATAGCGGTATGCAGTATACTGCTCAACACTCAGGTGATTGGCCAGTATTATGGAAATTATGCAGGATCATATTTTGCAATAGCATTTATTACCTTTGCTGCAACCTTGGTAATCGGTTTATATGCCAATAAACCTGTAATGCAGACTGCAAATTATGGACTTAGCACACTTCTGATTGGATACCTGGGTGCCAATACAGGACTTACCTATGCTAATGTGCTTGTATGCATGGCGTTGGCAGCAGTTTTAAATCTGGTAATTGTAGTAACTCCGTTAAGTAAAGTATTTATCGAAGGTTTGCCGGAAGGAGTAAAAAAGGCACTTCCGGTGGGAGCTGGAATATACATTATCTCACAGGTTATTACCAAAACTGGACTTATAAATACAGACGGAACATTAGTAGTCGCATCAGATTTAGATGAACTTCCAAAATTGATTTTCTGGATCATGGTAGTAGCAATTGCAGTTATGATTATATATGTTGCTGCCGGCAGAAGGAATGCTTTAGGCTCTACATATATGCTTATGATTGCAGCTATGTGGGCCCTTGGTATTATCTTTTTCATGGAATACTTTGTTGGTGGGCAGACAGCTACAACTTTGGTATATGAAAGAGTTAATCTTATTGTAGCTACAGATGGTGCCAGTCCGTACAATATTGCAGTTGGAATTAAGTCATTAAAAATAGGCGAGTTATTTGTTTCAGGTTTTGATTTTAGTGCATATACTCAAGCAGGCGGAAACGTTGTTAAATTTATTATTCAGTGCACTTTGACATTTTTATTTTTCTCATTATATGCAGGCCTTGGAAATCTTAGAGGTGCATGGGCAGCAGGAGAAATGGAAGATTCAGATGCAAATACTGAGAAAAAAGTTATGCTTATAAGCGCTGTAGCTAATATTTTTGCAGCAATTCTTGGTGCTGCACCAACAACTATTGCAGGAGAATCGGCAGTAGAAACTCGTGATGGTGGAAAAACCGGACTTGCAACTCTGACAGCAAGTGTTGGATTTTTGATAGCGTTGTTCACATGGTTGTTTTTTGCACTCACAGCCACCACTACAAATGGTGTGGGAATGTGGATAAGCGAAACAGAAACCAAGCTTACTGCGTATGTCCAGGATGGTTTTCAGTTCACTTCACTGATTATGATTTTTGCTGCAGCTGCTATGTTTAAAGCATGTAAGAAAATTGAATTTGAAAAAGCAGAAGAAGTCATTGCGCTGGCAACAGTAATTGTTGCTTCTGCATTTTTGCAAAATCTGATCATTGGTATAGCGATTGGTGTGATGGCTGAAGTAATTATAAGGTTATTTACAGATAGAAAGAGTATTAAGCCAGGAACACTAATTCTAATGGTAATCTTAATAGCATATTCATTATTTACATTAAACACAGGAAATAATTTTATTACTGCAGTAAGTAATATGATGATGATGCCAATGGGATAATAAAATGATTAAGGGCGAAACAGTTTTTGTTTCGCCCTTTTTAAATCTAAAAATTTATAACTATTTAATAAGTATATAGATAAGCCTTTGATATAATGAAATAGTAGCCTTTGGGGAAAGGAGCAAGTCTGATGTCTAATATAGCTGATTATGTCAAATGGCGTGGGGATATATCTTTTAAGGAACGCCCGTTAAATATTATAGATAATCTTGTTTTTTGCCATGTTGGTTATTTGAATATGACAGATGCATTTGCAGACAGAGATACCTGCACAGTCCAGGAAGTGTGGCAAAAAACAGGTGATGATGCCAAATTTAAACTAATTACCCAGACACGTGGAGATAAGAAGTTTTTTGAAGCTTGTGCTGAATCACTCCGCTTTGGAAATGTGATTATATCTGACCACATAGATGATACAAATATTGAGCGGGACAGACAGTTTGCAGCCATGACCTTTCATGTAAGTGATGAAGAGGTTTTTGTTGTATTTAGAGGAACTGACGATACGATAGTTGGCTGGAAAGAAGATTTTATGATCAGTTACTGCAAGGTATCTGCTCAGGAGCTGGCACTTCAGTACGTTCAAAAGATTGTAAAACAGTATAAGAAAGTATATATAGCAGGACACTCAAAAGGCGCTAATATGGCACTATATGCTGCTGCTCACCTAAGTGATACAGAGCTTGAGTCTGTAGAAAAAATATATTTAAACGATGGACCAGGCTTTTGTAGCGATGTACTTGATACCGATCTGATAGAGAGAATTGATTCCAAATGTGTCAGGATCACTCCGGAATACTGCATAGTTGGAGCTATTTTTGAGCCTAAAATAACTGAGAGCTATATAGTAAAGAGCTCCGGTGCGCAGTTGATGCAGCATGCACTACTGACCTGGCAGATAAATGGGAATGAGCTTGACACTACTAAGGAACATGATTCTACAAGTGAACAGATAAACATGCTCTTTGATAAATTTATTGAAAAAATGGATGATCTCAAAGACAGACAGGCTTTTGTAAATTCCATTTTTGACACAATGGGAACTAATGGTGCAGTGACCATTGAGGACTTCATGAAAGAAGGCCCAAGTGCCCTGGAAAATCTTCTTATAACAGTCATAGGAGAAAACGAAGAGGGCCTTAATCCATTAAAAAGTGTTAAGGATAATGTAGTAAACGACATTAAAAATTCTAAGGTTGCCAAAGCATTAGAAGAACAGGATGATAAGAAAAGCGCCATTAGAATTATTTTTGGACTTGTGGTGGCAGGGTTGTGCTTTCTTATAAGGGAAAGCTTTATAGAAACAGCTTTTGCACTGGTAATACTGTTTGCAGTTGTCTATCAGGTTTCATTGACGATTCATTATTTAAGAAAAAGTAAGTGGGATTTTGGTAAAGAAAAAATCAGGGTAAATATTAGTATTACGTTAATAGTTGCCTACACAATTCTCATAGTAAAAGATGATGCATTGTTTTTATTTTCCAGCGTTTTGTTTGGAGTAATATTCTGGATCACTTCATACCAGAATATTATAAAAATAAAAGGCACAACTGATCAGTACTGTCTGATCAGATATTCCACGGAAGCGTTTTTAACCTTTGTTTATGGAGGATATCTCATGGTTGGACCAGAGGTAGGCCTTAAATGGTACACCTTAAGCTGTGGAGTATTCTTTTTACTGGATGCATTATTTGAAATTATTCATGTATATAGGGTGAAAAAGGGATATATCATATAAAGCAAAGGGTCCTCAGTGTGAGGACCCTTTATTGATGTGTTATTTTTTTGATTCCAAAGGAAGGATGATGTTTAAGTGGAATACATCTCCTTCCGGCTGGGCTTTTAATGCGCCTTCGAATTTTTCCACAAGAAGTTTGATACTCTTTAGTCCGTAACCATGACCTTCCTGGTTTTCAGAATTAACAGGAAGGCCATCCTGCATTACAATTTCTCCTTCAAAATAATTCCAGATATGAATTATTACGGAATCTCCAAACTCTTTGATACTCACATCTATCAGTCTTTTTTCGGAATTAGTAACCTTATCGGCAGCAGCTCTGGAGTTGTCTATTGCATTTGCAAACAGGAAATATAAGGACATATTGTCAAAACGGCCAAGCTGGTCTGTATAGCTTACGCAGTTAAACCTTATATTCTGCTCCTTACAAAGACTATCCATATTTCTTAAAAGAACGTCTATTACTTCGTTTCCTGTTTTTACCAGAGGAGAGAAGTTATCAATAGAATCTCTGATCGGCGTAAGGTCTGGTATTTCAAGCTGCTCTTTTCCTGATAAATGCTCAATCTTATTTAGCATATGCTTTAGATCATGAATGTGAATATTATTGAGCTGAACCATGGTCTTCCACTGTTCATACTGCTTTTCAGAAGCGGAAAGAAGCTCTTTTACAACCATTGCCTCAGCTTTTTCTTCTTCCCATTTGTACAGGTAAAACTGAATTGACAAGGCAAAGGTACAACATATTATCGCATAAATGCAGGATGCAATAAGGGAATAGGGATTAGGTATTTCGTAATCTACCACCATTCTGTTGAGGCCAATACATGTAAAAACAATTACTATTGATAACAGGTTTGATCTGAAACTGTTTTTGCGAACGGAAAACTTACTGGCAAAGGCTGCAAAGATTACCAGATAAGAAATAAAGCAGATAATAAATTCTGCAAAAATACGATAAAATAAAGAAACCTCTATTAACTCACTTATCTGGGGTATCAAAAAAAGAAGAATAATAGTTTTATTGGCTATATGCTGTGTGGCAATTCCGTCAACGCAGAGGAAAGATACTGTATAAGCTTTGTCATCAAAGGAAAAGTACATGCATACATAGCTGATTGCCAATATTAGCAGTAATAGCACAAATTTAGTTATAGGCTTATCGGCATTGTCGATATTAAACCTGGAAATGACCAGGATAGAAACAGCTACAGATACTATCAGCCTTAGATAAAAATGTTTTCTTTTATTCAGATGGTAGAGAAATAGAAGCTCCGCTATCACAACTTCAATAAAATATCCTATAGCCTGATATTCGTAAAGGCTTGTAACAATTGGCATAATCAGCCTCCAAGGTAATTATTTAATTGTTCAAGAAAGGCTTTTTTCTTGGAACGTCCTATTTTTATCATTTGATTGCTGACAGCAATCTCGTCGCCATATAATCCCTTAACAAATGCAAGATTAACAAGAACTGAAGCACTGCATCTGGCAAAATCTTTATCAGACAGCTCTTCTTCCTTGTCGCTGAGTCCGCCGTAGGATTCAATGGTTTCATCTACAGTATGGTAGATGAGACTGTGTCCCATAACTTCAATGTACATGATGTCGCTGGAAGAGACGATTCTGGTGCCACCCTTGTCTTTTATTTTGACAGGAGAGCCCTTTCGCTGGGTCAGTACTTTGACCGCTTTATCCAGTTTGACACTAAGATTACTGTAATTGATTGGCTTTAGGCAGTAGTCGAGAGCATCAACATTGTAACCGTCTGGTGCATATTGAGGCATGTTGGTTACAAAAATCAGCAGTACTGTTGAGTCCATGAGTCTGAGCTTTTCAGCAGTCTGCATGCCATTTAAAAATCCATTTCCCAAGGCGATATCGAGAAATACCATATCATAGACCTGCCTATAGTTATCAAGAAAGCTTTCACCCTTGGTAAAGGTCTTTATGCTAAAGGATATGTCTTTTTCTGAGCCATATTTTTCCAGACATTCGTTTAAATAAACAGAGTAATCCGGATCATCCTCGACTATAGCCACTCTGTATTGCTTCATTTGTCATTCTCCCAAGTGATTTTTTCTGTTATTTCATTATAACATTTATTCCATATGTAAATTATGCTAAAAAACATGTCGATTATTCCACCTTTATTGAATAATATTTACCATATTTTGTATTGTTGTAGTGTAAACAAGTATAAAAATGTTGCATAGGAGTGCTGAATGCGAAGAAATATTAATCTAAATGACAAATGGGAATTTACTATTGATGGTAAATATAACGAAGTGGTAAATGTACCTCACACCTGGAATGCGATTGATGGACAGGATGGTGGAAACGATTATTTGCGTTGTCAGGCAACCTATGAAAAGAAGTTTCAAAAACCTGAGGTTAGTGGTGACGAGGTTGTATATCTTCAGTTTGACGGAGTTAATTCTGAGTGTGAAGTGTTCCTCAACGGTCAGAAGATAATGGCTCACGAAGGTGGATATTCAACCTTTAGATGTGACATCACAGACAAACTGACTGAAGGTGAAAATACATTAAAGGTGCTGGTTGATAACAGCCCTAATGACAGAGTATATCCACAAAAGGCTGACTTTACCTTTTATGGAGGAATATATAGAGATGTAAATCTGATAGTTCTAAGCAAAACTCATTTTGATATGGACTATTTTGGTGGAAAAGGTTTGCAGATTACGGCAAAACCTGTGGAAGGCTATCAAAAAGGTGATGTGGAGATTAAATCCTGGGCTACAGGAGACAATCTTGATGTCGAGTATGAAATATTAGACAAGAATGAAAACAGCGTCTGCAAAAATAAAACACCATTAAATAATGGCGCTGCAGAGATAAAAATGGAGCTTGCAGATGTTCATCTCTGGAATGGAATCGCAGATCCTTATTTATACACTGTAGTTGCAAGACTCTATGAAGGCAGTTCTTTAAAAGATGAAATAAGCGCAAGATTTGGCGTAAGAGATTTTCACTATCATTCAAAAACGGGCTTTTATTTAAATGGTAAGAAATATGCCCTGCATGGTGTATCAAGACATCAGGATAGAAAAGGCCTTGGAAATGCAATTACAAATGATATACACAAGGAAGATATGGACCTTATCTGCGAGATGGGAGCCAATACCATAAGGCTTGCCCACTATCAGCATAGTCAGTATTTCTACGACTTATGTGATGAAAGAGGAATGATAGTGTGGGCTGAAATTCCTTATATTTCAGAGCATATGCCTGCTGGCAGAGAAAACACGATCAGCCAGATGAAGGAACTGATTATTCAGAACTATAATCATCCATCTATTGTGTGCTGGGGAATTTCCAATGAAATAACTATTTCTACAAAAGATAAAAAAGACATGATGGATAATCACAGGCAGTTAAATGACCTGTGTCATGAAATGGATAAAAGCAGATTTACTACACTTGCATGTTATGCAATGTGCGGGCCTTTCAATAAGGTGGCACACATAACAGATACAGTCAGCTGGAATCTATATCTTGGATGGTATGTTCCGGGACTGTTTCTCAATGATGTGTGGATGAGATTTTTCCATCTGGTATATCCGAACAGATGCCTTGGATATTCTGAGTATGGATGTGAGGGAATGCCAAATCTCCATTCATCAAGACCTCACAGAGGAGATCATACAGAAGAGTATCAGGCGATATATCACGAATACATGCTTAGATGCTTTGACAGAAATCCATTTATGTGGGCAACTCACGTATGGAATATGTTTGATTTTGCAGCGGATGCAAGAAACCAGGGTGGCGAGCCTGGTATGAACCATAAAGGACTTGTAACCTTTGACCGCAAGACCAAAAAAGACAGCTTTTATCTATATAAAGCATGGTGGAGTGCGGATCCGTTTGTTCACATTACATCCAAGAGATTTGTAGACAGAACGGATTCAAAGATTCAGATAAAGGTTTATTCAAATCAAAATGAAATAACTCTTTATAAGGATGGACAAAAGGTTAAGACATTACACGGACAGCATGTATTTACTTTTAATGTTTCACTTGAAGGCAGTCATGAATTTACAGCTACAAGCGGAGCGCTTAGTGACAAGGCAACCTTTAGAAAAGTATCAAGACCAAATCCGGATTATTGCTTAAATGATACCGGCGATAAAGGTGCTAACTGGACAAATAAGGGATGAAAAAAAGAGAGGGTTTTTTATGACAAGTGTTGAGACAGGAAATAAGGCAAAGCTATATCAGCTTGTACTGTTTCCATTAAACAATGGAGCAACAAATGTTTATTTCGTTTTGGTTCTGTCATACATTGCTACCTTTGGTTCCAATGTATTAGGGCTTGGGGTTATGTTTGCTTCAGTAATGGTAACAGGAATGAGGGTATTTGATGCGTTTACAGATCCTATTATCGGAGCACTTATGGACAGAACCAATGGCAGGTTTGGTAAGTTCAGACCGTTCATGGTTATAGGTAATCTGATAATGGCAGTCAGCATCATTCTGATGTATATAGTAACGCCGCTAATACCGGCAAGTATGCTATCAGCCAGATATATAGCTTTTGTAGCTTTGTATGCAATATGGGTTATTGGATATACTTTCCAGACTTCCTGTACAAGAGCCGGACAGACAGTACTTACTTCTGATCCAAACCAAAGACCACTGTTCACAATATTCAATACAGTAGGTTCTCTTGCAGGAATGGGAGCCATTCAGGTTATGGCACCAATTATCAGAGCAAACATAGCAGATTATTCCAGTGCTACATTCTATAAAGTTATTACACCAATTGGAATTATTGTATCCATCGTATTAACAATACTGGCAATAATTGGTATTTGGGAAAAAGATCAGCCAAAGTATTTTGGAATCGGTGGAGAAAAGCAGGAAAAGGTTAAGGTTTCAGAATACCTTGAAATTATTAAAAACAATGATCCAATGAAACGACTGATGATAGCTGGAGCAGGTTGTAAGCTGGCAAGTTCAGTTGCTGCCAATACCACAGTTTTGTGTATGCTCTATGGCTGTATGATGGGAAATTACGATGGACTATATCTTCCGATGATGGTTATAGGCTATGCTTTCTCAGTTCCATTTTTCCTTTTAACAGTCAGAACCAGTCAGAAAAAGGGACAGAAGGCTTCGCTTCTTACATATGTAAGCCTGGCTCTTGTTTGTTATGTAGGTGTGCTTGTTCTTTTGATTTTGTGGAAGCAGGGAATTCCTTCAAGAAATCTTGTGCTTCTCGCAGATGGCAAGCTTTCCATAAATCTATATACCATACTTTTTATTATTTTCTTCGGAGTAGGATATGGAGCTTATTATTCAACGGCAGATATGCCAATACCTATGGTTGCTGATTGCTCAGACTATGAGACCTACAGATCAGGTAAATATATTCCGGGCATTATGGGAACACTGTTTTCACTGGTGGACAAGCTGGTGTCATCACTGTCAGCAACAATAGTCGGAATAGCAGTAAGTGCTATAGGAATTAAGGTTCTTCCAACTGCAGAAACTCCCTATTCTTCAGGAATGAATGCAGTTGTAATTATACTTTTTTGCGTAATACCAATGATAGCCTGGATTGCAACAATAATTTCCATGAGGGGTTACATTTTGACGGGGGAGAAGATGCATGAAATCCAGGAAATCAACGAAAAACGAAAAAGGGCAGTCGCTGAAGGTATGAGCATTGAACAATCAATGGAAGAGTTTAAGTGATTAAAGGAGGGTTAAAATTGAAGAAGACAGGTGTTTGGAGAGGTCTGGCAGCTTTAATGACATTTTTGCTGTCTATCTCAGTAATTGTTGGTAACACATTAGAATCATTCTCATCTACAATTGACACTGCGCTAGGTACGCAGAGTGAGATGATGGTAACAGATGATCAGGATGCAGTATACGATAAGTTTACTCCACCGGATTATCTTCTCAATGAGGATGGAACAGGTAATTCTCATGCATTGATACAGGCTGCTATTGATTTAAACCGTGAACAGGCAGCTGAAGGAACAGTTTTATTAAAAAACAATGGTGTATTGCCTCTTGAATCTGGAGCAGCAGTAACATTGTTTGGAATCAGATCACAGGTTCCAATTTTAGGTTCAAGCTTTGGTGTAAAGGCTTATGGCGGATTTATCAATCTTGACGAAGCACTTTCACACAACGTAACAGATTTTGCTAATCATATTACAACATCTCTTTCACAGAACTGGGCAACTGGTGAAGTTGAGAGAGGATATACAACTGATGGCTGGACCGGGGATGAATTTGAGTTTGACGGTGCCGGATATACTGTAAACCCAACAATGACAGCTATTTATACCAAGCTGAATGAGACATATCTTCATACAGAGAATGCAGGACCATCTGAAGAATATGATCCTGGTGAACCTTCTGTAGAAGAAATCGAAGCAGTAAATGCTGACTACAAGGATAGCTTTGCACAGTACGGTGATGCAGCAATTGTAGTTATTGGAAGACCAAGTGCAGAGAGTGAAGACTATCTTCCAGGCGGAATCGTATCAGGTCTTGGAGCTGATGAACCACTTGCGCTTACAACTAATGAAAAAGATGCCATTGAACTTGCAAAAGAATGTAGCGATAAGGTCATTGTGCTTATAAACAGCGCTTCAGCAGTTGAAATTGGCGATCTTAAAGATGATGAAGATATCGATGCAATCCTTTGGATTGGTGCGCCAGGAAGCTATGGTATGCTTGGTGTTGCAGATGTACTCTGAAGTCGGATCGTAGCCATGTCGTTCTGT
>JAZRKG010000093.1:0-12913 GCA_045646185.1 Butyrivibrio sp.
TGCCGGATATGCCAGAGTGCCGAATACTTATTGCAAAGCCAGCAATAGACGTATCCACCGGATGGGTGTATAAGACATTGGATAGTAAAGAGATAGCAGATCACCCTGATATCGACGGCATGATAAAAGAAATCAAGAGTGGTAATTTATCAGGAATTACTAAAAAAATGGGAAATGTTCTGCAGACAGTTACAGTTCCGGAGTATCCTGTAATTAGTGAAATTAAAAAAATCATGAATGAAAATGGTGCCATGGAAGCAATGATGAGTGGAAGTGGACCTACAGTGTTTGGTATTTTTGATAGCGAGGAAAGCGCAAAAAGAGCATACGAGCATATTAAAAATAGCGGAATTGCTCCAGAACTGCATTTGTCAGCGCCAATCAATCCAAACAATATGTAATTAGCGTTATTTTTGTAAATTGGAGTAATGAATTGAAAAAAGATGTAAAAATAAAACTTACCAGCAGACATAACCGAGCTGGTGAAGAACCTGAAATATCAGAAATACTGGCGGCAGGAACCTATGAACTGACCGGTGATGGCGAGCACAGAATCATCTACGAGGAAAGCCAGCAGATTCAGGATGAAAATGGGAAAATTCTTACTGTAAAAGCGTTGAATACAGTAAGAATTCTAGACAAGAATGTTGAAATAACCAGAAGCGGAGAAGCAACTTCTCATATGGTTTTTGGAATTGGTCAAAAGCATTCCATGAATTACAACACACCATATGGAATAATTGAAATGGATATTTTAACAAATAATCTGGAAAAAAATATAGATGAAAAGCTTATAACACTTAAAGTTGAATATGATCTGAATATGGAAAATCAGCTTTTATCAAAGTCAGTAATTGAGTACAACATTGAATATATCTAATAAAAAACCATCTAAGCACTTAAACTTAGATGGTTTATTTTTTAATATTAAATTATTTGACAGGTTTAGCGCCTGCTTTTTCCTGAGCCTTTGAAATGAGGTTTGACCAAAAACCTTTTTTCTGCTCTGGGATGATTGGCTTACCATGAAGTGCTTTAACTTCAGTTACATAAATACCACTGATTGAAGCTTTAACTTCTTTTTTTACAGGAACCTGATCAAAAATGTTGTCTGCACAGATAAGACTCATTACCTGATTACCAATTCTAACTTTGAGGATAGGTAATTTGGAGCGACGAAGAAGCTTTGGTGTCTGTTCTATAACTGCCTGTGGGAGTCCAGCATCTTTCATACGCATTTTTTTCTTATCGATGATAAGCATTGTTACAGATTGCTTCATAGCATCAATCTGTGCCTGCTGCTCGTCCTGCTTTTTCTGAGCTCTTTTACCAAGGAAGTACAAAAGGCCAACAATAGCAATGGCAACAACCGCTACGACAACAATAGTAATAAGCGTTGTAGTATTCAACTTAATACCCTCCAATATTCATATTTCATGAAAAGTATTGTAGCATTCTTTAAAAATCAAAGCAACTTTATAAGAAATAAAATACTTTAAACTAATTTGAAGGTATGGTAGTATTAAAATGCTGTTTTTAAAACTTAAAAGCAGGGGGATATTAAGTAAGGAGAATAATTAAAATGAAAAAGAAATTAGCAATGTTAATGGCTGTTACTTTGGGAATATCTGCACTGACAGCTTGTACAAATGAGACTAGTGAGAATAACGATGCAACAGATTCTACTGTAGCTGATGCTAGCACAGAAAGCTCATCTGAGGAAGCAGAGGATGAAGTTGTTGAATTTGGTGATGAAGCTTACCTTAAGGCTTATACAGCTGCTGATTATGTTCAGCTGGGTGAATATACTGGAATTACAGTTGAGGCAGAAAGCGTAGAAGTTACAGAAGAAGAACTGCAGGATTACATAGATTATATTCTCGCACAGGAGCTTCAGGAAGTAACGGATAGAGCAGTTCAGACTGGCGATACAGTAGATATTGATTATGTTGGAAAATATGCTGAGAGCGGCGAAGAGTTTGACGGCGGCTCTGCAGAAGGATATCAGCTTGAAATTGGTTCAGGCACATTTATTGACGGATTTGAAGATGGACTTATTGGTGCTGAAACAGGAGAGGTAAGAGACTTAGAGCTTACATTTCCAGAAGATTATAGTGCTTCAGAGCTTGCAGGTGTTGATGTTATCTTTACAGTAACTGTTAATCAGATTCTTGCTCCAATTGAAGAACTTACAGATGACTATTGTGCAAACCTTGGTATTGACGGTGTAACAGATGTTGACAGCTTCAAAGAATATTTAACAAATCTTATGCTTGAGAGCGAGCAGTCAACATATGATGAAACAGTTGAAAATGCAGTTCTTGAAGCGGCATTTAATAATTGTATATTTGAGAACCCACCACAGGAAATAATTGACAGATATGTATACCTTTATAACAGACAGCTTAAGACAATGGCACAGTATTATACAGCATTATACGGTGTAGAATATGATGCAGATGGCGTCCTTTCACAGATTATGTCATCAGAAGGCTATACTGGAGACGGCGAGACATATTTAAATGAGCTTGCTACAAAGACAGCGGAAGAGTTATTAATGGCTCAGGCTATTGCTGACGAAGTTGGAATAACAGTATCAGATGATGAAGTGATGGAAGCTGTTACTGAATCTATGGCCAATGCAGCATCTTCATACGAGGATGTTGAAGATTATATTTCTCAGAATTCAATTGATCTTGAGGCATATAAAGAAAGCCTTATGCATGATAAGGTGGTTGATTATCTTGCAGAAAATGCAAATGTTGTTGAACCTGAAAGTGCAGAATAATTAAGGACATTGAACTGTTGAAAACTGCGATTTATAAAAAGTTCAGCTTTTTCTTATTATGAATATGATATAATCTAGTTATGTTAAGAAAAGTATTGTTGGACTTAATCAGGTCGTGGGGAGACAGTAATGAGAAAACATTTTTATACAGCTATAAGTATCATCATGACATTGATTACATTTCTAGTGGCAGTACCTTCATGGGCTGCCACTAGTTCTGATTTAGAGAAAAAGCAGCAGGAGCTTGAGCAGGAAAAGGAAAAGCTTGAAAGTGAAAAGAGTAGCCTTCAGGATGAAAAAAATGCCAGCCAGGATGCTTTAAACGAAGCTAATAGTAATATTAACAGTATCTCAGAATCTCAAAGTGAAGTCGGTGAACAGATAGATGAAGCGGAAGCTGTCATTACAGAGCTTTTGACAAGCATCAATCTGATAGAAATTGATATTGCCAATAAACAGACAGAAATAGAAAAAACTCAGGCTGAATACGATACTGCAAAAGAGCAGGAAGAAACATTATATGCAGCTATGTGTGAGAGAATTAAGTTTATGTATGAAAAAGGCGAAATGTCATACGCAATGATTCTCATGCAGGCTCAGAGCATAAATGATGTACTAAACAAAGCTACTTACGTAGAAAAGCTCTATGAATATGATAGAGAACAGCTAAGTATATATATTACAGCTAAGAATGATGCAGAAGCTTATGGTGAGCAGCTCGAAGAAGAAAAGTCAGAGCTGGAAACCTCTGAGTATGAACTGCAGGAAGAACAGGCATACATGGAAGAGCTTCTTGCAGAATACGAAGCCCAGTATGAAAACTTCTCTGTTCAGCTTTCAAAAGCAAAGCAGAGCGCAGCTGTCTATACAGCACAGCTGCAAAAGCAAACAGAAGAATTAAAGAAATTACAGGCAGACATAGATGCCAAGCAGAAGGAGGTTGATGCAGCAGCTCAGGCAGTAAGTGATGCCAAGGCAGCAGAAGCAGCTTCTGCAGAGCAGGCTAAAGCAAATAGTAGCAGCCAGAATACGGATTCATCTACTACTGGTAGCGGAACAACAACTTCAAGCTCCAGCTCATCATCTAAGACATATTCTGCTCCAGGGGCTGCAACAGGCTCAAATATTGCAAGCTACGCCTGTCAGTTTGTAGGAAATCCCTATGTAGCTGGTGGTACAAGCCTTACAAATGGCTGCGACTGTTCTGGATTTGTTTACTCTGTATACAAAGCATTTGGAATATCAGTGCCACGTACATCTTTTTCCCAGGCAACATATGGAACAGAAGTATCCTATGCTAACGCTCAGCCCGGAGATGTGATATACTATGGCGGGCATGTTGGTATATATATCGGTAATGGTCAGATAGTTCATGCAAGTACAGCCAAAACCGGAATAAAATATTCAAGCGCAACATATAGAACAATAATTACAGTTAGAAGATTTATATAATCTTTTTTAGAAAAAAGGTGAGGGGTTACAAGGATTTTTTATAGGAGGAATCGTACATAGTATGGAATGGAACAAACTGCTATGTCCAGATCGCATAAGAGTATACTCCAAGCCAGTATCATCAAATGATCTTAGGTCGGAATTTGAAAAGGACTATCATAGAATAATCAGTAGCGCTTCATTTAGGCGCTTACAGGATAAAACTCAGGTATATCCATTGGATGAGTCGGACTTTGTTCGTACAAGACTAACTCATTCACTGGAGGTATCTTCTTTTTGTAAATCTTTAGGTCAGACTATTTCCAGAAGAATAATAAGTGAATTAAAGGATGAGTCTTTTTTGCCAGAGTATCAGCAGGACATTTGCGATATACTGCAGTGTGCAGGTCTGATACATGATATTGGAAATCCGCCATTTGGCCATTTTGGAGAAAATGTAATACGTAAGTGGTTTAAGGAAAATCTTGATAAACTGCAGTATCCGAAGGAACTTTTGGAAAAAGGTCAAAGCGGTTATATATCAGTAGGCGAATTGCTTACTGAACAGATGAAGGCAGATTTTTATAATTTTGAAGGCAATACGCAGGCTCTCAGAGTTGTTACCAAGCTTCATTATCTGGTTGATGCTCATGGTATGAATCTTACAAAGCCACTGCTTGCATCAATCATTAAGTATCCGGTTTCTTCTCTTGAAGTGGACAAGGACAACGAAGACATTAGATTTCATAAGATGGGCTTTTATTATGCGGATAAAGAAGTCTTTGATAATATTGAGCAGCCCCTTGGATTAAATGGAAGACGTAGCCCGCTGACACTTATTTTGGAGGCGGCTGATGACACTGCTTATCTGACAGCAGATATCGAAGATGCATTCAAAAAGGGCCTTATTAGCTATGAGCAGCTTCTTAAGGAACTTGAAACTCACAGGTACCCTGATTCGGAAGCAGATAAGGAGTATAACGCACTTATTGAGCAGCTTAAATATCTTCATAATAAAGGCTATGAATATGGCGCAGGTGACGCAGATGCCTACGCAATACAGAACTGGATCATCAGTGTTCAGGGCAAGCTGATCTTTGATGCAACAGACAGCTTTATAAAAAATTATGATGCAATAATGTCGGGCACCTACAATAAAGAGCTGTTAGATGGAACAGAAGGCAAGCACATAACTGATTTACTCGGTGATATTGCTTATAGATATGCCTTTTTATCAGAACAGAAGATGAGTATGGAAGCAATGGCTGATACAATGATGTCAGAGATTTTAGATGCATTTATTCCCGCAGTGTTGTATTATGATACGGGTAGAAAAATGGATGAGAAATCCGTTAGTCTAATAGATAAGATATCTGATAACTACAAGGCAATTTATCATATTTATTCAAAAGATAAAAGTGAAGCTGAGAAGCTTTATTTAAGGCTTATGTTGGTTACAGATTATGTATGCGGTATGACAGATAGTTATACCAAACGGTTATGCCAGGAACTTAAAAATAATAAGGAATAATGGCGTCATAAAACAATTAGGAGGAAGCATGGCAAGAGAAACAGTTGTAGTTATAGACTTTGGCGGTCAGTACAACCAGCTGGTAGCTAGAAGAGTGCGTGAATGTAATGTTTATTGTGAAATATATTCATACCGCACTCCTTTGGATAAAATACTGGCAATGAATCCCAAAGGCATTATTTTGACAGGTGGTCCAAGTAGCGTTTATGAGGAAGGTGCTGCTACATGCACTGAAGAGCTATTTGAGACAGGTATCCCAGTTTTGGGACTTTGCTATGGTGCTCAGCTGATGAGTCACGTTCTCGGCGGCGAGGTAAAGCGCGCAGAGCATAGAGAGTATGGAAAGACAGAGACATATTTTGATACTACATCTCCTTTGTTTGCAGGTCTCCCGGATAAAAATATTGTTTGGATGAGTCATTTTGATTATATCAGCAAGCTTGCACCAGGCTTTACTTCTGTTGCTCATACAGATAGTACACCGGTTGCAGCTGCTCAGAATGTTGAAAAGAAGCTGTATGCTATACAGTTTCATCCAGAGGTTCTTCATACTGAAAATGGAACACAGATGCTTTACAACTTTGTACGTAATATATGTGGCTGTGCAGGCGATTGGAAGATGGATTCTTTTGTAGAAACTGCAATTGCTGAAATCAGAGCTAAAGTTGGTAATGGTAAAGTGCTTTGCGCATTGTCTGGTGGAGTAGATTCATCTGTAGCAGCAGTTTTACTTTCTAAAGCAGTTGGAAAACAGCTGACCTGCGTATTTGTAGATCACGGTCTATTGCGTAAAAATGAAGGCGATGAAGTAGAGGCTGTATTTGGACCAGAGGGACCTTACGAGCTGAACTTTATTAGAGTTAATGCACAGGATCGTTATTATTCAAAGCTTGAAGGCGTTGATGAGCCTGAAAAGAAGCGTAAGATAATTGGTGAAGAATTCATTCGTGTATTTGAAGAAGAAGCTAAAAAGATTGGTTCAGTTGATTATCTTGTTCAGGGAACAATTTACCCAGACGTTGTAGAAAGTGGCCTTGGTGGAGAATCTGCTGTTATCAAATCACACCACAATGTTGGTGGCCTTCCTGAACACGTTGACTTCAAAGAAATAATTGAGCCATTAAGAGATTTGTTTAAGGACGAAGTTAGAAAAGCAGGTCTTGAGCTTGGTATTCCAGATTATCTTGTATATCGTCAGCCATTACCAGGACCAGGTCTTGGTATTCGTATAATTGGTGAAGTTACTGCAGATAAGGTAAGAATAGTGCAGGATGCAGATGCCATTTATCGCGAAGAAGTAGGAAAGGCTATAGAAGAGTACAAGGCACAGAATGGCGGCGCAGAGCCAAAATGGATGCCTAATCAGTATTTTGCTGCTCTTACAAATATGAGAAGTGTAGGTGTTATGGGCGATGAGCGTACATATGATTATGCAGTAGCCCTCAGAGCAGTAAATACAATCGACTTTATGACAGCTGAAGCTGCAAATATCCCATGGGAAGTCCTTCAGACAGTCATGAGCCGCATAATAAATGAGGTAAGAGGAGTAAACCGAGTATTCTACGATCTTACTTCCAAGCCACCAGGAACTATTGAGATGGAATAAGCGAGCAAATAGCCGTGAGACCTTTTAAATAAAGGGTTTCACGGCTTTTACTTTTTCTCAAAGTACTGTTGCAGTACTGTCTGCTCTAATCGGGGAATATTTCTTCCGCACGATATTTGATCTGACTGGTAGGTTCACACTTTCTTTCGAACCAGTTGAACTTCCAATCTAAATATTGTTCTTTGTTAATCTTTTCATCGTATAAATAAGTTCTCATACGATTCCATTCAACAAGATAACTATTTATTGAATCATCGTTGAATTCAATAAATGGACGAGGCATGGGGTTTCCTTTAGGATCGAAAGCGGTAGTAGTTGCAATCCAATGACCTATCACTGAATATCCAAATTCCTCATCATGTGTGCCGTGAAGCATCCAAGGGAGAATCATTGGTTTTTCACCATCTTCCATAGGGTCTATCCAGAAAAGGGACAGTATAAAATCACAGGCAACATCATCTGTATCAATAAAGTTATATTTGCTAACCTTAAGGACTTCTGCCATTTGGGTAAGAGCATCTTCTTTAGGAACACGATAACTTGTTTCGTATTGGGTAATTCTGTTGGCAGCTGCTTCAGGCTTAAAGCCAAGGGCTATGCCAAGTTCTGCTTGAGTTAAACCTCTGAACTTTCTAAGTATCTGGATTTTCTTTCCTATGTTCATAGCAAAAACCTCTTTTTTAAATTTATTTGTAAACTTTCTGCAGATTACGTCTATAAGTGTATCATATGAATAATAGAAATACAACAAATTTGTTATGTTAACATATTTGTTATTGACAAATAGAAAAGAGGTGATTACAATACAATTAACAGGTTAACAAAAATGTTAATATTGCAATTATTCAATGAAAGGAGGAAGAGCATATGGATGAGAAGGTATTTATGACAGTTGATGAAGTGGCTGAAATACTTGGTTGCTCAAAGACTCATGCTTATAAGATTATCCGCAAGTTAAATGAAGAACTTAACTCCAAGGGATATATCGTTGTAGCCGGTAAGGTAAGCAGACAGTACTTCAAAGAAAAGTTCTATGGCGTAGCGTAGAGAAAGGAGGATAGCAATGCCAGTTTATAAGGACAAAAAATATGGTACGTGGTATTCCTCTGTTTATTACAAGGATTGGACGGGGAAGACAAAACGTACCACAAGACGTGGCTTTGGCACAAGAAAAGAAGCCGTGGAATGGGAGGCATCTTTTAGAGTGAAGGAGGCAGGTGATTTTGATATGACATTCGGTGAGTTTTATGAACTCTACGAAAAAGATAAAAAACCCCAGGTGAAAATGAGTACTTGGATTACAAAGGAAGCCATTATTAAGACAAGGATATTGCCGTACTTTGAGAATCGTAAGATTAATGAGATTAGAGCTACAGACATTATTAAGTGGCAGAATGAAATGCTTGGATTGGAGAACGGCAAAAATGGTAAGTTCGCACAGACATATTTGAAATCATGCCAGGCGCAGCTAAGTTGTATTTTTAATCATGCCTGTAAGTTATATGGCTTAAGAATCAATCCTATCCATCAGGCGGGAAGTTTTAAGCAGGATGAAAAGGTGGAGATGAAGTTCTGGACGAAAGAAGAGTATCTTACGTTTTCGCAGGCGATTGCGGACAAGCAGGAATCATATGTAGCTTTTGAAATTCTTTATTGGTGTGGTCTTCGTATGGGTGAGTGCTTAGCATTGACTCCTTCGGATTTTGACTTTGAAAAGTTAGAGATTCGCGTCAATAAAACTTATCAGAAATTAAAAGGTAAGGATGTAATTACTACACCGAAGACAGCTAACAGTAATCGAAGGATAGCAATGCCGGATTTTGTGGCGGAAGAAGTGAAAACCTATATCAGCATGTTATACGGAGTGAAAGATAGTCAGAGAATATTTAGCAACATGTCAAAGGGTAAGTTTCATCACGAGATGGATCGAGGATGTAAGGCAACTGGAATAAAGCGGATTCGTGTTCATGATCTTCGTCATAGTCATGTGTCACTTTTAATAAACATGGGATTTGATGCGGTGGCTATTGCAAAACGTATGGGACATGAGAGTATCAGAGTAACTTACCGATACGCGCATATGTTCCCAGGGGAGCAGATTAAGATGGCTCAAAAACTATCTGATGAAAGAGAGGATTTTTTCAATGTCGGAGAAGATAAAAGATAAAAAGGGTAGATGGAGAAATAAAATCGTTGCATTTCGAATGTCCCCTGAGGAGGCTTTAGAACTTGATGACAGAGTGCGCCTTTGCGGTGCCAGAACAAAACAAGATTATCTGGTAGAAAGCGCTCTTTATCAGAGAGTTGTTGCTAAAGGAAATCCGATGATGATGGTTCAATTTCAAAATGATTTGATTCACATTCAAGAGGAACTTATGAGGATTCATTCGATTGATGAGATGGATGAGGAACTACTCACACCAATTAGAACAATGTTGGAGATATTAGAAGCATTCAAAAACGAAAAAGAATCCTAACGGCGGCAACCGAAAGGACTCTTGTGATAACCGCATAATCTCTGCGGACTCTATTGATAAGGTCATTATAGCAGAGGTTATTCCGGCTATCAATCAATTTATGAGAAAGGCAGGAATAACAAAAAATGGAAAACTTAAAGATTATTAATATGGCGGATGTGGAAAGTAGGAAGGTGGAATTTCTTTGGTATCCATATATACCGCTTGGAAAACTAACGATTATACAGGGTGATCCCGGAGAGGGAAAAACAACGGCAGTATTACAGTTGACTGCTCTGCTTACTAAAGGAGAAAAACTCCCTGAAGATGAGCAGGAAATAGAACCGATCAATGTCATTTATCAGACTGCGGAGGATGGTTTGGCTGATACTGTAAAACCTCGCTTGGAAGCTGCGGGGGCAGATTGTTCAAAAGTTCTCGTAATAGATGAATCAGAACAGGGCTTGTGTATGTCTGATGAGCGTATAGAACAGGCTATAAAGGAGACGGGAGCCAAATTGGTCATTCTCGATCCTATACAGGCGTATCTTGGTGCGAATGTAGATATGCATAGGGCAAACGAGATTCGCCCGGTTATGAAGCGATTGGGAGACATAGCAGAGAAATATAGTTGTGCAATCATTCTTATTGGTCATATGAACAAAGCAAGTGGTTCTAAATCAACGTATAGAGGGCTTGGTTCTATCGACTTTCAGGCTACAGCAAGAAGTGTACTTATAGTTGAGAGAATCAAAGATGATCCTACCTGCAGAGTAATTGCGCATGATAAGAGCAGTCTGGCACCGGAGGGAGATTCGATTGCATTTCGTTTAGACAAAGAGAATGGATTTGCGTGGGAAGGTGTAATTGATATTTCCGTGGATGATCTCCTAAGTGGAGACCAGAAAGTAACTAAATTAACTTCGGCAAAAGAGTTCTTGGCAAAATATCTGGCGGATGGTCCCAAACCAAGTACAGAAATTTTTGAAGCTGCAGAGGCAGATGGGATTAAGAAAAGAACTTTGTTTACCGCAAAAGAGGAACTGAATGTTATGGCAACAAAGACCGGAGATAAATGGTATTGGGGTTTTTAGGAAGGATGCAAGAATGCAAGATTGCAAAGTATATATAACATTGCATCCTTGCAACCTTGCAATCTTCATTTGGAGGTTGAAGATGAAAGAACGAAAAATAATGATATCGCAAAAACTGTTTTTGGATTTGTTTTCATATTTTGAATTTGAAGATTATGAGAAAGAGCCGGAGATTAGGAAAGCACTAAATGAAAAACTGGAACTTTTGGTTATGCATGAGAATTACACAAAATATAAAACAGCACCAACGGCAGAGGAACGTGAAAAGGCAAGACAAGAGTATTTGGATGCGAAGGGAATACACCCATCTTTCCGGTGGTAACTTTTTTTCCTTGGCTGTATATAACAAGTGCGTGGCACGCACTTGTTATATTTCATCAAGGGAGAAGTGATTGTTAGTTGTCCTATAGTGGCGGCGTCATAATGACGTCAGGTCGTGGCGTTATGTGACGTCGAAATGACTATTTTTGAAACCGCAGGCGCAAATATATCCGGTGAGGATTTATTTGTGACAAGGTTCTACAAGGGAAGGGCGTCGCCCAGGGAGTGTAGCTCCCAATGAGACCGGGGGAGGCATCGCCGGGGCAGAGCCCTGAGAGATTAGGTAAGGCATCGCCTTAGGGCAAAGCCCTATTGAGATTGGGTTAGCCATCGGCAAGGGCAAAGCCCTTATGAGATGCCTGTCATGGCGAATGACTGCACTCCGCATAGGAGTCCCTCGGAAGAGCGCCGTCTTTTGATACGAAGTGTCAAAAGTCATAAGGCGTTACTTTCGCCGAAAGTAACAAAGGCATTAGCAGAAAAAATACACTTTTACTCCAGTGGAGCAGAAGTTAGAAAGGAGATTAAAAAATGGGTTCAATATCAATGCCTCAGGGCAGAGGAAATAGACAGCATAATCTCCGAAATTACGGAGAGGGCAAATTGCCAAGCAATGTGGATGCTTCCAGAACAGAGCAAAATATTGTTTGGAAAGATGAAACCACAGCTCATGCATATCATCGAATTTTTGATGATGCAGTTAGTGAGTATAATGCAAAACAGAAACGTAAGGATCGTCAGATCAAAGATTATCGGACGCATATCCTCAATTCAAAGAATGGCGAGAAGGAGTTTTACGAGGATGTGCTTCAGTGGGGAAAGCAGGAAGACTTCATAGAGCACCCTGAATGGCGTGAGAAAGCAAAGGAATGTCTTCTTGAATACATCGAAGGGTTTGAGGATAGAAATCCTGGATTGGAACTTATAGGGGCTTATATCCACATGGATGAGGCTTCACCACATATGCATTTTGATTATATCCCAGTTGCAGAAGGATATAAGACTGGGGTACAAAAGAGAAATTCCTTGGATAGAGCTATGCGCAACTTAATTGCGGTTCGTACCGGTAGTGAGTATTCTCCCAGACCGGATGAGAAAGATACTTCTGGAAAGTGTACCGATAATGCCACCAAGCAGTGGAAGGAGATGGAACGAGCGCATTTTAAAAAGATATGTATTCGCAGAGGTCTTGCGGTCGATGGTGAGATAAAGACTCCGGAGCGTGATAGCCTATCCGTGCTTGAATACAAGGCTGAAATGCGTAAGCAGGAGATTCAGGAATTGGAAACTCAGGAAAAAGAACTTAGAGGAACTCTTCACAATCTTCAGAGCCTAATTAAGCAGGCGGAAGAAAAGGTGGAAGAGGCAAAAAAAGAAGCTGCAAGTATTATCGAATCTGCAAGGGCAAAAGCAAATGAGTGGCTTGATAAAATTAATCTTCGTTTGGGGTTGATCCCTAAAAAGGATATTGAAGATAAACGTCGCGAATTGGTTGGTTATTATAAGTCTTGTGAACCTTATCTGACAAATGATATGAGGATTGCAATTAACAACGAAGATGTGAAGGGCTTTGGAGCGTTAGTAAGTCGACTGACAGCATCTAATCCTGATGGTACAGTAGCAAGACGTGATCCGGGATGGGAAGAACTGTTTGATTTTGAAATCAAGTTTGAGGAATATCTGGAG
>JAZRKG010000094.1:0-23830 GCA_045646185.1 Butyrivibrio sp.
GAAGTTTCAGAAGAGATGGGAGTTGATGAAGAAGAAGTTGTAAAAGTTATGGAACTGCTTGGACTTACAGCCATTGATCTTCTACAACCTGAAAACATGGCAGATGTTGCAAACGCGCTTGTAGAACAGGTTGAAGAACTCCCGGTAGTTGAAAACGGAGAATTATTTGATGTACTTGATAATCTCATGAATATGTCTGAAGAAGAAAGTACTCAGATTGCAGAAGAAATTGGTCTTAATGAAGAACAGTTTGATAATATCCTTACTGGAAAAGCTTTTGAAGGAGAAATCAAAGAAGTTTCCAGCGATAAGCCTGAAAATATAGAGCCAAAAGAAAAAGTTGATGTTTTCGAAAATTCTTTTGATGAAAAAGCTTTTGACTTAAACAAGGTAAAGAATAGCCAGTCTAAAGACTCAGGAACTTCTGATAATAGCGAAGGCAGCAAACCTGAATACTTTGGAACCATAACACAGGCTGCAAGAAGAGAAAACGTAGGAACTTTAAATCATAACGATAACATGATGAACAATTTCTGGAATCAGCTGCTGGATAAAGTAAATGACAGCATTTCTAATCTGGAGTCACTTCAGGAAGCAGATTTGGTTCATACCTCAGCAAGAGACATTATTGATCAGATTCAGGAGTTTATCAAAGTTAGCGTCGATACAGATGTAACCAAAATGGAAATGCAGCTTCATCCTCAAAGTCTTGGAAATATCGGAATCATGCTTGCCGCAACAAAGGATGGCAATATGGTAGCCGAGTTTACAACTCAGAATGAAACAGTCAGAGATGCTATTTTATCTCAGATAGCACAATTACAAAAACAGTTTAATGAGCAGGGACTTAAGGTTACAGAGATAACTGTTATGGTTGAGACTCATGCTTTTGAACAAAATCTTGAGCAGAATGAGCATCAGGCTGGTAATGAAGAAAATACAGGAAAGAAAACAAGAAGAATCAATCTTGGAGATCTTAGTCTTGATATAGACGATGAGATGGATGATGCAGACAAGCTTGTAGCTGAGATGATGGCAGCTAATGGAAATACAATAGACTACACAGCTTAATGTAATGAAAATTGTTTTGAAAGGATTGCTGACAAATAGTTGCCGGCAAGAGAGTTAATAGGAGGGCATAAATGGCAGATACAAGTAATATTAGTTCAGTAAGTGCTGCTGTTAGTAATGGCGAAGTTGTTAGTACAGAGACCAAGAAAACCCAGACCACAGCTTCAGGATATGATAAAGATGCTTTTATGAATATTCTTGTTGCACAGATGAAATATCAGGATCCATTGCAACCTACTTCTAATACAGAGTATATTTCACAGTATGCAACTTTTACACAGGTTGAACAGCTTCAGAATATGGCAGATGCAATGACTCTTTCAAGAGCATCAGATCTGGTAGGAAAAACAGTCATCATAAATCAGACGAGTGAAGCAACTGGTGCAACAACACAGATTCAGGGTAAGGTTGATTACGTAACCTATAGTGCAGGTGAAGCATATCTCAATATCAATGGTACAAATTATAGTATGGATAACTTATATGCTGTAGCAGATACTGATTATGTAGAGGCTCAGGAAACAGCAGAGAAGTTCCAGGAAGCTATTGATAAATTACCATCATCTCTTGATGATGTATCTCTTTCGGATGCTGATACGATCAATAATCTTGGCCTTGCATATGATGGATTCTCAGATACAGTAAAGAGTTTCATCGACAATGACTATGTAACCACTCTTAAGCAGTATATTTTAAGAATTGCAGACCTTCAGGAAGCAGCAGATGCAGCATCTGCAACTACAACACAAACAACTTAAAAAATAGTTATTAACAAATCTCATGGAGGAGACGATATATGATACAGAACAATTCAAATTTCCTCTCCATTGAGCAGGTACAAGGTCAGTATTTAAATAACAAACCAGTACAGACAACACCTAAGCCTACAGCGAATGGTTTTACCTTTAATCAGGTCCTTGAGCAGATTCAGAATCAAAACGCGGCAGACGGCGTTAAATTTTCAAAACATGCAATGGGAAGATTAAATGACAGAAATATTGAACTTACCAAATCTCAGATGGAACGTCTGAATAAGGGCATAATTCAGGCAGAAGATAAGGGAATAAATGAATCGCTTATACTGGTTGATCAGCTGGCATTCATCGTGAATGTTCCAAATAACACAGTAGTTACAGCAATGGATCAGACCAGCACAGACAGTAATGTTTTTACCAACATAGACGGAGCAGTTATTGCATGACTGGACCTTAAGCTATCTTAAATAGATAGACAGGAAGTCATAGATTCCTGACTGACAGATGGAATCTAACGCTTTACGATCCGTCCTCACGGAGAATAGTTTATTTACATTCGGACTTTATTTGTTGATATTTAAAGTCTGATGTGAGTTGTTTTTCTATTCTCAAAGTTTAGGAGGACTTTTCGTTATGATGAAATCACTTTTTTCTGGTGTAGCAGGTCTTCGTACACACCAGACCAAGATGGATGTTATCGGTAACAATATTGCCAACGTTAATACCACATCTTTCAAATCACAATCTATCACATTTAGTGATCTTATGTATCAGACAACCCAGAGTGCTACAGCTGCTTCTGAAACAAAGGGTGGTGTAAACCCTCGTCAGATCGGTCTTGGTGCTAAGTCAGGCGCCATCGGCACAGCAATTGATACACAGGGTGCTACTCAGACAACAAATAACCCATTCGATATGATGATAACTGGTGATGCTTTCTTTATCGTAAATGATGGCTCACAGACTATGTACACAAGAGACGGTTCTTTCTATGTAGATGGTGCCGGAAACCTTGCAATGCAGTCAACAGGTTATTATGTTTACGGCTGGAGCGCAGTAGAAGATGCATCTACTGGTGAAATCTCGGTTAATACCAATGGCGGTATCGGCAAACTTCAGATCATGAGTGCTGAGAATACAACATATCCACCAGCAGGAACCACTCAGGGTGTTGTTAGTGGAAATATCGATGCCAATGATACAAACGTAACTTCTGATTCAGGTAAGACTGTTACTCTTGAGTTCTACGACAACCTCGGTTATCTCTATACAGCAAAGTTCTCAGTAAGAGATGTAGATAATCTTGAGCATACATATACATTTACTCTGGATGATATCCTTGATTCAGATGGTAACTCAATTGGTGCTGATAAGATGCAGTATGTAAGTTTTACAGATTCTGAGTCTGGAAATGGACAGACAACTGTAAGCCCAAGTGGATATACAGTTTCCAGTTATACAGATACTGCAATTACTCTTACAAGTAGTAATGTATACACAAGTATCCCTAGAAGTGGTGATTCTGAAGCTTTAAGTACGCTGTATAGTTCAAATCCATCTTTCTTTAGTGAAATATATGAAATTGATGATGATACTATTGAGGCATATATCGCCGCTGGAGCAAGCTATTCTATAGCTAGTGATGGTACCTTAACATTTTCAACTGTTAATACAACTACTGGAACTGATTCAAAAACAGCTACTACAACACAGCTTTCAAATGATTATACATACACAAATGTTGATGATGATACTGAATACTATACACTTCCTACAAGCTGTTACCTTGATAGTACTAACACCACTTATGCAACTGCGATAGAAGCAATATTTGGTGTAGATATAACTGACAGTACCACATATGATACTAGTAAATTTAAGATAAATACTGGTGGTGCTACATTATCAGTTACATACGCTGATGGTACATCTAATTCAATTCCATTATTAGATGCTGATTCAGACGGAACAAAAGATTTTTCATCAACAGAAGCAAAAACTATTACGCTGTACGACAGTAGCAATAATATTTTGTTGGCAAATTATACGCCTGACAAAACTTTACCAGGTTCAGGTGAAAGTCTTTCTGATTATGCAGATCTTTTGGAAGATGCTTTTGGCATAGATTATAAGGATTATGAAAGTGGAGCAACAGTAGCTTCTTATACAACTCTTACAGCTGATGCCACTTTCCAGATAGATAGTGATGGAAAGCTTACAATTAATTATTCGTACCAGAAGAATACTCCGGTTACTACTACTTACTCAGTTGCCAACAGTTCAGTATCTGGATACGACTCCACAACTATTTCTTACGCAAGTTCTAGTTATGAAGATATTGACAGAGTTGGTTATGTATCAGATATTACAGGTTCAACAACAACAGCTAACTTCTTTAAGAACGTATATGATCTTGATACATCTTCATATAGCTCAACAATGACTTATGAAATCCTGTCAGATGGAACATTGGTACTTCAGGATAACAATGTAACTCTTACATTTAATCCAAAGACTGGTGCGCTTACATCTCCTACAGGAAAGATTACAATGGATTTCAATCAGAATGCAATTGATAGTAATGGTCAGTATTTCATGGCTGGATTTACAGATGTAGCAGTTGATTTTTCAACAGTAACAAATTATAACACCAATGGTACATCTACAATCAAGGCAGTTAAGGGTGATCTTAGTAGCTTGAATACAGGTAGAGCAGTTGGTGAGATGAATGGTATCACTGTTGGTACAGATGGTAAGATCAATGCAACATATAGTAATGGTCAGACAAAACTCCTTGGACAGATTGCATCTGCAGAATTTGCTAACGCATCAGGTCTTTCTCACGAAGGTGACAACCTTTATACGGAAACACTTAACTCAGGTACAGCTACAGTTCAGGATATCACAATAGATGGCGGCTACATGAATACAGGTGTTTTGGAAATGTCTAATGTAGATCTTTCAAACGAATTTACTAATATGATTACTACACAGCGTGGTTTCCAGGCAAACAGCCGTATCATTACAGTATCCGATACACTTCTTGAGGAACTTACAAATCTGAAGAGATAATATTTTAGCTGAAATGTCATAAGGAATATGGTTTCAGCAAGGTATGGTAATTTAACACGATAAATAAAAATATAAGCTGCTACATTTGATTGACGAATCAGGTGTAGCAGTTTTTTGATGTCTTTTTTGCCAGGTATTACTTATCTGGCAGCAGGCCTATATCTGTCAGGGTTTGGGGTAATAATGAAATATCGATAGGAACTGAGAGAGTTTCGAAGCTTACCAGCAAGGTTTCACCAAGAATGAGGCCACTTTTTAAATATTCATTTATTTTTTTGATTGCTTTGGTGCTGTATTCAGGGTCATCCATTTTGCCAAAATGTTCATAATAGATGTTTCTTCGATGGGTGATGTCTAATAAGGTGAAATCAGGATGGACGATTCTTTTGCTGTGCATTTTGAAGGGGCGTTCGTAAAGATATGGGAGAGAAAGCTCATCCAGCTTATCGGCGATGATTTTTTCAGACTTGGAACGAACACGTATGCCTGAGTTGGCATAAATAAGTGGCGAGTCAGGATAAAATTCTTTTGGTATATATTCCTGATGAAGCCATTTTTCAGTAAACTGCGAATCGGTCTCGATAAAGGGAGTTATCATTGCCTGCTTTGCCGGATGCATTCTGGCATATACGTTTTGAAGCTTGTAAATGTAGACTGAGTAATCTGTGTCGGCAGCAGGTATGCCTGCGCTGCCAGCTATTTCTATTTGCCTGATTGTTTTTGAAATTGCCTGTGAAAGCTTCTGGTAGTATTCCTTTTGGGCAAGCCGCTTTATTGCATGGGGCTTGGATTTTGGGAGGTACTTGCCAGAAGCACCATAATTGTTTTCTTTTGATATGTGATAGTATGAATAGCAACCTTTGGTATTTGTTGCCCGGAGTCTTCCATCAGGGGAAGTTTGCAAAGCTTTTTCTATTCTTTTTTGGAAAGTATGTAATAAATTAGTCGCTTCTGTTTGATTCATTTGTTTTTCCTCTTTTTATGAATGATTTATTTTATTGGGTTATGTATTGTTTTGCTGATTTGCACTGTTTTATTGAACCGGATGATTTTTCTGATATGTGATATTGCGCTGTCAACTGGGAATGGTTAGGCCTATAGAAGTATATATTGTTTTTAGGCCTAATTGTAAAATGCTGTTTTTATAATGGTTAGGCCTAATTAGAGGTATAGTATTCATTGGGCCTAGTAATAATGCTCCAAATTATTTTAGATGGGGGTATTGTTAGGCTTAAATATGTAAATCTTTTAAAATGGGCCTAACAAGATTAGAGATATGAATTAAAATGTTAGGCCTACAGAAGAGATATTACTTTATAGGCCTAGTACAAATTAATCGGCCAAATATTTGCTAGGCCTACAAATGAGATTGAAAGTAATAGGCCTAATATGAGTAATAAAATTATTAGCTTTGAATCTTAAATTAGGCTTAATGATGTAAAAAAACCATTTTGGGCCTAACATAAAGATTAGGATATTATAGGTATCGCAAAGCATTATAGGCGGAGTGGACAGTTGTAAAGTTGGAGCGGTTAAAGCATTATGGGCGGAGTGGACAGTTGTAAAGTTGGAGCGGTTAAAGCATTATGGGCGAAATGGATAGTTATTGTTTAAAGTAGTAATAGTAAAGCATATAGGCAAGTTGGCAATTATTGATTTAGGTAGTTAAGGGAAATCATTATTAGGAATAATAAGAAAACCATAGATAACTGAAAATCAAAGATAATTATTTATAACAAAAACTTTAAGTAATATACACTAAAGTTGCAGCAAGAGTCAATATAAAATAATAAATCATTCCGACAGAATGAAAATGAAATTAATTGTCAAAATAACGTCAACATTCCGAAATTTAATTTCAAAGTTATACTTTTTTAATCATTAAAACGCAGACAAATAGTGGTTATGGTGTTAAAATGGAATACATAAGAATCAAAGTGAAATAAAATTTCGAACGAAAATCTGTGGAAAGGAATAATGAAATCATGATAGAGGTTACGAAACTGGATAGCCACAAGATTTTGATTAATCCCGATTATATAGAAATTGTGGAAGAAACTCCGGATACAGTGATATCATTGACTACTGGAAGAAAAGTAATTGTAAAAGAAAGTAGACAAGACATACAAAATCTAGTAAAATCATTTAAAAGAGAAGTTTTTGGAAAAAATTAATAAATTAATGAAATTTTGAATATTGGTTTTGGAAGCCAGTCCTGATAAGGACGAAATAGAAACACAAATTCAAAATGATCAGCAAAAGTACAAAATAAGAGACAGAATAAAATAGGGCATAAATAAAAAGTACGAAATAAAAGAGATTGCAAGATAGAAGATATTTAAAACATTAAATAAAAACATAATAATTACAAAACATAAATAGTTTCAAACATAAGAAACTACAAACATAATACTATTACTAGAATATTCAAATTAACATCTATGACATAATTGTTCTGGAATTACTATAAACATCCAGAATATAGTTGCTATAACAAATTGATTTTTATGAGGGGAAAACAACGTGGATATAGCGTCATTAGTTGGATTGGTAATGGGTCTCGTCGTAATGCTTATCGGTATTGCGACTTCTGGTGGTATTCAAACCATTGGTAACTTCATTGATGTTCCATCACTTTTGGTTACATTCGGTGGTGCGTTCATGGCTACGCTTGCGACTGTTACGCTGCCTGAATTCATCAACGGATTAAAATCTTTTGGACTTATCTTAAAACTCCCACCATTTGATACAGGAGCACTTATAAAACAGATAGTAGATCTGTCTAATACTGCACGTAAGGAAGGTCTTCTTGCACTTGAAGAAGCTGCTCACGGAATTGAGGAGCCACTTCTGCAAAAAGGACTTCTTCTTATAGTTGATGGTACTGAGCCTGAGCTCGTTAAAGGAATCATGCAGGCTGAGATTGATGCCATGAACGACAGACATATGGCTACAGCGGCCATTTGGGAAACACTGGGAGCCATGGGACCTGCCTGGGGAATGATTGGTACCCTTATCGGTCTGGTTAACATGCTTCAGAACTTGTCGGATTCTGCATCACTTGGTCCTTCCATGGCGACAGCTCTTATCACAACATTCTATGGTTCACTGCTTGCAAACTGGGTATGTACTCCTTGTAACACCAAGCTAAAGGAGCAAAATGCCGCAGAGTATGCATATAAGTCACTGATGATTGAGGGACTTCTGTCTATTCAGGCAGGTGAAAACCCTCGTGTTACAGAGGAGAAGCTCAAGGCGTTCATGGCTCCTGCAGATAGAGCTGCTTATGAAGCTGCCAATGGCGATGGCTCCGGCGGAGGTGAATAAGGCTTATGGCTAAAAAAGAACCACCGCCACCCAAAGGGAGTCCTGCATGGATGGCGACTTTCGGAGATCTGATGAACCTTCTGCTTTGCTTCTTCGTTTTGCTTTATGCGATGTCAAATATCGATGCAGCAAAGTTTGAAGAGATCGCAGCCTCCTTTAGTTCAGCCTTCGGTATATTTAGCGGAGGTGAAATGTCAATCGGTGAGGGCGCACTTATTGGTGACGGTATATCCCAGCTAAGCCAGATATCTTCTTATGTGACTTCAATGGGTGTATCACAAAACGGTTCTACTACAACTGAAGTTACAACTACTACCGGAAGCCAGGATTCTGAGTCTACCGGAGGAGAAGGAGAGTCTGATACAACCTACACAAATACCGGAGATGTAGGTGAAGTTGATTCAACCAATACTGAATCCGGTTCTCTTGCAGATGCCAGCGCAGAAGAACTTATTGAAGCGCTGGAAGCAGATCAGCTTAGTGAATCTGAAAAACTTGCTGAAGCAGTTGCAGAAGCACTTAATGAAGCAGAGATTGAAAACGAGGTTGAGCTTAATTTTACAAGTCAATACGTACAGCTGACTATTCAGGGAGCAATTCTTTTTGATTCCGGTTCAGCTGAAATAAGAAGTGAAGCATATACAATTCTTGACAAGGTTGGAACTATCCTTGAGAGATATGCTGGCGGAACTATTGAGATTGAAGGACATACAGATAACGTCCCGATGTCTAGCGGCAAAAAGTATGCTAACAATGATGAGCTAAGTGATGCAAGAGCTCTTTCAGTTTTCTATTATCTGATAGAAAACACTACTCTTGATCCAGCCAATATCAAGCACTCAGGAAGAGGAGAATACAGCCCGGTTGCTGATAACTCAACTCCTGAAGGAAGAGCAAAGAACCGTCGAGTAGAAATAAGGATTTATAATCCTTTGAGCTCGTCATATTAACAAAATGCATTACCAAAGCACTGTTTTAACTTTTGTGCTGTCGTGATACGTCAGCAGAACGGAGAGAATTATGAAAAAGAATTTGTTGTCAATCCTTATATTGGCGCTTCTGGTTGTCAATCTTGCCATGACAGGCTTTATGCTACTTAGTGTTATGACTACCAACAACCAGACACAGCAGATAATATCTGACATAGCGTCCGCTCTGCAGCTGGAAGCAAACGGCGGTACTAATGGACAGGGCTTTTCCAATTCAGCCACTGGAAATGTAGCAGCTGAAAACATAGCTACAATGACAATTCCTAGTGATGGAGATATGACAATCTCTCTTAAGGTTGGCGAAGATGGACAGTCTCACTACATGGCTCAGACAGTAGTAGTTTTATCAATGGATACATCAAATGAAGGCTACACCAAATACAGTGAGAGCATGACCAATATGGAGACACTGATGTCAACCAAGATTCAGACAATTATTGCTGCACACACCAAGGAAGAGGTTGAAGCAGATATTGACAGCATAAAAGAAGAGATTCTTGAAGCTATTCAGGATATGTATGGTTCTAACTTTATATATGCAGTTGATATGTCATACATCATCGCATGATTATGTCTGATCAGATTTTTTTGCAAAATAGTACCTACAAAAATACAGTAACAAGCGAGGTGGTTTTAAGGTGAGCGAAGTACTGTCACAAAACGAGATTGATAATCTGCTGGCTGCCTTAAGTACCGGTGAGCTTGATGTTGATCAGATGTCCAATGCGGACGAGAAAAAAGTCAGAGATTATGACTTTAAACGTCCTGCGAAGTTCTCTAAAGAACATCTGCGTACGCTGGAGATTATCTATGAACATTATGGAAGATTGTTATCAACAACGCTTCCTCTATACCTTAGAAAAAATGTAAACATATCAGTTGCTAACTCTGAAACCGTTACTTATTCAGAATTTAGTAACGCCTTATCAAATCCTGTAATACTTGGAATTATCAATTTCCTGCCATTACAGGGAAATATAATTCTCGAACTTCAGGCAAATATTGGATATGCATTTATAGACAGAATGCTTGGAGGCGAAGGTGGCACTCTTGAGAAGCCAAGACCATTTACAGATATTGAGATGCCACTGATAGAAAAACTGGTAACCATATGCATGCAGCTTATGGTTGAACCGTGGCAGAACGTTTTGGATATCAATCCTGTCATGGAAAGAATAGAAACAAATCCACAGTTTGCCCAGGTTATTTCACCAACAGATATGATTGCCATTGTAACACTTAATATCAAGATTGGTGATACTGAAGGACTGATGAACATGTGTCTTCCATACTTTACTCTTGAGAGTATTATGGACAAGCTCAATACCAAGTACTGGTTCTCGACAATGCAAAAGCATAATGATGAGACCTACGAGGAACATCTTGAGACACTTGTTAGACATGTATCAGTTCCGGTAAAAGCGGTTCTTGGAAAGTGTAATGTTTCGGTTAATGATTTCGTGCATTTACAAGCTGGAGATATTATAAGGCTTGATAATAGAGTGAATAATGACATGCAGATATATGTTGGTGACATATATAAATTTACTGCATTGCCAGGTACGCAAAAGGACAAATACGCAGTCCGAATAACGTCGATTCACAGAGAGGAGGAACAGTAGGAGCATGGATGGAATGTTATCCCAGGATGAGATTAATGCTTTACTAGCAGGAATGGATACTTCCGGAACACCTGCTGAGGACAGCGGCGCAGATGCAGCTCCTGCAGATTCAGGGGAAGCCCCTTCTGGAGGTGGCGGTGGTGGCGGAGCGCCAATAGATGAGACTCTGCTTACAGATGTAGAAAAAGATGCCATTGGTGAAATTGCCAATATCAGTATGGGTTCATCAGCGACTACTCTGTACTCACTGGTTAACCAGAAGGTTAATATCACTACGCCTGTTGTTGAACTTTCTAACTGGCAAGGCGTTATTGATGGTTATGAGAAACCTTGTGTATTTGTTCAGATTAAGTACACAGTAGGTATTGATGGTTCTAATATTCTTATTCTTAAGGAAAGAGACGTTCTTATTATCACTGATCTTATGATGGGTGGTGATGGATCTAATGTAGATGGAGAAATAGGAGAGCTGCAGCTGTCAGCTATTTCTGAAGCAATGAACCAGATGATGGGTGCTGCTGCAACATCAATTTCTACCATGATTGGAGAAAAAGTAGATATCTCTCCGCCAAAAGCAACTGTGCTTCAGATGATTGATGACGACCCGAGAGATATTGCTGAATTCCTTACTGGAACCTTCTGTAAGATTTCCTTCAAGATGCAGATTTCTGACTTGGTTGATTCATCACTGATGCAGCTGTATCCAATAGACTTTGCAAAGAGTCTTTATGATACCTTTAGTACCAGTACAAAAGGTAATTCAGAACCTACAGCGGCTCAGGGTGCTGCAGCTATGGCTCCACCTCCTGCAGAAGCAGCTCCGACTGCAGCGCCTGCGCCTGATATGGGTATGCAGCAACAACCTCAGATGATGGCAGGGCAGCCTATGATGGCAGGACAGCCTATGATGGCTCAGCCAATGATGATGCCAATGCAGCCTATGATGAATATGAATATTTCACCTGCTCAGTTCCAGAATTTTGCAGGAGATTCACCTATTCTATCAACAGGCGAAAATATTGGAATCATCAAAGATGTACCGCTTGAAGTTACCGTTGAACTTGGAAGAACTGCAAAGCCAATTGCAGATATTCTTGATTTTGCACCAGGTACGATCATAGAACTGGACAAAGTAGCCGGTGAACCTGTTGATGTACTTGTTAATGGCAAATTTGTTGCCAAAGGTGAAGTTGTTGTTATTGAAGAAAGTTTTGGTGTTCGTGTAACTGAGATAGTTCAGTAAATAGACTAAACTAGGTTAGAGAGGGGCTGTGAGATGGCTAAAAGTGTTCTTATTAGTGATGATGCCGCATTCATGCGCATGATGATCAAAGATATTTTATCCAAAAATGGATACAATATCGCAGGAGAGGCTGAAAATGGGGCGATTGCTGTTGAGAAATACAACGAGTTGAAACCTGATCTGGTACTTATGGATATTACAATGCCAGAAAAAGATGGTATTCAGGCACTAAAAGATATTAAGGCTGCTGACCCAAATGCAAATGTTATTATGTGTAGCGCTATGGGACAGCAGGCGATGGTTATTGAAGCTATTCAGGCAGGGGCAAGAGATTTTATAGTAAAACCTTTCCAGGCAGACAGAGTATTAGAGGCAGTTAAGAAGGTAATAGGATAAATGACGATAAATAGCGTAGCTCAGTTTTTTACTGTGCTTATATTATTTGTTGCAGTGCTTGTTCTTACAGCTTTTGTAAGCAGATGGATAGCAAAATACCAGAAACTTCAGGAAACCGGAACAAACATAGAAGTTGTGGAAACCACCAGAATATCTGCATCCAAGTATATTCAGATAGTCAGAGTGGGGGAGCACTATGTTGCATATGCCGTTTGCAAAGATACCATAACCAAACTTGCTGATATTAGTGAGGAAGAGCTGCTAACAAAACAAGAAACTGTAAACGATAATAAAAGCTTTAAAGATGTCCTTGAACTTCTGAAAAAACAAAAGCAGTAAAAATATTTGCAGAGGTCAGAAGTATGGATAAAATGAGGGAGAGAGAACTACAATTAAAAAAACTTTGGAAAAGAGTCATCTCGATGGCTCTTCTTTCTATGCCCATGATCATATTCCTGTTCATGGCAGTTCCCATTGTTTCTAACGCGACATATAACGAAGCGACTTTTGTGGATGATACCACGCCTACAGACCCGACAGTAGACAATTCAGATGCCAGAGTTGGTCAGGATAATGAAAGAACCAATATTACCGGTCCTGGAACAAGTGATACTCCGGAAGAGTTAAAGGAACTTAATATTGCCAACACGGTTACGGTTACCTATGACAACGGTAACGGTACTATTAATGGTGCTCTCAGAATCCTTATAACACTTACACTTATAACCCTTGCTCCAACACTCCTTGTGATGATGACTTCTTTTACAAGAATCATCATTGTTCTTCACTTTACAAGGACGGCTATAAGTACGCAGACTGCTCCGCCAAACCAGGTGCTTCTTGGATTGGCTTTATTTTTAACCTTTTTCATTATGCAGCCTACAATAACAACTATTTATGACAATGCGATTGTTCCTTTTGATCAGGGTGAAATAGACCAGGAAGAATTCCTGGACAGAGCTATGGATCCTATTAGAGATTTTATGTATGCACAGACTCAGACTAAGGATGTGCGACTATTTATGGATATCGATGGCATGGAGTGGGATGGAGAGCTTAATTCTATTCCTAACTCAGTGCTGATACCAAGTTTTATAATAAGTGAGCTTAGAACAGCCTTTATCATTGGCTTTTTGATATATATTCCTTTTATTATCATCGATATGGTTGTGGCGTCTGTGCTTATGAGTATGGGTATGATGATGCTGCCGCCGACCACCATATCATTGCCGTTTAAAATCCTGTTGTTTGTTCTTGCAGACGGTTGGAGTCTCATACTTGGAAATCTTGTGAGAACCTTCTACTAGTAATTTTTAGAGAAAGGAGCGTTTATGACAGCTGATCAGGTAACCCAGATAATGGGCGACGCTATATTTATGATAATTACCATATCTGCACCGCTACTTATAACATCTCTGGTAGTAGGTCTTATAGTTTCAATTTTTCAGACGGTAACATCTATTCATGAACAGACACTTACCTTTGTTCCCAAGATCATAAGTGTTTTCCTGCTGCTTATGCTTCTTGGAAACTGGATGATTACTAAGATTACGGATTATATTACATTACTTTGGCATGATTTTACTTTGTATATAAAATAGGGCTGACTTATGTTTGAATACACTTTTACCTATGGTGAACTGGAGACATTTTTACTGATTCTGGTTCGCGTTGCAAGCTTCATATTTATTTCCCCGTTTATAGGGAACCGTGCTGTGCCAAACAGGGTAAAAGTTGGCTTTGCAGTCATTATGACTTTTTTGCTCTTTGATAATGTTCCGAGGGGAGTATTGGACTACAACACTGTACTGGGCTATGCGATTATTGTGTTAAAAGAGGCTATAACAGGCTTTTTGATTGGATATGCCTTTATGCTATGCAATTTCATAGCTTCTTTTGCCGGTTATATTGTTGATATGCAGGCTGGTTTGTCTATGGTTTCTTTGTTTGATCCTGCATCCAATGAGCAGGTAACTATTTCTGGTTCTCTATATCAGCAGACAGTTACCATGATGCTGATAGTTAGCGGAATGTACCAGTATATTATCAGGGCTTTTGCAGATTCCTATACTCTTATTCCAATAAATGGTGCGGTTTTTCAGACAGACCGCCTGGTAGAAGCACTTTTGGACTTTGTATCAGCCTTTTTGGTAATTGGATTCAGAATAGCAATTCCGGTGTTTATTGTTACGCTTATTCTTAATGTTATTCTTGGCGTACTTGCCAAGGTATCTCCACAGCTAAACATGTTTGCTGTTGGTATGCAGATAAAGGTGCTGGTGGGACTATCAATTTTGTATCTTACATCGAGTATTCTTTACGGAGCATCGGATTTTATTTTTAAAGAAATGAGAATTTTGTTAAAACAGTTTTTGAATGGAATGGTGGCATAGTGATATTGGACAAAGACGAGTCTAGACATTATTTAATTAAATATAACCTGCAGTTCTTTGCAAAAGAAGGCCCTGGCGGAGAAAAGACTGAAGAGCCTACTTCAAAGAAAAAGAATGATGCGCGAAAAGATGGTAATGTTGCAAACAGTAATGAGGTTAATAATGCAGCAAGTCTGATGATCTTTTTTGTGCTGATAGCGGTTTACTATGACACTATGGCAGATAGAATTCTGGGAATATTCAGAAATATCTATAACCAGATCCCTGAATATATTGTCATGTACGACGGGTATATTCCTGTTAAGTCAATGGAAACCATGGTTGGTCAGATATTGGTCAATGTGCTGATCATTTCACTGCCTTTTATGCTTCTGGCAGTAATAGTTGGTCTTATCTGTAATATAGCTCAGGTAGGATGGAAGATTACGACAAAACCTTTAAAACCAAAGCTTAGCAAGCTTAATCCTATTAAGGGTTTCAAAAACCTTTTTTCATCCAAAAAGATTTTTGAGCTGGTCAAGTCACTTCTTAAACTGGTTCTTTTGTTTACGGTTATTTACACCTATCTGGCAGGACTTGATGAGTCAATCTTTCTTTTATACGACATTACACTGGCTCAGTCCATTCATACTATGGGCATTATTCTTGTTAATATAGGCATCAGAATAGCTGCCTGGTACATACTGATTGCCGCTGCAGATGTTGTCTATACAAGATATAAACACCATGAAGATTTGAAGATGACCAAGCAGGAAGTAAAGGATGAGTATAAGAATACTGAAGGTGATCCTCAGATTAAGAGCAAACAGAAACAGCGAATGATGGAAGCTTCAAGGCGCAGAATGATGCAGCAGCTGCCACAGGCGGATGTAGTTATTACAAACCCTACGCACTATGCTGTTGCTATTTTGTATGAAGCTGATAAATACGAGGCTCCAAGGGTTATTGCCAAGGGCGAAGATTACCTTGCCCAGCGTATAAAAGAGATTGCAAGAGAAAACGATATTGAGATAGTTGAAAACAAACCACTTGCCAGAATGCTATACGCTACAGTTGAAGTGGGAGAATTTGTTCCGCCTGAGCTGTACAAGGCAGTGGCCGAGGTTCTTGCCTTTGTATATCACCTGAAAGGAAAAGTGTAAAAGTATAAAAAAATTATTACTTTTTTGATTAAAACCTAGTAATAACGTGCGATTTATCGTAAAGTTATGTTATAATATTCGTATGGGAAGGGGGAGTTTAATGAACAGTAAGGTCATTAATCGAGTGTATGATTATGGCGTGGCTATGTACGTAGTTGCAGCTATAACTATGCTCATCATCCCTATTCCAAACTGGTTAATGGATATACTTTTAGCATTTGACTTTATGCTTTCCTTTGTTATCCTTTTTACCTGTATGTACACTACGGAAGTTCTTGAGATGTCCAATTTCCCTACGATACTTCTTATTACGACAATCTTCCGTATCGCTCTAAACGTATCATCAACGAGACTGATCCTTACATCAGGTGATCCTGGTGAAGTTATCAAGGTTTTTGGTGAATTCGTTGGTGGCGGTGATCTGATAGTTGGTATCATCGTATATTTAATTCTTTTGATTGTTCAGTTTATGGTTATTAATAAAGGTTCTGAACGTGTAGCTGAAGTTACAGCTCGTTTCACTCTTGATGCTATGCCTGGTAAGCAGATGGCTATTGACGCCGACCTTAATACCGGAGCAATAGACGATGCAGAAGCCAAGAGAAGAAGAGATAAGATTCAGGAAGAATCAAGTTTCTTTGGAGCTATGGATGGTGCATCCAAGTACGTAAAAGGAGATGCTACAGCGGGCCTTGTTATTACGGCAGTTAACATCATTGGTGGTATAGCAATGGGAATGTTCAGACAGGGACTTGATGTTGGTGAAGCTGTTGATAAATATACTATCTTGACCATGGGTGACGGTCTTGTAAGTTCAATCCCATCACTTCTCATATCTCTTTCGACAGGTATTCTCGTAACAAAGGGTTCAAAAGAAGCAGACTTTGGTCATGTGCTTATCGACCAGCTCTTTGGTTCAGAAAAAGTACTTTATCTGGTTGGAGGAGTTGTAGCAGCTATTGGTATCCTGACACCGCTTCCTGCACCAATATATGTTGGCATTGGTATTTTGGTTATTATCGTTGGAAGAATGAACGCCAAGACAATTGGTGAAAAGAATATTGAGGAGGAAGCTCAGGAAGAAGAAGCAACAGAGGCAGAGGCAATCAGACAGCCGGAAAATGTTACCACTCTTTTGCAGGTGGATCCTATTGAACTTGAATTTGGTTATGGAATTATTCCACTGGCAGACGTTAATCAGGGAGGTGACCTCCTTGACCGAGTTGTAATGATCAGACGACAGATTGCTCTTGAACTTGGTACGGTGGTTCCTATTATCCGTCTTCGTGATAATATTCAGCTCAATCCTAACCAGTACATTATCAAGATTAAAGGTATACAGGTCAGCGATGGAGAAATTCTTTTTGATCACTACATGGCAATGAATCCTGGACGAGTTGAGGAAGAGATAACAGGTATTCCTACCTTTGAACCATCCTTCCATCTGCCGGCTATCTGGATTACAGAGAGCCAGAGAGAAAGAGCGGAAAGTCTTGGATATACAGTTGTTGATCCGCCTTCAATCATCGCTACACATTTGACAGAGGTTATCAGAGAACATATTTCAGAGCTTCTCACCAGACAGGATGTACAGAACCTTGTTAATAATCTTAAGGAAAATAATGATGCTCTTGTAGATGAACTTGTACCTAAACTGATGAGCCTTGGTGAAATTGAAAAGGTTCTTCAGAATCTCTTAAAAGAGGGCATTTCCATAAGAGACCTTGTAACTATTTTTGAAACACTTGCTGATTACGCTCCTTCCACAAGAGATTCAGATATTCTTACTGAATACGTAAGACAGAGTCTTAAGAGAGCGATATCAAATAAGTTTTTCCCAATGGGAGAAACAACCAGTGTGCTGACACTTGACCCTAAGGTTGAACAGGAAATCATGAACAGTGTCAAACAGACTGAAACCGGGGCTTATCTGACACTTGATCCAGGCAGAACTAAAGCGATTCTTAAAGCCACAGGAGATCAGGTCAAGAAGCTTGAGGAAGCAGGAAAAAGTCCTATTATTATGACTTCACCTATAGTTAGAATGTACTACAAGAAAATGACGGAGGATTACTATAAGGATCTGATTGTTATTTCCTACAACGAAGTGGAAACTTCAATTGAATTGCAATCGGTCGGTATGGTGACAGCATAAGATGATTATTAAAAAGTTTACGGGGAAAACTGAAAACGAAGCGACTGAGCTGGCCAGGAAGGAGCTGGGACAGAACATAGTTATCATGAATGTTCGTCCGGTAAAAAAAGAAGGCTTTTTCTCATTTCTTTTGCCACAAAGAACAGAAATAACGGTGGCCTTGGAAGAGGAAACGGAAAGACCTGCAGCATCGGTTATACAGCCTGTCAGACGTCCGGTTGAAGTGGCCGCAAAGACTAGTAACGTCAAGGATGAGTATGCGCCTTCAGGCGGCAGCATTGGGGACAAACTTGTCAAAGCTACTTCTGATGGAACACTGCCACCATTAAAGGTTGGAACTGCTGAAAAGAGCATGCCAAAGATTGATGAAAGCAGTGTCATAGAAGAAAAACTGGATAATCTGCACAACCTTCTTGAGCAGAATATCTTAAAGCCGGAGAAAGAAATCGTAGAGCAGTCAAAGGATGAAAGCATGGAAGAGGGTACTACCATAGGTAAGAGTCCTATTTCAGAAGAAACAATGTCTTTCATAAAGCTTTTATACAACACACTTCTTGAAAATGAAGTGGATGAAAAGTATGCCAATCAGCTGACTGACGAGCTTGAAAAAATAGCCAAGCCGAATCTGCCATTTGAATATACACTTGCTAATGTATATCAGAAAATGGTTTTGAAGTTTGGAAAATCAGAGACTATAAAAGAAGATAATGACGGAGCGATGGCTGAAATATTTATCGGACCAACCGGAGTTGGTAAGACTACAACCATTGCAAAGCTTGCTTCAGAACTGTATCTGAACAAAAAGAAAAAGGTTGCTCTTCTTACTATTGATACCTACAGAATAGCAGCTGCTGAACAGCTAAAAACCTATGCTTCCATCATGGAGATCCCATTTAGGGTTATCTATACAGTGGAAGAGATGAAACAGGCTGTTGAAGATTTTAGAGATTATGACTATCTGATGATAGATACTGCTGGATATTCAATTCATAATGATGAGTTAAAAAAGGCTACAAATGATTTTATTGCTGTTTTAAAGGAAAATATGGATCATGAAAATTTCCTTGTACTTAGTGCAACTACCAAGTACCGCGACTTAAAAGAAATCGTTGATTGTTACTCAGATATGGTTGAATACAAGCTTATTTTTACCAAGATGGACGAGACCAATTGTGCAGGAAATCTGTATAACATTCGTATGTATACCGGAGCTCCTATGTCTTATATAACAAATGGTCAGAATGTTCCTGATGACATAGCAGTATTTGATGCTCAGAAATCCGTTAAAAGTTTGCTAGGCGGAGAAAACAAAGAAAAAGGTAAGTAATGTATGGATCAGGCAGAACAGCTTAGAAATATAATTAAATCCACAAATACGCCTCAGAGACCGCTTGCAAGAATAATCACTGTTACCAGTGGAAAGGGCGGTGTAGGTAAATCAAATGTTGCTATAAATCTGGCGATTCAGTTTAAGAAGATGGGACAGAGAGTAATTATTCTCGATGCCGACTTTGGACTTGCCAATATAGAGATTATGTTTGGAACAGTTCCAAAGCACAACCTTAGTGATTTGATTTATCAGGGCAAAAATATAAAGGATGTAATAACCTGGGGACCTATGGGAGTGGGATTTATCTCCGGTGGTTCCGGAATATCAGGCATGTACAACCTTAGCAGAGATTATCTGGTATATATAATAGTTAATCTTGCTGAATTGGATGCAATTGCCGATACTATTATTATAGACACAGGAGCCGGCATTTCTAATGCAGTTATGGAATTCCTTGTGGCAAGTGGTGAAATTATCCTTGTTACCACGCCGGAGCCAACGTCCATAACTGATTCCTACTCCTTGTTAAAGGCTTTAAACCAATATCCGAGATTTTCTAAGGATAATACAGTTATAAAGGTCGTATCAAATAAAGTTTCAACAGACGAAGAAGGACAGCAGCTTTTTAACAAGTTAAATGCTGTTGTTGCAAGATATCAGAAATTACCGCTTACTTATCTTGGCGCGATACCGCAGGATCCAAATCTTGCCAGGAGTGTTATGCAGCAGACTCCTGTATCAATTCAGTATCCGAATGCCAAGGCGACGAAAGCTTTTGAGCAGATAGCAGCTTCGTTATCTGGACAGGATGGAATGGAAGTAAAGCCAAGAGGTATGGCGGCTTTCTTTTCACATATTATCACCGGCAGAAAGCTTAATTCTACCGGTACTGCTGGCACTTCAGGTGCGGCATCTATTACAAATTCTTAATTTAAGGAGCATAAATGTTAGCGGACTACTTAAGTGTCGGAAATAAGGTAGAACTAAAAGCAGTTGATAAAATGTGGATGCAGGATGATCCCGATTCTTCAAGACTTTATTTTAGTAAGCTCAACGGAGTCTTGTCAGAGGAGAGAATTGAAATACTCATGCCGATGATACAGGGGAAACTCATACTGCTCCCGGTCAATGTCCAGTATAATCTGTGTTTTTATACCAGAAATGGTTTGATGCAGTGTTATGCCAAGGTTGTTGACAGATATCGTAGTAATAACGTTTATCTGGCTGTGCTTGAGCTATCCAGCAATCTGACAAAACTTCAAAGGCGAGAATATTACAGATTTAGTTGTGCTTTGGAACTTAAAACCAGAGCATTTACAGAGGATGAGGTTAAGGCTGTAAAGAACAACTGGGATTTTCTGGTAAATAAAGATAAACCACTTCAAAAGGCTGTTATTGTTGATATAAGTGGTGGGGGACTAAGGTTTGTTTCAAACTTTCAGTTTGAGCAGGGTAGCACCATTTACTGCACGTATCAGCTACCGGGCTATTTTAATAATAAAGAGTTTGAAATGATTTCTACGGTATTGAAGGTTCAGGAGCTTGAAAATAAACCCGGACTCTTTGAGCATAGAATAAAATACATTCACATTGACGAAGATGCCAGAGAAGATATTATACATTTTATCTTCGATGAGGAACGAAAAATCAGAAAGAAGCAATCATAATTATGAAAAAAATTCTTATTATTGATGACTCTGCACTCATGAGAACAGTACTTAGTGATATTATTAATTCAGATTCTAGGTTCCATGTAGAAGAAACGGCAAAAGATGGAGTTGAAGGTCTGGAATTACTTAAGAAAAAATCCTATGACGCGGTTGTACTTGATGTAAACATGCCTCGTATGGATGGAATAACACTTCTTAAGGAAGTTCAGAAGAATGGTATTAAGGCCAAAATCCTTATGGCCAGCACCGATACTAAAGAAGGTGCAAAGGTCACAATGGAAGCCTTAGACCTGGGAGCTTTAGACTTTGTTCATAAGCCTGATAGAGCTTCGGAATGTAGAGGAGATGATTTTTCACATCAGCTGGTAAATACTCTTGCTGCAGTTGCAGAAAGTAGAGTTACAGCTCCTGCTAAAACCTTTTCTATTGAAGATATCAAAGCTCAGAAGAAGGTGGTTGAACTTGTCAGCAAATCCGCTTACAAGGTTACCGGTAATAAAATTGTTGCAATCGCAAGCTCAACCGGAGGCCCAAGAGCATTGCAGGCAGTTATTCCTAAGCTTCCTAAAAACTTAAAAGCTCCTGTCGTTTTGGTACAGCATATGCCACAGGGATTTACAGCTTCTCTTGCAGAAAGACTTGATTCCTTAAGTGACATACATGTAGTTGAAGCAAAAGATGGGGACGTAATAGAACCGGGAACTGTTTATATCGCAGCAGGCGGCAAGCATATGCATGTTAAGACTGCAGGTGGTAAACATTCCATCTATTACAAAGATGGTCCAACCCGCGAAGGTGTAAGACCTTGTGCCAACTTTATGTACGAGTCACTGATGGATTCAGATTTCGACGAAGTTGTATGTGTGGTACTAACTGGTATGGGCGCTGACGGTACTGAGGGTATCAAGAATCTGGAGGGAAAGAAAAAAGTTCATGTAATCGGGCAGGATGAAGCGTCATGCACAGTATATGGCATGCCGAAATCAGTTGCAGTTGCTGGGCTTGTAGATCAAGTAGTCCCTTTGGATAATGTAGCTCAGGAAATAATAATGAACGTCGGCGTAAAGTGAAGGAACATCCATACCTCCATTTTATGTCAGGCAAGACTAAATAAGCTTTTAGTCAAACTATTTTAAAATGGAGGTAAAAAGATATGGATGTTTCTCAGTATCTTGGAGTCTTTCTTGATGAGGCAAAGGAGCATATTCAGAATCTTAATGACAGTATTATGACTCTTGAAGATGATCCTGGTAACGAAGATTGCGTCAACGAAATCTTCAGAGCTGCCCATTCTATGAAAGGTATGGCAGGCACAATGGGTTATACAAGGATGCAGAACCTGACCCATGACATGGAGGATGTATTCTCAGATGTACGTAATGGTACTCTGAAGTTCGACTCCAGCATGACCGATACCTTATTCCAATGTCTGGATGCAATTCAAGCTTATGTCGACAATATTGAATCAACTCAGGATGAAGGAACAGAGGACAATGCTCATCTGATCCAGGCTCTTGCTGACATTAGAGCAGGAAAGTCTGGCGGCGGAGCTGCACCTGCACCTGCAGCACCAGCAGAGGCTGCACCTGCAGCAGAAGCAGCACCAGCAGAAGCAGCACCTGCAGAGGCAAGCGCTGACCCTGGAAAGAAGAGCTTTAAGAACATCAAACTCGATCCTTCTATTAAGTCTACCTTAGAGGATGCTGCCAAGGCAGGCAAAAAACTCTATGGTGTTGATGTTAAAGTTCAGGAATCCTGTATTTTGAAGGCTGCAAGAGCTTTCCTTGTATTCAAGGGCCTTGAAGAAATTGGTGAAATTGCCGTTTCTGATCCTTCAGCTCAGGATATAGAAGATGAAAAATTTGAATTTGAGTTTGCACTGGTTGTTATTACTGACCAGGATCCAAACCAGATCAGAAATATAGTTATGGGTGTTTCTGAAATTGAAGACTGCGAAGTAGCAGATTTCGATCCTGCTGGAGCAAAGTCTACAGAGGATAAGGAAGAAGCACCGGCTCCTGCCGCAGCACCTGCACCAGCAGCTGCAGCACCAGCACCTGCACCGGCAGCTGCAACACCAGCTCCGGCAGCCAAGAAGGAAGTTGCACCAGCAGCCGCTGGTGGCAAGAAACCTGCCGGAAAGCCTGTTGTTAACCAGACTATCCGTGTTGGTATAGATAAGCTGGATGTTCTTATGAACCTGGTAAGTGAGCTTATTATTGCAAAGAACTCACTTATTTCAGCAGCTAACAGCTCAGGCCTTACAAATGGTGCGGTAAATGAGCAGATTGAATATCTTGAAAGTGTAACAACCAATCTTCATGAATCAGTTATGAAGGTTAGGATGGTACCTATCGAGAGCGTATTACAGAAGTTCCCACGAATGATTCGTGATCTTAATAAGTCTCTTGGCAAGCAGATGGAACTGACCATGACTGGTGAAGATACAGAAATGGACCGTACCGTTGTTGATGAAATCGGAGATCCTCTGATGCATCTTCTTAGAAACAGTGCTGACCATGGTATTGAATCTGCAGAGCTTCGTGCTGAGAGAGGTAAGCCTGCAACAGGTCAGATTTTCCTTCATGCTTTCCAGGATGGTAACAGTGTTGTTATCGAGGTTGGTGATGATGGTAATGGTATCGATGCAGAAGCAGTTAAGAAG
>JAZRKG010000095.1:0-9524 GCA_045646185.1 Butyrivibrio sp.
GCTCGGCGCGAGAATGTCGCGAGCGACATTCTTTTTTATTTACTATCAGCTATTCTCTTCTACATATATCTTTACTCTGCTTTGGATAATATTTGTAACTTCATCTACGGTCTTTTGTCCAGAGAAATAAGCAGATGCTTCTTCATCAATAATAGTCTTAACAGATGTGTCACTGTAAGCAACATTATCAAGGCTCTTAAGAAACTCGACTACTTCGTTTACTTCGTCATCTGTCATAGGATTAATGATTATTTCATTATTGCCTATATAATAGGTCATGTCATATTCTACTTCTATTCCGTTGTCATCAGTGTATGTAGGCTTTTTCTTAGCTTCAGTTGCAAGGTTGTCAATGGCATTTAAACTAACAGGCCATACGCCATTGGATGCTATGCCATCATCAGAGCACTGATAATCATCAGTATAAAAATATCTAAGAAACTCCCAAACTCCATCTTTATATTGACTAGATGCGCTCATGCACAAACGCATACTTGGAGTAATAGATGACATTCCACCATTTTCCGAAGGAAAACCAGCAAGCACTATATCTTCACCAAAATCACCCTTTTTAACATAATTATACTGAGTAAAGGAACAGAAATTCAAAACTTCAAGGAATGATGTATTTTCTCTATAAAATGCTGAGTTATCATTTTCCCAGTATGCCTCATCTACTTCCTCAGGTACACTTCCAACAAGCTTTAAAATCGATTTAAAATCATCTGAAGTATACTTACACTCTTTGCTACTAAAGTCTATAAAATTACTTCCTGCCATCTGCAGTATATTATTAAAAATTGACTCTCGAGTCTGAATGCCAGCAAAAAGCGTTGGGTCAGCATCCATCTCATCCATAAGCTGCTCAAGAGAATCCATTGTCCAGCTATCAACACTATCATATATAGATTTCTTGACTGCAATTGTATTTACAGTGAAACCAGGAATAACTGCATACATCTTGCCATTATATTTGAAAGCTTCTAGAATATTATCCAAATATTCTACATTGCTCAGTTCTTCATCATTCTCAAATCTGGATGTAAGATCTTCAAAAAGCCCCTTTGCGTAATAGCTTTCATAAGGCATCCAACTTGAAAGTTCAATAATATCAGGCGTGTTACCGGATACGATATCATTATTCAGCTGTGTAAGACCTGCAGTATAATCATCATCTGTATTATATTTTGAATAATCAATAATAGAAATTTTGTACTCATCACTGTTCTGATTAAAATTAACTATTCGTTTTCTAACATCATAGTCAACATAATAACAGCCAAGAGTAATAATTTTTCTATCGGCAACATCCTTAGGATCTACTTTTGTAAGCTTATAAAATTGAGTTCCATCACCATTATCAAAAAATGAAAGAAATTCTGTTTCACTAATCTGAACACACAGATCAAGACCATAGGTATCAATATTGGAATCTATATAATTAAGAAGCATTGTAGGGCTCTCATCGCCAACATTAAATCCATAAATTCCGACATTATTTGTACCAATAAAATCATATGAAATACCAGGTTTTAAACTATAAACATCACCAAGCTTTGTATAATTAGTCTCAGACAGTATGCCCTTTTCAACATCAAGCTCATAGATATAATCACTACCGTCAGAATACTTAGTAGCATATAAATTACCATTTGGTGTTGAATATAACCTGCCCCACTCACTGGTAGTATCACTGGTTGCAATCTGTTTTATAAGTTCACCGGTTTCAGTATCATACAAAGAAACTCCGTTTGTATCTAAAAGGCACAAACCATAAGAAGAACTATAGGCCATCCCATTGGTATAATAATATCCGCCATCATCATCCGGACCCATTTCTGAAAGAGTAGTTTTCCACACCTGAGTAAAGGTTGTATCATACTTTGCCAGATAATAATTATCATGATAGTCAGTATCATAGTTGTAGTCATTAATTACAACATAAAGATAACCATCATCACCAATGCAGTTTGATGGAAAATATTCATCTTCAGATAAATGTAAATTGTTTTCAGAAAAACCTGTACCATCAGAAGATAATGTAGCTAATCTGTAGTATGTACTATTATCTTTAAGATAACTGTTACCAGTCATATAAATCATGTCACCACATCGGCTCATGGAATAATAATTATCCGAATTTGAATAACCCGCAACATCGATGCGTTCAATGCTATAAACATAATCCTTTGCCTGAGTCACAGTTTTTGAAGTGATACTATCACTATCTGTCTTTTTGCTACAGCCTGCCGCCGTGGCCATCATTGCAACTATCCCGGCTATTGCAGCTGCCCTTTTAATAATTTGTCTCATAATATTCTCCCTCTCATAACTGTTTTAGAAGTATTTCCATTTATCCTTTTCATATTTCAGTGAGGATTGAATATCATAAATCCTGTCTGAAATATATCTGGAAACACTTTCAATTGTCCATTTTTTATGGTTATAACTATATACGATTTTGTAGACCAAAATGGCTACAACAATCAAAACACAAATAAATCTGATAGCAAGACAGATGGCAAGTATATCTTCCCAGCCTCTTGCTATATTTTCCCAATAGGGAAAGGTTATATTAAAGGTTCTCATGCTCCTTGTCGGAAAAGCATTTAATACATTAAGAAGTGCAACAGGTCCAAATCTTTCATCATTATCTACAGTAAAAATATTATTTTCCTTCATTCCAAGCTTTCCAGCTAAAACCGATCTGGCATATCCTTCCACAGGATTTGGCATAACAACCTCATAACAGGATATTGCTCCCGGATCTGAGGTGGCTGTAGATGCAGTACTAGTATCTTCAGTTTTTTTATCTGTAGCAGAAGCTGTAGTAGCTACAGCCTTAGAACCAGTAGCTGCGCCATAAACGGTACCATAATTGTATAGAGAATAATATGACAAAAAGCACACCGGACCTTCTATACCAGAAGCCTTTACCATTTTGGAATTATCAAACCTTGTAACACCTGCAATAATATGAGGGACTCCGCCAATCTCTATGGTCTGACCGATAATATCATTAGAACCATATAACTGCCAGGCCAAATTTTCATCAATCACGATCCTGTCATTCATAAGATCATCGTCATCATAATAAGAACCGCTAAGAAGCGTAACCGGATGGAAAATAAAGAAATCTCCTCCGGTACCTATTGCTGTTGCTTCAACTGACTTAGTACCAACAGATGCTGTGATGCTTCCAACACTGCTATAACAGTCAGTCCAATTAGCTGTTGTATCTCCATTATCATCTGTTCCATCATCAACAGAATCCTCTGTAAGAGCCTTGCTTATCCGATATTCAAATTCCTTTATCTTATCCTCTGTAACAGTAGTTCCCTGTGAAAAGAATATACTGGCCTGCCCAAAACCACCTTCACTATTCCAGCGTTTTGAAACAAGCTGGTCATCTAATTCTGAAACCTTTAGATTCATCCATATTGTCAGAACTACATATATAACAATACATACAGCACAAATCAAAAGCCTTATGATCTGCCTTACACGCAGATGTTTAAATATATCAAAAAACGTCTTTAACTTATCCATCATAAATTACTGTTTGAAAGCCTTACCTGTTGTCCAGCTGTAACCGGGCTTGTAGTTGTAGTAATAACATATTCATATCCTTCAAGGCTGCCGCTGATGGCACTGGTAGTATCATCGCTGGCGAGAACCTCAACATCAACTCTCTGTGCAATATATCTATTTCCCAGAGGGCTTGATTTGACATTGACTATAAGAATAAACTTGCCATTGCTATCCTGTCTGATAGAACTATTTGGAACAGTAAAATCATACTCAGAAGAGCTCTCTCCTATCTGAAGGCTCACGCTCTGACCAGCTGTAACCTCAGGACTTTCTATGGTAAATACCAAAAGTTTTTTATTCGCAGGATCTGTTGTATCATTTTTAATTGCAGAAAGAGTTGCCTTAAAATCATTGTAATACCAGGCATTCTGTGGCTCAGCAATATCTCCAACCTTTAGTTTTTTAGCCTGAGCAGTAGTAACAGAAAAGCTTGTCGTCATTGCCTTTCCATCAATCTGAATAACCGCAACTGCAGTATCAGCCTTTGTAGACTCTCCTGCTACAAGAGATAATGAACTGATAGTACCATCAACTGGAGATTTAATTGAAGCACCAACTGATTCAGCCTCAAGTTTTGCTACTTTTTCCTTTTTTTCAGTAACATCATCTCTTAAATAATCCAGTTCTATCTCAGCTTTAATACTTGCAAGTAAAGTTGTTCTTTCATTTGCTATCTTTTCCTTTTCAGCAGTAGCTTTTTCAACTGCAGCAGTTGCAACTGTTATGTCATAGCCTTTTGCAATGGCAAGCTGCTTGGCATAAGTAGTCAGCTGGCTTGTATCTCTGGATATATCCAGAAGTTCCTGTTCATCACTTGAATTAGCCGCAAGCTGTACTTTTAAATTAGCAACCTCAACATTTTTATCATTGATCTGATTTTGTATTTCAGTATATTTACTATCTGTTGTACTATATTTAGCAAGCTCAGCAATAAGAAGTGTAATTTCCGCCTCAATAGTACTTATCTTAGCTGAGAGTGCTGAATTATCATATGCAATCTGAGCATTAAGATATTCTGGAGTTAACGCATTATAATTTTGATCTTTTTCAATCAAAGCTTTCTCGTTTTCAAGATAAGCCAGAACAAGTTTTTCCTCAGCTTCAACCTGTACCGCAGCCTGATATCTGTCATTTATATCTTTAAGCTGCGCCTGATATTCATCAATTGAAACAGTTTTTCCGCTTCTAACTCTTGTTATTACTTCATCACTAAGTGTTCCATCAAGGAGAGCAAGTTCATAACTCTTCTGCAAAGTTTCCAGTTCTTCTCTGGCCTTCTCAAGTTCATCTGACTCTAAATCTTCAAGATAATAAATAACATCATCCTTATTTACATGGTCGCCAACCTTTACAGCAACACTGGAAATCTTTCTGGTCTGAGTTACCATAATGCTGTATGGATCTTCAGCCTCTACTGTTCCAGTACCTCTGATCTTTGGCGATACCTTACCAGACTGCACCATTTGAGTTGCAACCTCAGGTAAAGTGTAATTCATAATTGTATTTGAAAAGAAAGTAAGCAACAACATGATAGCTAAAAATGCAATTGCAAAATCCTTGATCAAATCTTTTTTTCTGTTTGCTTTCTTCTCCTGCACATCAACTTCAGACATAATAAGTTCCTTCCCTTAACTCCTTAACCTTTTATACCACCCTGATATGAAATACCCTCAACCAGATACTCCTCACCATACATAAAAATTAGTAACGGCGGTACCATATATATAACAGCAACTGCAAATGCCAAGCTAATCTCACCTGAATTGATCTTGGATAAAAATACTGATAATGGATGCAGCTGCTCATCTGATAATAAAATCAGTGGCTGTTCTACCATGTTCCAAAAATCAATAAAAATAAGTATTGCAATGGCACATATACCATTTTTGCAAAGCGGAAAACATATCTTTGAAAAAAGCTGCCATTCGCTTGCACCATCAATCTGACCTGCTTCAAGCACCTCTGTAGGTATTCTTCTCATAAACTTGGTCAAAAGATATACCGCAAAGGGCGAGAAAATACCCGGCAGCCAGATGGCCCATCTCGTTCCCAGTATTCCAAGCCAGTTAGAAACCATATAGTTAGGAACAAGCGTAACCTGGTATGGCATCATCATCATTATTATGTATATGAAAAAGATGATTCGCTTAACCTTTCCGTTGTATCTTGCAAAACCATAGGATGCAAGAGATGCCACAAACAGCTGAAAAAAAACAATTGGCACAACGTATATTACTGAATTCCAAAATTTAAACAGATAATCCGGACTTTTTAAAAGCACTGTAAAATACTGGCTAAAGGTAACCATATCCGGAATAAACTTAAGTGTAACTGTCTTTGCGATAAATACTTTTCCGCCGGAATTGGACTTGGCAAAAACAGAACCATAGTTTGAATTTATTTCTGAAGGAGCCATAAAAGAATTGGTTATGGTAAGAATAACCGGCATCAAAAACAGAAAAGCAAAAAACGCTGCTATCACAGTACCTGTGATTCTCTCCGCCAATATTACTCTCTTATGACGTCTCCCCCTTTTTGCATAGTTAGGTGTCTTCATAACAATTTATTATTATCCTTCTACATCCTTTCCATAGCTGTTTTCTACAAACATCATAATTGCCACCAGCACCGCAATGACAATAGCCATAATAATCGCTGCAGAGGACAACTTTTGATAGTCCAGAGAAGCAAAGGTATTATTCATAAAGTGCTGCAGCATATACAAAGAATCATAAGGATAATCCCCTGTAAGCAAATATATCTCTCTGAAAACCTTAAAGGAATTAATCAGAGACATTATAGAAACAAAAAGTATCGTAGATGACAAATATCTCATTTTGATCATCCAGAAAATCTGAAGCTCAGAAGCATTTTCAAGTCTAGCAACTTCAATAAGGTCCTTTGGCACACTGGATAGTGCTGCCATAAACAGAATCATGTTATATCCAAGATTCTTCCAAAGGAACAAAATAACAATAACAATCTGAGCCTGACTGGATTTAAGCCAGTCAACCTTGCCGCCGCCAAAGGTCATTACAATATCATTAACAAGACCGTTATAATGAAAAAGCACCTGCCAGATAAGTACTATTGAAGCAATTGGCACCATCATAGGCGTAAGAAAAAAGGTTCTAAAATGACTTTTAAAAAATATTCGTGACTCCATAACCACTGCCAGAAACAATGACAACACCACTGCCAAAGGTACTGCAACAAACGAAAAGGTTGCAGTATTGTTGGAGGCAAGTCTGTAAGCGCCGTTGTTCCAAACCTTAACATAATTATCAAAGCCAACGAATTCATGTTGTATAGGATTGTTTACAAGAGAATAGTAAATTACCACAAAGAAAGGCAGTACAAAAAATAATAGTACGCCTATTAGACTAGGCAGTAAAAACAACCAGGAAACCCGCTTCTTCTTTGCTATCCTTTTACTGGAATAAAAGCTACGGTCTTCCCCTCTGGCCGCATTCTGCCTAAGAATCTTATTTATTTTCTCCCCGATTTGTAATTTAATCACAACATCCTCACAACAACAAAACTATCTATATTATACGCGTTTTAACGCTTATGGAAAATCATTTATTTGTATCTTGTTCAACAAATTCCGGAACTTCGCCTTTTTTGAACATAAAATATGAACTGGAATAATAATTTGAGGTATCATTTCTAATAGTGAACTCAACCGTGATTCCATATTGTTCATTTAACTTATCATAAGAATACCAGTCAGAGGTCCTGCCAGAGCATATAGCATGAGCCATTATCTCTTCGTAAGACTCCTGATCAGTATAAGTTTCAGACACAGTATCTACAGATACAATATCAGAAATATCCTCATATTCTTCAAGATCCATTCCAGGATAATAATTTTCAACCTTTACAGAAGATACGTACTTGAAATCAATAAACGCATCTACATAAAGATCATTATCCTTCAAAAACTGAATTGTATTGGTAAAGCATGAATAGACAGGATAATACACATCAGTATAAGAATAATCATCATCTGAGTAATTATAATTATAAATATTTAAAACGCCTTCAAAAGGTTCTGTGCTAGCCAGTGTAAAATTATAATTACTTACATCTTTGGCATAAGCCTCTTTAAACTCAGCATAGGAAGCAGTTTTACTCTCAGCCGAGCCAGCCTCTGTAGAATAATCAAAGGTTGCGTCAGTAAATATTCTGTCCTCATTGTCGTATTCAAAGAAAACATCGAAATAACTCTGTACATACTCATCACTTCCGATGATTCTGTCCATAAGAGCACTGTCTACCTCGTATGGAATACAGAGAGTTCTATAAACTACTCTTCCAGAATTCAGTCTATAGCCCACTTCCACAGACCAGCCATTTTCATAAGGATAATTCCAGTTCTTCATATGATCTATTGAGAGCTGAGCCACCTCATTCATTGCTTCCTTATCTGTAAGGAACATCCTTTTCTGAAGATCAAGCGCTCTCAAATCAGTATAAGAATAATTAGAGTACTGACTCATATATCCATAGGATGCGTACTTAACCAAAAAATAGCTGGAATATTCATCTTCTGCAGGAATATATGAATCATAACCAAAGACATCCTTATCACAGCAGACAAAAATAACAACGACAATCGCCACTGCGCAAATCGTCTCAAAAATTCCTGAATAAAAGGCTTTGATATCCATTCTGATAAAGCACTCTATTATAAGAGCTATCAAAACTGTACCTATGACCATTCCGGCTAAGATAAGATATGTCTTACTATCGCTATATTCAGGATAAATAGAATCCACTAAAAGGCCAACTACCATACCGGCAATAATTGAAACTGATATTTTAAAGAACTTCTGTACAAAGCCAAAACAGATTGTTTTACCAGCCCATTCAGTTCTGCGCTTTTTATAAGCGATTACAGCAAATATAAATGCTATAACTGCTGTAGCAGCAATATCAATAAACAAATATGCTGATCCGGAAAGGATTGCTCCAAGGTCAGCCATGGAAAGAGACGCTGTCTGATATCCAAAAACTCCCGAGGAATTATTTACAACAGTAATAACATCATAAACAGGTGATAAAATATAGAACTGCTTAGTCAGTGAGCTGTATGTAATAAAAAACATAGAGCTGTAATAATGAATAAGCAGAGCTACAATGCTGAAAAACACACTGATAAAAGCTGTCATTACAAGTGCAGTAAAAAAACTTCCAGATAGCATGATTCCTAAAACAGTAATATTAAAAAAAGCCAGAAATACTGCCAGTACATATACGTATGAAAGAAGGGCCTCATAAATGAGAACCATGCTTACGCTTCTAAGCGCTGCAGCCATCAACAGTGCAAGTACAATAACTGTTGCATATATGCAGGCAAAGCTGATAAAACCATGAATATATCTCTTTATAAATCTCTTACGATTTGAAGTAGGCTGGCTTAAATAAAAATCAAGCTGCTGTCTGGAAAATAAATATCCAAATTCCAAAAGAGCATAAATTACCGCCAGAGCAATTACAAATACTATGCCCACCTGTCTGAAGCCAATTATCTTACTGACAGCATTGAGCTGCTCAAGACGAATTGTTTCAGGAAGCTGATGATATAGCTCACCATAATTACGGCTTCTGTTTATATAGAGCACTATTGCTGATACATAAAAAAGCAGGAGTCCAATAAAGGTGACAACAGTGGCAGGTGTAATGCATTTTTTATAAGCTTTATTTTTGGTCTTATTCAAGGATGAATTTTCTAATGTCATAACCAACCACCTCCGTCTCACTTATAAATATCTCTTCCAGTGTAAGAGCCAGAATTTCAAAGAAAACAGTGTTTACTGCTCTGAATCTGGCCTCAATATCTTCCCTGGTTCCCCTTACAGTAATTGTATGAAGTCGCCCTCTTACATCATGAATCATGACCTCAAGGTCCTTAAGAGCAGCCTCCTCAT
>JAZRKG010000096.1:0-62983 GCA_045646185.1 Butyrivibrio sp.
AGACGATGTTTCACTAGTAACTCTCAGAATTTAACAATTTCTGGAAGAACTAAATGAAAAAACATCAAAACATCGTTATGTAAGAAATAGTAAATGATATTGATATCAGTTAACTGATTTTTCTTATCTAAATGACATTGGCCCCGTCCCTAGGGACCAAAAAATGGACCGCAAACCCCGTCCCCATCAGGCCATTTTGCCAATATAGAAGGACTGGGCATCCATATTGAGAGTGGTGCCGGAAACAGTTGTGCTTCCTATCTGCCATACTTCGCTAAGATTGTAATCAATAGTAGCTGAAGCACCTTTGTCTGATGGATTGACTGCAATCACAAGATTTCCTCTCTTGTAAATAAATGGCATTTCTCCTGCCTTGGCATAGAGGACTTCGAAGTCACCGTCAGCCTGAAGGTCAGTAAATTCGTGACGAAGAGAGATTACCTTCTTAACGCAGTTTAGAAGAGAATTCTCATCCTTAAGCTGATCTTCAACGCATGGAGCATCAGAAGATGAATCCACAGGAAGATACAAAGTATCAGGATTACCTGTTGAGAAGCCCATGTTCTTGTCGTGATTCCACTGCATAGGGCTGCGGGTTCCGGTACGTGCGTAGCCGCCTTCCTTGGATGGCAGATCCAGGTAACGCATACCAATTTCATCGCCGTAGTAAAGGAATGGAACACCAGGCATTGTAAAGAAAAATGCAAAAGCAATTTTCTGCTCCAAAGGACTAAGTGTAAAGCTGCTTCGAGGTGTGTCATGGTTACAGGTCAAGAAACTAATGTAGCCATCATCCTTTGTTGCTGTATATTTAGGAAGGTAATCCTTCAGGAATCGCTCAATATCACCATTTCCGTCTTTTTTGAAAAAGCTGTGGTCGCCGCCAGGAGTCTCATTATCACGAATCAAAGTATTGTAGCCGTTTCCGTGATGATCAAGGTAAAAGTCCATATGGAAGCCTGCACCTGTAAGAGCCTGCTGAGGGTTACTCCATTCTGAAACAAGGGCAGCTTCAGGATAATCTTTGTCAATCATCTCTCTGATGTTTCTCCAGATTTTGGCAGTAGCGCTCTTATTCTCGTCATCCTCTTTTACCAGAGAATCAGCCATATCTACGCGGAAACCATCACAGCCATGGTCAAGCCAGAAACGCATAATGTCCTTCATTGCTTCTCTTGTAGCAATACAATCAGGATGGTCAGGGGCTTTCTGCCAATCCTCACTGCGATTCAAAAATCCATAGTTAAGAGCTGGCTGGCACTTGAAGAAGTTCAGCATATAAACGCCGTTTCTTGGTGATTCGCCGCTGACATATGGATGATTTGCAATACCCTTCCAGATAGAGTCAGTCCATACGTATCTCTCGGAATATTCATTTGGCTCTACTTCGCAGCTCTTTTTGAACCATTCATGCTCCTCTGAAGTATGACCAGGAACCAGATCCAGCAGAACCTTGATACCTCTGTTGTGAGCCTCTCCAAAAAGTCTGTAGAGGTCCTCATTTGAACCATACCTTGGTGCGACCTTTTTGTAATCGCGCACGTCATAGCCACCATCCTTAAATGGTGAATCGTAACAAGGATTTATCCAAAGAGCATTACAACCAAGGCTCTTTACGTAATCGAGTTTTTCAATGATACCATTTATATCACCGATACCATCGTTATTGGAATCCTTAAAAGATTGTGGATAAATTTCATAGAAAACAGCATCTTTTAACCAGTTAGGCATAGGTTTTTCTCCTTCATGTTATAATGATATATGGGTTAAAAAAGTTCATGGCAAAACGAATTTTTTTAATCCTTAAAACTATCATCATTGATTGTAGCAAAAGTGTTGATTTATGGCAATGGAAACGTTTCCGGAAATGGCGGTTTTTATGAGTACAATGAAAAAAAAAATGCATACAGGAGATTTATATCTGCCTGGTGATGAAGAGATAATGAAGGAGCAGGTCAGATATCAGGATTTGCTCTTTGAATATAATATGACCAGAACCTCTGAGTTTGAAAAAAGAACTGAACTGTTAAAAGAAATGTTGGGAGACTGCGGAGAAGGCGTATATATTGAAGCTCCGTTTTATTCCAACTTTGGCGGACATCACTGCCATTTTGGCAAAATGGTATACGCCAACTATCATCTGACTTGCGTTGATGATACGCACATATATATTGGCGACTATACGATGATAGGCCCTAATGTAACCATAGCAACAGCAGGACATCCAATTTTGCCAGAGCTTAGGGAAAAGCAGTACCAATACAACATGCCTGTGCATATTGGAAGATGCTGCAGGATCGGAGCCGGTGCAATCATTATGCCGGGAGTATCCATAGGAGATAATACAGTTATAGGGGCTGGCAGTATAGTTACAAAGGATATTCCTGCAAATGTAGTGGCAGTTGGAAATCCTTGCAAAGTCATGCGTGAAATTAATGACCATGACAAGGAGTTCTATTATAAGGACAGAAGAATAGAACTTGGCGAAGAATAAGTGTTTTTGAGGTTTTCGTAATTCATGACAAAAGATATATCCGCAATAATGCGAAGTGAAAATGAAATAGATTTTAAGGGTAAGCTGGCACTGGCATGGAGCCTTAGTGTCCCGACTATCCTTGCGCAGATTTCTGCAATCGCCATGCAGTATATTGATGCTGCAATGGTTGGAAGCCTTGGTGCAGGGGCATCAGCTTCGATAGGCCTTGTGTCATCCACCACATGGCTCTTTGGCGGCGTATGCCTTGCGGTAGCCTATGGTTTTTCTGTGCAGATAGCCCATGCTGTTGGGGCAGGGGACAACAATACCTCCAAAAGAGTGTTCAGGCAGGGCCTTATTGTGGTACTTTCCTTTGCACTGCTTCTGATGCTTCTGGGCGTGGCTATTAGTGGAGCGCTGCCGGTGTGGCTTAGAGGAGATGAAGCCATCAGAGATACAGCCACTGCTTATTTTAGGATATATGCCGTTTTTGTTCCTGTAAGGCAGCTTATCTGGTACAATGGAGCATCCCTGCAGGCAAGTGGCAACACCAGAACCCCGGGGGCTCTTAATATTATCATGTGCGTGCTGGATGTAGTATTTAACTGCTTCTTTATATTTAACACCGGAACTTTGACAATAGGTGGCCTTGCTATTCCGGGTCTTGGACTTGGAGTCAGAGGCGCAGCACTTGGTACCGGAATGGCTGAGACAGTGACAGCGCTTTGCATGACCTATTTTGCCTGCATAAAAGAAGAACATATTTCCATAAAAAAAGACGGTTTATTCAAGTTTTCCTGGGATACACAGGAAAAAGCTGTTAAGATATCACTACCTATTGCAGTAGAGCAGATAGCTCTTTGCGGCGCTCAGGTAATCACAACAGCAATTGTGGCGCCACTTGGTACCGTGGCAGTTGCAGCTCACTCTTTTGCCATAACTGTAGAAGCGCTGTGCTATGAGCCGGGTTATGGCCTTCAGGCAGCAGCTACGACCCTTGTAGGACAAGCTGTCGGCGCTGGCAAAAAAGGTCTCGCCAAAAGCTTTGCCTGGATCACAACAATATTTGGTATTGTCATAATGACCTGCACCGGATTTTTGATGTACTTTATTTGCCCTTACATTTTTGGCTTCCTGACACCTGATACTGCAGTTCAGGCGCTGGGCATAAAAGTGCTTAGGATAGAGCTCTTTGCTGAGCCGTTATTTGCGGCTTCAATTGTGGCAACGGGTGCTCTAAGAGGCGTAGGCGATACGCTGGTTCCAAGTATTATGAACCTATTGAGCATATGGATTGTAAGAATTCTTTTGGCATTTGTATTATCACCAATATACGGCCTTTGTGGCGTATGGATTGCAATGTGCGTAGAGCTTATGTTTAGAGGAATAATATTCCTTATTAGATTAAAGTGCAGAATTACCGCACCAAAGTAACGTATTTTAAGGAGAAAACAATGATCGAGCGAACAAAGGAACTTGTTAAAGAGTATAAACTGGAAAGACATCCTGAGGGAGGATGGTTTGCTGAAAACTATACCTCTGAAAAAACAGATGGCCAAAGAGCCTTTTCCGGAAGCATTTATTTCATGCTTGACAAGGGCGACATTTCACATTTTCATCAGATTGATTGTGAGGAAATATGGTATTACCATGAAGGCTGCGGCATGAAGATAACTGTTATAAATGGCGGAGAGGTTAAGGAGTATCTTTTGGGAAAAGATATCTCAAAGGGCCAGAGTATGATGGTGGTAGTGCCAAGAGACTCTATTTTTGCAGCAGAGAATCTTGAAGAAGATGATTATACCTTTGTATCCTGCATGACTACGCCAAAGTTTACCTATGATGGATTCAGGCTTGTAGGCAGACAGGAGTTAAAAGATGTTATTGATGAGAGTACGCTTATAAGGCTGGCCTATGAAGATGAGAAGATAAAGCCTTAAAGCAGAGGAAAAAACATGATTTATTCAGAGATTAGAACCAGGCAGCAGCTGGTTGAGATCGTTAATGAGATAGGCTTTCTTCCTTTCTTTTCAGGAAGGATAGAAGGCTTTTCACTTGAAGATAATATTTCCTATGAGGCATGGTATCAGGGACGCTGGAGCGGCAAGATTCCCTGGAGAGAATCCTAAAGCATATCAGGAAAGCCCTGCCCAAAATGGACGAGGAAGAATTGAAGGCGCTTCTTAAGGGATGAATTTTTACCAAATTTTATAAAATGGTAATTGACACTAATTTATAAAAAGAGTAATTTAGTTATTAGTAATTAGGGAGTAGCTGGCGCGATTGTTATTTCGCGTTTGCATTACCGTCAGTACGATAGCGATGGCTATCCGGTTTTGTGATTAAGCGGCGAGACTTTTACTGCATTTTGTTTGCGGTAAAAGTCTCGCCTTTTTTTAGGAGGAATGATTTATGTCACTTGTTTTACAATTATTTTTATTGGTAATTGGCTTTGCACTTCTGGTAAAAGGCGCAGATTTCTTTGTTGATGGCGCTGCCAGCATTGCAAGAAAGTTTGGAATCCCGGACCTGATCATAGGTCTCACCATTGTAGCTATGGGTACCAGTGCACCAGAGGCTGCTGTTAGTATTGCCGGTGCTTTCAAGGGAAGTGCTGACATTTCCATTGGTAATGTTGTTGGCAGTAACATTATGAATATCCTGATTATTCTTGGCCTTGCAGCATTTATAACACCTATTGCAGTAGGCATAACTACTGTAAAATATGAAATTCCATTCCTGATTGCCATATCAGTATTGTTCCCAATTCTGGGTCTTGATGGAACCATGAGCAGGGTTGACGGTCTTATTTTATGGGTTTGCTTTATTGCTTATCTTGTATATCTTTTCAAAATGGCCAAAAAAGGTAACGATGACGAAGAGTCAAATGCCAAAGATATTTCAGTTCCGATGTCACTGCTTCTTACAGTTGGCGGTGCGGTAATGATCGTATTCGGTAGTGATTTTGCAGTTGATGCTGCAACAGCCATTGCAAGAGCCTTTGGTATGAGTGAGAGATTTATCGGTCTTACAATTGTGGCTCTTGGAACTTCACTTCCAGAACTCTTTACTTCTGTTACAGCTGCCAAAAAAGGCAACGCAGACATTGCAATTGGTAATATCGTAGGAAGTAACATTTTTAACTACCTGTTTGTTATAGGAACTTCTGCACTTATCATTCCTATAAACTTTGCATCTAACTTCCTTATTGATGCAGTAATTGCAGTAGCTGCAGCAGCATTCCTGTGGTTCTGTGTTTTCAAGGACAGAGAGCTTGCAAGAATTGGCGGAAGCATGATGCTGGCAGGCTATGCAGTATACTTTGTTTATATAGCATTCCTTTCTGTTTGATTTGTAATAAAAAAGCAAGCTTCCCACAACATTGTACTTGGAACAACATATTCTGACGGATTTCGAGGCTATTAAAAGAAATATTGTTTTTTTATATGCTTCACGAAATTGTCTGAGCCCTTTGCACTGAATTTTCTAGTTGCTTTGGGTTCTGTTCCATAAAGCTCGCTCATTTTTCTATATACCGGCTGCCATTTTTATTACATGCTCCGAAAAAACTCGCAGGCGTTATTACATTTATATAAGGCATGGTCATTGCTCGCAAAGCGAGCTGCCACAACAAAAAAGTGTGTACTCCCGAGCATTTTGATATGCTCGAGGATACACACTTTTATTGTTGTAGGTGCCTGCGGCACCGTATGACCATGCCGTGTGTAAGTTACGAACGCCCTGCTTCAGACAATTTCTCCGCATGTAAAAAATGGCATTGCCGGTATAAGAAAAAATTGGCGCTCCCTTTAGAGTCACAGGAACCAAATGCAACTAAGAAAATTCCTGGCAAAGGGCGAGTTTTTGAAGCGAAGCATATGTCCATAAAAACAATATTTCTTTTAATGCTTAGCCTCGCCTGAGTCAGAATATGTTGTTCCAAATGTGATGTGGGAAGCTTGAATAAAAAATGCTTGCATTATTTTTCTTAATAATGTATTTTAAAAATGAGCTGTACGACTGGCGGATAAGTGGAGTAAACCACGTGGAGTACAGTAATAATATTTTTGATTAGCCGACCGCCTGGGCACCGTTTGCGAATGGTTCCCAGGCGGTTTTTTTATATGAAATAAGGAGACGAAACATGACAGATTTAATTAAAGAAATCTCTGGAAATGAATATCCTGGAAGAGGTATTGTAATTGGCACTACTCCAGATGGCAAGTATGCAGCTTGCGCATACTTTATTATGGGTAGAAGCGAGAACAGCAGAAACAGAGTATTTGTGGAAGATGGAACAGGCATCCGCACACAGGCTTTTGACCCGGCAAAGCTTGAAGATCCAAGCCTTATTATCTATGCACCAGTTCGTACTCTTAATAATGACACTATCGTTACAAACGGCGATCAGACAGATACAATTTATGACCTTATGAAGGAAGGACAGACATTTGAGCAGGCTCTTAGAACAAGAGAATTTGAGCCTGATGCTCCTAACTATACACCTAGAATTTCAGGAATCATGCATGTTGAAAATGGCAAGTACGATATCCAGATGTCTATTTTAAAGAGCAATCATGGAGATCCATCATCATGCCAGAGATTTACATATAGCTATGAAAATCCTAAGGCTGGCGAAGGCTATTTTATCCATACATACATGGGAAATGGCAACCCACTTCCAAGCTATGAAGGTGAGCCAACACTTGTAAATATTGAAGGCGATATTGACAGCTTCACAAACAACGTTTGGAATGCACTTAACGCAGATAACAAGGTATCTCTTTTCACAAGATATATTGAAATTGCTACAGGCAAGTATGAGAGCAGAATCGTAAACAAGAACGTGTAATTCTTAAGCTGAACTAAACGTCCATCTTTTTTATAAGGAGAATTGAAATGAAAACATTAGAACTTAAATATGGTTGTAACCCAAATCAGAAGCCATCAAGTGTATACATGGAAAACGGAGCAGAGCTTCCTATCGAGGTACTTAACGGAAGACCAGGTTATATCAATCTTCTGGATGCTCTTAACGGATGGCAGCTTGTTTCAGAGCTTAAAAAGGCAACAGGCCTTCCAGCAGCTACATCTTTTAAGCATGTTTCACCAGCTGGTGCAGCAGTAGGTCTTCCTCTTACAGATATTGAGAAAAAGATCTATTGGGTAGAGGATATGCCTGATATGACTCCACTTGCCAACGCTTATGCAAGAGCAAGAGGCGCAGACAGAATGTCTTCATTTGGTGATTTTATATCTCTTTCTGATAAGTGTGATGTTGCTACAGCAAAGCTTATCAAGCGTGAAGTATCAGATGGTATCATCGCTCCAGATTATGAGCCAGAAGCTCTTGAGATTCTCAAGGCCAAGAAAAAGGGCGGCTACGCAGTAATCAAGATTGACCCTTCATACGAGCCAGCAGCTATAGAGAAAAAGCAGGTATTTGGTGTTACTTTTGAGCAGGGCCATAACAATTTTGAGATTAACGAAGAACTTCTTTCAAATATCGTAACTGAAAATAAGGAGCTTCCAGATTCTGCCAAGATTGACCTTATCATTTCTCTTATTACCCTGAAGTACACACAGTCTAACTCTGTATGTTACGTAAAGGGTGGTCAGGCAATTGGTATTGGTGCTGGTCAGCAGTCACGTATTCACTGCACAAGACTTGCAGGCAGCAAGGCTGACAACTGGTTCCTTCGTCAGGCCCCTCAGGTACTTGAGCTTCCATTCCTTGACAGCATCGGACGTCCAGACAGAGATAACTCAATTGACCTTTATATTGGTGAAGATTACATGGATGTACTTGCAGATGGCAAGTGGCAGAACATCTTCAAGACAAAGCCTGAAGTATTTACAGCTGAGGACAAGAAGGCATGGCTTGCAAAGAATACAGATGTAGCTCTTGGTTCAGATGCATTCTTCCCATTTGGCGATAATATTGAGCGTGCCTTCAGAAGCGGCGTAAAATATGTTGCACAACCAGGCGGTTCAGTAAGAGATGACAACGTTATCGAAGCTGCAAACAGCCACAACATGGTAATGGCATTTACAGGAATGAGATTATTCCACCACTAATTGGCGGTTTATAAAAAGTTTATACTTTGTTCACACAATCAAATTTTACAAAATTTAATTATGATGTTAAAATTAGGGAACACTAATGAAAGTTAGTGTTCCTTTTTTGATGCGATAAATGGCAGGCCGGTAAAAACAAGAGAAAATTTGCCTGCACAGTAAATTTTGTATATGGAGATTTTGTTATGAAAGAATATAGACAGGAATTTTTTAAGGGAGAAAGAGCTCTTTTTGCAGAGCAGGATGCTAAGGTTTACGATTCTATTTTTGACGAAGGGGAATCACCTTTAAAGGAAAGCAGAAATATCGAGGTGTACAATTCTCAGTTCAAGTATAAATATCCAATGTGGTATTCAGAAAATATCAAGGTTGATGGCAGCAACTGGTTTGAAATGGCAAGGTCTGGCGTATGGTACACCAACAATATCGAGATTACCAACTCGCTTATTACAGCACCAAAGAACTTCAGAAGATGCAATGGCGTAACTCTTCAAAATGTAGACCTTACCAATGCAGAGGAGACCTTCTGGAGCTGCAGCAATATAAAGCTAAAGGATGTAACTGCCCGTGGACATTATTTTGCAATGAATTCCAGGGATATTGAGGTGGATAATCTCAGACTTGATGGCAACTATTCCTTTGACGGTGCAGAGAACGTGGTGGTCAGAAATTCCACTCTTTTGTCCAAGGATGCATTCTGGAACACCAAGAATGTGACAGTCTACGATTCTTATATTTGCGGAGAGTATCTTGGCTGGAACGCTGAGAACCTGACCTTTATTAACTGTACAATAGAGAGTCTTCAGGGCCTTTGCTATATAGATAACCTGACCATGAAGAACTGCAAGCTTATAAATACGACTCTTGCCTTCGAGTATTCCAAAAACATAGATGCAGAGATTACAAACAAGGTAGATAGTGTATTCAATCCTGAGACAGGTACTATTACAGCCCAGAAGATAGATACTCTCATTGTGGAAAAAGACATTGTGGATCCTTCCAAAACCAGGATTGTATGCGATACAATAGGTAAAAAAGAAGATATCGTAGAGTGGAGACGCTGATGAAAAAATACGATTTTGATGCACCGATAAATAGAAGAGGAACAGATTCCATGAAATGGGATGTGGCTGAAAATGAGCTCCCTATGTGGGTTGCCGATATGGATTTTCAGACTGCTCCAGATATAATAGACGCACTTCAAAAGCGTGTCAGTGAGGGAGTTTTTGGATATACTGATGTATCTGATGACTGGTACAATGCCTATATTTCCTGGTGGAAAAACAGGCACGGCTTTACCATAGACAGAGAATGGCTGATGTTCTGCACCGGCGTTATTCCTGCTATTTCTTCAATAATAAGGAAGCTTACAACACCAAATGAAAAGGTTATTATACAGACTCCTGTTTACAATATCTTTTTTAACAGCATTATAAATAATGGCTGCAGGGTTTGGGAGAGCCCTCTTAGATATGAAAACGGCCAGTATTCGATGGATTTTGAGGATCTAGAGACCAAAATGGCTGACCCTCAGGCAAGTCTTATGATACTTTGTAATCCTCATAACCCAGTGGGCAGGATATGGTCCAAAGAGGAGCTTGCCAGAGTGGGAGAGCTTGCACAGAAGTATGGAGTAACGGTTGTCTCAGATGAGATTCATTGTGATCTTACAGAGCCGGGAAAAGAGTATGTGCCTTTTGCTTCAGCTTCTGACATCTGCAGAGATGTAAGTATTACCTGCATTGCACCGACTAAAACCTTTAGTATCCCTGGAATACAGACATCTGCCATATTTGTTCCAAATAAATTTCTAAGGCATAAGGTATGGCGCGGAATTAACACTGACGAAGTGGCTGAACCAAATGTATTTGCAGCCACAGCAGCCATTGCAGCCTTTGAACATGGCGGACCATGGCTGGATGAGCTAAGAGAATACTTATTTGATAACAGACATTTTGTAGAAAAATATGTTAGCGAAAATATACCGGAGATTTCTGTAGTAAAAGGAAATGCCACATATCTTGTGTGGATTGATATTAGTAAAATCGGGATTCCAAGCGATGAAGCTGCCGCCCGTATCAGAAAAGAGACTGGTCTGTACCTGTCAGCTGGTACAGCCTATGGCGATAGTGGAAAGGACTTCCTTAGAATGAATGTAGCCTGTACAAGAGCCAATCTTGAAGATGGACTTGGCCGCCTTGCACAGGGAATTAAAAAATTGGTTTAACGCTTTTGCGTTAAACCAATTCTTTTGCCTTTTTTACAAATTCATTCATTGGCAGTGGCTTTGAGAAGTAATTGCCCTGCAGGTAATCGCAGCCTATTTTTGTCATGAGATTTGCCATATTTGCAGTCTCTATTCCTTCTGCAGTTATGCTGAATCCCATCTGCTTAAAGCCTTGGATCATGGTAGGAAGGATTTCGCCGGGCTCTGCACAGTAGGCCCATACCAGTTCCATGTCTATCTTTATATTGATAAAAGGCAGCTTCTTAAGTCTTGTAAGATTTGAATAACCCTTTCCATAATCATCCAGTACAAACTGAAAACCTTTTTCCGAAAGCCTCTGAATCTGTTTTAAAAGCACGGTGTAGTCCACCAGAGATTCTTCAGTGATTTCCAGACGGATGTATTTGGCATCAATGCCGATCTGCTCGGTAATCTCACTGTACTCTTTTGCCAGATCAGCCATGATAAACTGGGTAGGAGAAAGGTTTACATTTATCCAGTTAACTCCCTGAATATCTATGATATTGTATTTTATAAACTGGCAGGTCTTTGCAAAAATTTGTTTTCCAACTTCTTTTATGTTTCCGTTTTTTTCCGCTATAGGAATGAAATCTGATGGGAAAATCATATTTCCCTCAGAATCAAATATTCGGGCAAGTGCCTCAGCACCAACAATTTTTTGATTGGTAGCCCTGACGATTGGCTGGTAATAAACCTCAAGGTTTTCGTTATCTATGGCATCTTCCAGAGCTTTGATAACGATATTTTCTTTTTCACGGGCTTTAAAGTCCTCTTCAGTAATGTAAATACATTCGTGAGTGTTATTCTTATCTGCCTTTGTAAGAGCATCAATAAATACCTTAAGAATCAGTTCTACGGAATTTATATTAAAATCAGGCGTCATTTTGACAAAGTTTGCTTCAAGATACAGCTCTGCATTTTTGGATATCCATGGCTGCTCAAAGCGTTCAGTAATGGATTGAATGATATGTTCTTCATTGCTTTGCTTATTGCAGATAAAGACAAATCTGCCTTCCCTTATATAAAAGATCTTGGTATTGGGGAAGGTTTTGGACAGATATTTGCCGATCATGTATAGGCCGGCATCCATCTGACGAGGACCGTATATGCCACGATAATCACCGTAGTTGTGGATTATAAAAGCTACATATGAACAATCCGTAAGTCTTGGCATCTCATTAATATAATCTCTAAGGGCCAGGGAGTTGAAGATGTCTGTACGTCTTTCGATATAGAGATCAGGATTTTCAAAGGACAGGTAAATAATGATTATTGCCATCAGACAAAAGGTATCCATGATAAGGAAGTGCGGAAGCGTTTTTCTGAGCATGGAACCCAGTAATAGTATCAGGTTGAAATTGATGGCTGCGTGCCATTCTGTTTTTCTTGGAAAAGAAGATCTGAAGCTAAAGGTAAGGATCAGACTGACAATTATATAGAAAAACAGGATAACATAAAGGATATTTCCAAGCTGACCATGGTGGAAGCCCTTATCATCAATGTAGAAGAGCCACTTTGTCCAGACGCTGGAGACTGCTACGATTAGACCTCCAGCCAGAGGCAGGCCCATAAATATGGACATATAAGTATAATCGCTCCTTCGCAGCTTTACCAGATTTGTTGTATACAGGTAGAACAGAAATGATCTGGCAAAAAAGGCAACGTAAAAAGCAATATTTGCAATATAAATAGGGATATCGTTGAATAATTCATGATTCATATCTATCATGGTGGATAGGATATCGGTGGTTATGACAAAGAATTCCACCAAAATAAGACATAGAAAAGTTCGATTTTTTCTAAGTGGCAATCTTGGCAAAAATAGATAGTATCCCAAAAAAATGATGAGTATCAAAAAACTGGGAAGTACAAAACTAAAGTCCCACATAAGTCTTGCTCCTGGTATATTATGATAGCTTCTGTCAAAATCACCTTAAGATGTGCACAAGGGAACGAAATAACGTTCCCCTGTAATTATTATTTTATTCTATTGTATATATAAAAACAAGATTAAAAGCTAAAAATAATCAATAAAAACTATCTGACTGCTTCGATTATCTGTCTGGTTACATCTGCCTTGTTCATGCTATATAGGTGGATACCATCAATGCCGTGATCTATAAGGTCTTCAATCTGCTTGATAGCATATTCAATACCGGCTTGTTTCATTGATTCTGGGTCCTCACTGTGTTCAGCAATAAGATTACTTAAAGCTGTTGGTATAGATGAACCGGAAAGAGATACGCTTGTTCCAAGCTGATTAGCAGCTGTAATAGGCATTATGCCTGCATGTATTGCTACATGAACTCCAGCTTTATCAAGCATGTCTATATAATGGTACAATTTTTCATTGTCAAAAAACATCTGTGTTATAAGTCCGCTTACGCCAAGATCCACTTTTTTCTTGATATAAAGGATGTCCTCTTCAAGAGAAGCTGCCTCAGGGTGCTTTTCAGGATAGCAGGCACCATAGATGTGAAAACCGCCAAATTCAAATATTTCAGATATGATATCGCTGGCGTGCTTGTAATGCCTATTTGCAAAATCTTCATCTGACATATCTCTTGGCTTGTCACCTCTAAGAGCAAGTATGCGCTTGATGCCATTGGATTTGTATTCGTTTAACAGATCATGTAGCTTTTCCGGAGTAACGCCAACAGCGGTCAGATGTGCCAGAGAATTGATATTGCAGCTGTTCTGAATGTAGGAAGCAATTTCTGAAGTTTTTTTACTGTTACTTCCACCAGCACCGTAGGTAACGCTGATAAAATCAGGCTCCAAAAGCTTTATGGAATCAAGAGTTTCATATATACCACTAATGCTCAGATCCTTTTTTGGAGGAAAGACCTCGCAGGATATCTCAATGCTTTTTCCGTGTTTATTTATAATAGACATTTTGTCACCACTTTCTTGCTAATTTTACTTGAATGTACTAATATTTTATAAGTTTTCAATTCTAAAAACAATTATCCTATAATATATGTTTATTCTATCATTAGTTATAGGTTAAAGCTATAACGGGTTTAAACGGAGTTTATATGAATTACTATTTTGCGCCACTTGAGGGCATTACAGGCTACACATATAGAAATGCGCACAACAAATATTTTGGAGGAGTGGATAAGTATTACATTCCATTTGTAGCCGCCCATTCTTCACATAACCTGAAAACCAGGGAAAAGGCAGATATTGCACCGGAAAACAACTCATCGCTAAATGCTGTTCCACAGGTTCTGACCAATAAGGCAGAGGACTTTATCTGGGTGGTAAAAGAAATTGCAGACCTTGGATACAGGGAAGTGAATTTCAATCTGGGATGTCCTGCAGGAACAATAGTGTCCAAGAAGCGTGGTTCTGGCTTTCTTGCATATCCGGATGAGCTGGATGCCTTTTTTGACAAAGCCTTCAATGGACTTGTAGGTATCAATATAGATATTTCTGTAAAAACAAGAATCGGCTTAAGTAGCGCAGAGGAAGCTGCAAGGATATTTGAAATCTATGATAAATATCCGATTTCAGAGCTTATTGTGCATCCTCGTACCAGAAAACAGATGTATAGTGGAAAACCTGATATGGAAGCCTTTAAGCAGATTGTATCTGCTTCTAAACATAAAATCTGCTTCAATGGAAATCTGTGTTATGTAAAGGATATAAAGACGTTTGCAGAGAATTTTCCACAGATCGAAAGCGTAATGATGGGCAGGGGACTTCTGGCTAATCCGGCTCTTGCTGCATTAGCTGCAGATACAGGGCGAGCAGAGGAAGAGATTTTAAACCTCAATAATCTCAAGGCTTTTCATGATGATGTCTACAATGAGTATCTGGAGACGATGCCGGGAGATATGGTGGCTGTAAACCGCATGAAAGAGCTTTGGAAATATATGGGCGGCCTGTTTGAGAATAGTGACAAGGCTATGAAGGATATTAAAAAAGCGAACACACCAGCTGCCTATGTTTCAGCGGTAAGGGTATTGCTCAGTTCAGGCAGGTTAAGTAAACTGTCAATATAATTTAAAGTAATAGATGCACCCTTGGCTACAGAGTAGTAAAATGTAGCCAAGGGTATATTTTTATTAAATCTTGTTTAACATAAGGAGCATCACGTATGAAAAGGGATGATGAGTTCTTAGGGGAAGACAGCAAAGAAAAGTTAAGCAGGAGGAAAAATAAAGTATTAATACAGGGAATTGTTTCCGGGGTAGTCGCTATTGGACTTGTGATTGCAATTGTTGTGTCACTTATTGCATCATCAAAGGATGACACTGAGGATGAAAGCAAGGTCCTTGTCATTCAGGAGCCGGGGGACTCAGAATATATTGGAAATATATATGAGTCCTCTATTGAAGATCTGCTAAAGGTGGTCAGTGAGGAGTCTGCCACATCTGCGTCTTCTGAGGAAGAGGCTTCTGTTGTAGCTTCATCTGAAGGCTCATCTGGAGTGGCAAGCCAGGTGGATTCCAGTGATCCTGAAAGTATTGCGGCCTATGAGACAGGCGAGGCTATTGATCTGGCTGACCTTTTAAGTGCCAGCAGCGTTGGAGAAAATACATCTATTACTTATGGTATAGATGTTTCCAGATTCCAGGGAACCATTGACTGGGCCAAGGTAGCTGAAAGCGGCATTGATTTTGCTATGATAAGAGTTGGCTATAGAGATGCCAAAACCGGAGAGATTCAGGCTGATTCCAATGCCAAATACAACATGCAGGAAGCAGAGAAATATGGAATTAAGGTTGGAGCCTATTTTTTCTCAACTGCAATAAGTGCTGATGAGGCAGAGAAAGAGGCTGACTGGGTTGTAGATTATATTTACCAGTACAGCATTACTTATCCTGTAGGATATAACTGCGAGGGCTTTGAAAACAGCTCCAGCAGGCAATACGGCCTTACCAATGATGAGAGAAGCAGTATAGCCATTTCATTTATGAGAAAAATATATAAAGCAGGATATACACCTATTTTCTATGCTTCAGAAAATGAGCTTGTAAATGATTCAAAATGGAATACTTCTCAGATAGAACAGACCTATAAAGTCTGGCTTGCCTGGTACAACCAGAGTACATCTAATCTGGAAAATGGCCCGGCATACGATGGACAGTGTGCTATGTGGCAGTATACCAATCAGGGAACTGTTCCTGGAATTAGCGGAGCGGTGGATCTGGATATAGCGTACTTTGGCTATAATGGCACAGAAACAGCCAAAGATACATCAGAGAGGGAGACTGTATCAGCAGATGTGGAAGCCTTGATGAATTTTGAGGAAGTAAATGAGTCTGTTACAGCAAAGAGTAGCACTAACCTTAGAGATAAGCCAAGTCAGGGGTCAGACAGCACAGTTATGATGACTTTGCAAAATGGTCAGGTGGCTACAAGAACAGGAATAAGCAGTAGCGGCTGGTCCAGAGTAGTATACGAAGGAACTACCTACTATGCGGTTTCCAGCTATCTTACAACAGATTTAACTGCAGCAGCGCAGGTAGTCACGCAGGAAGAGACAAGCGGCTTTAAGACCAAGTTTACAGACTGTTATGAAACTGTAACAGCCAAGGAAGTGGTCAATCTTCGTTCAAAGCCAAGTGTTACCGATGAGGATTCTGTTGTTGTTGCAACTTTGTATGCAGGGGATACAGCCATCAGAACAGGTATAAATACTGACTATGGCTGGTCCAGAGTAGAATATAACGGGCAGGTGCTATACTGTGTCAGCAGCTATTTAAGAGTAGTTGAATAGTTTATTGATAAAAGTGGATTGTGGATAATAACCTTAGAATAAAGGTGGAAAAGCTTATGAAAGATTTGATGACAAGTGTCGTTCTCATTACAGGTGCATCCAGTGGTTTTGGAACTGAGTTTTCAAGGATATTTGCTTCTAAAGGCAAGAACCTTTTAATAATTGCCAGAAGCGAGGATAAGCTTTTAAAGCTTAAGGAATCCCTTGAGAAAAAGTATGATATTAAGGTCTATGTATTTGCTCAGGACCTGGCAAAAGCAGATAGCGCCAAAAGGGTAAGTGAATATGTAAAAGCTAATAACCTGATGGTTGAGATTCTTATTAACAATGCAGGTTTTGGCGATTATGGAAGGTTTGCTGATTCAGATATTTCCAAACAGACTCAGATGATTAATTTAAATGACAGAAGTCTTGTTGAGATGACTCATGCTTTTTTACCAGCCATGATAAAAAGAGGCAGAGGACGCATTTTGAATGTTGCTTCAATAGCTTCTTTTGAACCAGGTCCCATGATGTCTGTTTACTATGCTTCCAAGACTTTTGTATTGTCTTTTACAGAGAGCTTGTCAGAAGAGCTGAAAGGAACCGGTGTTACTATTACCGCTTTGTGTCCGGGACCTACCGACACAGGTTTTTCTGATGCTGCCGAGATGCCTGCAGGGCGCTTTGCCAATATCTTCAGATTTACTAAGCCTGTGGATGTTGCCAGGGCCGGTTACAAAGCTCTTATGGCCGGTCAGGTCATCATAGTCCCTGGTGTATTGAACCGCTTGGCCACCATCGCTGTGAAGCTTTTGCCGCGCGCCTTTGTAAGAAAAGTGGTATATGTGTTCCAGAGGTGAGAGGGAAGCTTTTCCTGAATAGTAGCGTATATGTTTTAATGAGGAAGAGATTTTTTGATGATAGTCTGATGTTCTCTTAAGTTGGAGAATCAGATTAGATGTAAGATACTAAGATATTGATTTATTGATTGGCCTGTAGAGCTAAAGCCTCTACAGGCCTTGATTTTTGTTCGATTATTTATTGTATTTATTGTTGGTTGTATTTTGGCGTGAGTTAGGCCTAAAACAGCCTTGACTCTGCTATGGGCCTAATTCAAAATGGGACTTTTCAATTAGTTAGGCCTGCAGATAAAAATGCCGGCAATAGGCCTAATTTAAAATAGAGACTTCCAGATAATTTAGGCCTGCAGATAAAAATGTCGCCAATAGGCCTAATTTTTTTATTACAATTGATAAATTCATTAGGCCTACAGAAGCGTTTTCTTTCTACAGGCCTAACGTTTCATAATGATAAGTTCATTTTCTATATATTTATTAGGCCTAAAAGACAATTAATAAGGTTACAAGCCTAATTTGTATCAGATACAGTCTAAACAGTTAGGCTTAAATAGCAATTACAGAGTAACTAGGCCTAACTATTTTAGACACAATCTAAATGAGTAGGCCTAAAATAGCGTTATCTCTGAACAAGCCTACGCCCAAGATGGAGCCACCCGATAAAGTAGGCCTGTAGAAGAAAAAAATAGTTTCAAGCCTACCTCAAAAAAACAGGCCTATCCGAAAACGTAGGCTTGTAGAAGAAAAAAATTAGTTTCAAGCCTACCTCACATCTCCTATCGAAAGCCCCTCATCCCACCGGATGAATCTCCACATCACTCGGGAGGGCCTTATCCTTGGCTCCAAAAAGATCCATCATAATTACAAGACCTTTGTAGCACTCCGCTCTGGTTATGGAATCTTCCGCTGCGCGGCCTTCTTTAACTATTCCATGAGAAATAGCTTTATCCAAACACTCAGAAAGTGAGAGATTTCTTGAAGCTGCATCTTTTTGCATTCCCCGGATAACAAAGCTGGCAAATTCCTGAATAGTCAGCGCATCGTCAGGTCTGAAACGATCATCAGGTGTAGTTTCTGCATCTATAAGATTTTCATCTATGCAGGCTTCAACATAGGAAGAATCCCATTCGTAACGCGATAGATCACAGAATTTTCCGTTATAGGGTCTCTTACCGCTGATCCTAAGAGCCTTGAACAGCACCATCAAAAGCTGCGCTCTTGGCATAACCTCGGTAGGATGCAGATGCATTACACAAGGATCCAGCAGCCCATATCTGAGCGCTTTTACCATATAATCATATTCCGGGATTCCATCTATATCAGTGTAAGGAATATCAATTTCGAACATTCCGCTTACAGGTTCTTTTGGCAAATCCTTGGTATCAGAGTCTGGCAAAAGAGCAAATCCCAGAGATGGGGATAATGGGTCATTTTTGCGTATCATAGTTATTAGCCATTGGAGAAACAAAAATTGTTATTTTATAGCCGGAAGTTGTGCGGGGAATGAATTATTTTAAGTCAAACGCACCGGCAAAAGGAGGAACGTTATAGAACAGAAGAAAAATTCATGGGTAAGCGCACTTATTATAGGCTTGAGCATTGTGGTCAGCTGTGTTGCTTTAGCTTTTGGCTTATCACACTTTAAATCTGAGAGTTCACATGTGATCTCAGCAACAGGAAGCGCCAGCGTAGATTTCGAGGCTGATATTGTTATCTGGAGAGGATCATTTCAGCAACAGCATACACATCTCAGGATGCTTACACTAAGATCAAGAATGATGCCAGCGTAGTTAAGAACTACCTTACAAGTAATGGATAGATGAGAGTGAGATAGTATTTGATTCTGTTGATATTGGCAGGACATATCAGGATAATTATGACATTAACGGCAATTATATTGTTTCAGAGCCGGATGGCTATTATCTTACCCAGAGTATTACTATACAGCGCTTGATGAGTTAAAGCTTGACCTTATAGATAAGGCTTCTGTTAATGCAAAGGATAGAATTGATATCATTGCTAAAAACTCAGGCGCAAGCCTTGGCAAACTTAAAAATTCCAGCCTTGGTGTATTCCAGATCACCGCTCAAAACACAGGTACAAGTAGCTATTCTTATGATGGAGCCTTTGATACAAGCTCAAGATTTAAGACTGCTACAAACACAGTTCGATTAGAGTATGACTTGAAGTAATCGGATTTTCGGATTAAATTATAAAGCCAAAAGACTCCATGCCACTTTGCGATATGGAGTTTTTTATATCATAGGAAATTGCTTTCCTATGATATAAAAAACGCTCCGCTAAGGATGCGCACTCGCGCGATAGGTAAATGTTGCATAAATGCAACCGCGCTCGGCGCGAGAATGTCGCAAGCGACATTCTTTGTTCTCAAGATGTTAACAGAAAATACAAGTAAAAAGCATAATAGAGTATACCGTTTTATTTTGTTTAAAGATAAAGTAAAACAAAAACGGAGATATTCGAATATGATCATAAAATTAAGCGCTCTTGGTGCTATTGGCGATGGAAGAACGGTTAATACTAAGACTATTCAAAAAGCTATTGACGATTGTGCCGGCACAGGTGGAAGGGTGATAATTGATGATGGACATTATGTTTCTGGAACGTTGTTTTTGAAAAGCAATGTTACCATAGAAATCTGTGAAGGATCGTCACTTATTGCAAGTCCAGATATTGCAGATTACTCATGTAATGTTCATCACAATCGATACAGAAATGAAACAGAGCTTGACAGATGCTTTATTTATGCAGAGGATGTTGAAAATATCAAAATATGTGGAGAAGGCATAATTAAAGGTAATTCCGAGTTATTTCCAAATAGTGGAAGTACATACAGACCGATGCTTATTCGCTTCCTTAGATGCAGATCAGTAAAAATTGAATCTTTAAGACTTTTTGATGCAGCAGCTTGGACATGTGCATTTTTAGATTCAGAGTATATATGGGTTACCAATGTTTGGATAAAAAATGAGAAAAAATATAATGGCGATGGTCTGGATTTTGATGGATGTAATCATGTTTATGTAAATGGTTGCAGTATTGAAGGAACAGATGATAATCTGTGTCTTCAGGCATCGGATAAAAAGTATCCTGTCGAGGAAATTCATATTACAAATTGCAGCTTTACTTCTATATGTGCTGGAATCAGAATAGGACTTAAATCTATTGGTGATATAAGAAATGTAGTTATCAGTAACTGTTCTATGAATAGGATCCTTCGGGAGGGAATTAAGATAGAATGTACTGAGGGAGGTGCTTTTTCGAGTATTTTGGTCAATAATATTTCTATGAAAAATGTTAGAAGACCTATATTTGTAATTTTAAATAACAGATATGAACCGGAGGGGCTGGGAAGTTCCATGGAACTAAAAGAAATGCCCAATGTTGGCATACTGGAAAAAATATCTTTCACCAATATTGTAGCTGTTGATGATGAATCCATGTGTCATGAGGACAGGCGTTTTGGTAATGATATAATGGGAGCGCCTTATTTCAATGGAATCAAGATCGATGCATGTAAAGAAAATCCCATAAAAGATGTAAATATCAGTAATCTTACCTATAAAACCTATGGTGGGGTACTACTTAAGGATATTCCAGACTTTTATCCTGAAGTAATCGATAAAAAGAAGGATCTGATAACAGAATCTGCTGAAAATTACTATCCTACCTGGAGTAGGGCATCACATATAGATATACGAAATGTAGATGGGCTTACGATCAAATCAATAGTGTTGGAAACAATTAAAGCTGATGAACGAAAAAAAATATATATAGAGGAGTGCAAAAACAATGAATGATTATCTGATCAATGGTGATATCTGGAAGGATACAGAAGGTAATACAATCCATGCACATGGTGGACAAATACTCTTTTGGAATGGAACCTATTATTGGTATGGAGAAAACAGAACAGGTAATAGATATGTCAGCGTATATGCGTCAAAAGACTTGATGAATTGGGAATTTAGACGTGATGTAATGACAACAGACACAAAATCTATGGAGCACAGGATAAGGACAGACCTTTCACTCATTACAAAGGATGGTAAAAAGGTAAATATTGAAAGACCAAAGGTTAGCTATAATAAAAAAATAGGTAAATTTGTAATGTGGATGCATGTTGAAAATGGTGTAGATTATAGCCTGGCGGCATGTGGAATAGCTATCTCAGATACTCCTGATGGGGAGTTTACATATCTTGGTGCGTTTAATCCATTCGGCTATATGTCAAGGGATTGCACACTTTTTGTAGATGATGATGATACGGCGTACTTTATTTCTGCATCTCGTGATAATGCAGATTTGCACATGTACACTCTTACTGATGACTATTTAAATGTAGACAAGCTTGTAAACAGGTTGTGGCAGGGAGAGTACAGAGAAGCTCCCGCTGTAGTCAAAAGGAATGGTATTTATTACATGTTCAGCTCATATTGCACAGGATGGGCACCTAATCAGTGTAAGTATGCAGTTGCAGATAAAATGGATGGTTCATGGTCTATCTTGACCAAAATTGGAGATGAGACTACATATAGAACGCAGCCAGCCTTTATCCTGACTGTGAAAGATACTGGAAATATCTATTATTTTTCAGATAGATGGAATGGTAAAGACTATGATGATTCGAGATATGTCGTTCTTCCATTAAAATTTGATTCAACCGAAAAACCGCTTCTTGATTATCAGGAAAAGGTAGTTATTCACTGATACATTTTTAGTAAGTATTATTTGTTATTATCCGAATATTTTGTTATTATTCAAACTATTTTTGCTCTTAATCATATGATACTTTAGCCTCGTGATCACATTACAAAAGTTAATTGATTTAGTGTAGACCTATTTTAAACAGGCCATTTTTAATAGTTCTGCACTTCTATGGAGGAAATGTATGATACGGGTTAAGAGCAAAAAGGCAGTAGAAAAAGTTATAGCTTTTTCTACTATTGCGGTGCTGACAGCCACAGTAAGTATAGCTGGCTTTACTTCAAGAGCTGCATCAGATGATTTTTCGTTACTTTCAGGTGATTCAGAACAGTCATCATCAGAGCAGACAGAATCAGATAATGCAGCTCAATCAGCATCACAAGAGACAGATTTTTCGTCTCAGGCAATATCTTCAGAGTCAGATGCTTCAGTTCAAGAAACTGCTTTAGGTACTGAGGTACAGGAGTCTGGTGACAGCAGTTCAATCGAAAATTCGTCTGCAATTGCAGGTTCATCAGAAACTGATAGTTCTGATTCGGCTTCTTCTATGGATACAATAGAAGAACAAGAGAACGAGTCTGACATTAGTGTTGTTTCAGATACAATACTTGAATTAACAGATGAAGATGTTGATTTCTATTATTATGGTTGGAACTCCACGAAAGTTGAAAAGTACAGTGTTGATATAACCGGACTTTTCGATGGTGATACAAGTGCTGGTCCATATCTCAATGGTTCGGCTGTTTCAAGCGATGTTTATCTAATTATTGATCTAAAAGAAGAAATTAATATCAGCGGAATAAATATTACACTGAAAGAGGGCTACAATCGTTTGGGTTATACCAATGCGTATACAACAGCTGGGTGGTCTATTTATGCCTTAAATGAAGAGGATTTTTCCTATGATGAATCGGACTGGAAGGTTTTATGGTCAACAACAGGTGATGATCAGGAAAGTCTAAATTATGTAACAGATGATTCAATTCAGGTACAGCTTGAGGATAAATCTTGCAGGTATCTAATGATTGGTGCGAATGCATCATTTCTGAACAGTTGGGTACATACATGGGACCAGTTTAGTGAACTCAGCATTTACGGAGTCAGAGTGGATGTAGAAGATTCTGATGAGACACTAACTGGTTGGCATGAAATATATGATTGGGATAGCGTAGTAGTAGATACAAAGTCAGTTTCTCTTGAAGGCGGTGAAAGTCAGATCATAAGTTATTTTTTACCATCTGAAGAGAATGTAAGTATAACTCTTGTTTCAGATGATGAATCTACAGCAAAAGTTGATGATAGCGGAGTAATAACAGCTATATCATCAGGTACTGCAAGAGTATACATATCTATAGTATACGAAGATCACGAAACTACAGAATATGGCAATTATTTGATCAATGTAACTGTTAGGTAAAGGGGAAAGGTATGAATATGAAAAGAGTTATTGCTGGAATACTAACAGCAACAATGGTATTTGCTTCAGCTAAGTTTCCTTTCGTATCTTTTGCAGTAGAAGCAGAGACTGATACAGCTGTAAGCAATGAGAAAAGTGGTAATGCGTTAGATACAATCTTTTTCGGAGATTCTGAGTCAGAATATGAGCATTCGTTTATTGATACACTTAACTATTCAAGCAATAGTGTAAGTGGTATTGATGATGGAAGTGATGCAGATGGTTTGGGAGATGGTCTGACATACAGATATCTGACAGCTCCATCTGGTAGTGCCAGATCTATGGTACAGTTTACTTTAAAAGCCAGTACTACTAAGCAGAACTATCTGACCGTACGACTTAATGGTTCACAGGATGTAGATGGAAATCTGCTATTGCTTGGAGCGGGAGGAGATACAACATATATAAGTCCTGCTATGGGTTCTGCCTGGGAAGAACTTGATAGTAATTATGATTATGGTTCAGATGGTGTAGCATTTGGTGGCCGCTATTATTATGATACTTACATTATTCCAAGTGAGATGGTTACCTCCGATGGTACGGTTACTCTCTGCATAGCAGCGACAGGTAAGAGTGATCCGTATGGAACTGGTACATGGAAGACGCAGACAGAAGATAGCAAGTGGATATATGAAGCTTCTACACACACGGATAGTTATTATGAGCCGGCAGATAACTATGATTATAACCATGAAGCACCTGAATCTAATAGTCCTATTGCTGATACAGCTTCAACTGACCAAAGTTATGTTGAAATTGCAGCTCAGATGAATGAAGCAATGGAAAAAGTTATGTCATGGCAGTTTTATGGTGATCAGTGGGAAAATAGCATTAAAAATGATAATAATGCTTATCTTGAAGGTGCAGTAATATCACAACATTCTATTTCCCAATATTCATCTGATACATATCAGAATTATACAAAAGCACAATGGGCTAAGATAGCAGCTCAATATGCTGTTGATTATCAGAATTTTGAAGTTATGGGTACTACAGCACTTTACGTCAATGCTTTTGTCAGTGAATATTCAGGAGAGAAATACTATGAAAATACTGATTTTCTAAATAGAATATTTGCAACATATGATTTTTATGTCAGAGCGCAGGAAGCTTCAGGTGGATGGTGTATTCCTATAGAAGGTGAAGATGCATATACATGGTTTGGTTATGATTATGATGGTGCTGGTACCAGAAAGACCACAAGTTATTATTCAGCGTTATCCAAACTAGGAACAGATTACCTTGTTCAATCTTTTATTGAACTATATTCATATATTGAAGATGGTGATAATTCTGAGTTAAAAGCATTATTTGAAGCAAAACTTGATGAAAAAATCGATGGAGATCTTACAGGAAGAAATAACAGGACAAGAAGAGAATTTTATATTGATATGTTTGGTGCTCTAAGAGAATGGCTATATTCTCCAAACGGAAAAGATTTCTATGATCCTTCATCGAGGGCAGGTACAACTAATCAGGATTTTGGATTTGCATATTTTACCAATGAAGCAGTGAGAATGTTGTATGATACAGCAGAAGAAGGACAGAGATTAAATACCATATATGTATCAAAAGATCCTTCATCATACATCGAACAGATTGAATATAAATTTGGTGAGATGGTGGATGGTGAAAAGTGGTTTTCTGAAAATGGTCTTGGTCTTGAAATGGGCACATCAGCAGGTGGATGGGCAGGTGATTATGGAGCACTGATTTTAAAGCAGATTGCTCGTTATGCAGAAATTGCCCAATATTTTGAGGATGAAGAAGTTACTTCTCTTTTCAATAACATGGCATCTAAGGTTTTTACAGCTGCGAGCTATTTTGTATATGATTCAACAGATGTTGCTACAGGTAATAATATTCTTGTATCTGAGACTGTTGCATCCTCAAGAAATAATGGTTATACACAGAAACTTTTTTATAATCTTGGTGGATATGTTGCAACTGTATTAAATAATGATTCTGCTCTTAGAATCATTCAAAAGTACTATGAAGATGACAGGGCTTCAACAAGCACTATAATGTCCGATGTCTCTACAGTGCATGTGTATGACAGACTCACAACTGAGCAGGAGAGTTTAAAGTACTATGCACAGGTAAGGGATACAATAGGAAATAATGATTTCTATCTGCCACTGGAAGATGATAATACGAACGATGTTGTTTGGTATGATTTTGACGGCCAGGTTGTTGTTATGAAACATACCAATGATGATGGAACTGTCGATAGGGCTTACTTTACCATGAACTATCGCAGGTCAAAGTGGGCTTATAACGATATAACCAGGATACATTTTACAACTGGAAATTCAGTTCAAGGTCAGGTTGATAGAATTGCAAATGTTGTATCAGAAAGCGAAGGCGGGGTGTATTCATATATTGATACATCACCTAGCGGAAATTCATATACTCATAAAAAATTTAATGGTTTTTCTCAAGTAAAATATGGCAATTATGTAGTTGGAATGAACCAGTCTCAGACAGATGATACAATTGGTCAAACTGGTAGCAGCTATAGTCTGGATACTACAGGTATTAAGAAAGCAGTGGATCTTGTTAGTGGTACAGAATATGTGAGTGAAGATGGAGAAGATATCACAGTTGAAGTTCCTGAGAAATCTGTTGTTGTATTGTATATCGAAGATTATGAGGAGCCAACAACAATAACTGCAACATATCTTTGTGGAAGTTCTGTTCTTGGATTTGATAATTATATTGTTTCAGTTGGTGATAAGGTAACTATCAGTGCACCTGTTTTTGCGGGTTACCAACTTGCAGAGGATCAGGAGAATAGTCAGACAATCATAGCTGAAGGTGACGAAGATGTTATTTATTTTAACTATGTTGAAGTTGATACTCCATATTTTGTCAATTCTTCAGGAACTTCAGAGTTGAATCTGTGGAAAACTACACTGACCGGAAGCGAGACGACTGGCGATATCACGATTGGAGATGATGGTGCATCCATAACTTTCTCAGGTCACACCAAGGATAAGGACAATCTGAGTAAATTATATGCGTTTCAGGAAGTGACGGATGATTTTACAATTACATCTACTCTTGATAGTGTGTTGTACAAAAAATCTGACCATGATTACTATTCTGTTTTGATCACAGATTCATTGGATCTTGAAAATGCTAACTTCATTGAATTAAAATATTGGCTCTCAAACAGTAATATTGGATTATGTTATCACGATTGCCATATGAATACTACGGTAAGCCAATATGGATGGTCAAAAGACAAAAATGGACTGAACTCAACTAATATAAGTGGAATAACAATTGCACTTACAAGAACAGGCGAAGAAATATCTTATAAGTATTCCCTTGATGGCGGACAAAGCTATAATACATTATCTAAATCTACAGTGGATTATGATACATTGTCAGATGATTTCTTTATGAGTGACAGAGTTTATGTTGGAGTAGCTCTTACATCGGGTATCGGTAATGGAAATGGAGCAGCTAACGTAATTGAAGTATCCGACATATCTATCTCATCAGGAATAATTGATGATGCAATTGATGCTGACTCAGTTAAAACAATGGATTTTGAGGCGGTAAATTATGATACCGGAGTTCTTATTGGTGCCAATACATTAGATTACACAGCTTTAGATTATTCAGAAGTTTACAATTTCAGTGCTGAAAAATCTGGTGAATATGAAATAAAGGCACTTGCTTACAGTAAATACTATGATTCACCTGCTTCCAAGACTGAAGTTGTAAAAGTGGGAGAGGCTCATGATTATGATATTGCTTATATAGCTAATCAGAAGGTGAACACAGGAGATGAAGTAGCATTTGAATTGTTAGCAGGTGGAGACAACAATGTTGATATATCTGCCTATGTATTCTATGGAGAAAAGCTTATTGAATCAAATCTTTATGATGGAGTATTTAGCTTTACTCCAAGTGTAGCTGGAGAATACAATGTACTGCTTGTCTATGATTTGGAAGATTATACTGTTACCAGAATAGTTGAAGTACAAGTAGATGGTGATAGTGTTGTATCAAAGCCTGGAACTATTAGTTTTGATGAAGATTCTGATGAAGAAGACAAGATTACCTCTGAAAATCTTTTTAGCAGATGGGCGCAGTTGTATTGCTATGATACAGATATGGAGACTTTAATAACTGATCGCTTTGTCACTATTGATGGCAATACGTATTACTTTGGAGAATCCGGAGTGGCTCTTAAGGGAGTGTTTAAAGTAGATGGTAAATCATATTATGCGTACAGTGATAGGACACTTGCCAAGGGCCTTGTAAGCAGGTGGGCTAGTAAATATTTCTATGATACTGATACTTGCAGGATGGTGACAGGCTTTGTGGATGTCGAGGTAGAGGGAGAGAATATACTATATCACTTCAATGCCAACGGCGCAGCCACGAAGGGGTGGTTTACAGAAAATGGTAATAAGTATTATGCCAAAAACGGTGTTGTTCAAAAAGGTGATATAACTCTGTGGTTTGTAACGTACCATTTTGATGAGGAAACAGGTGCACTTTTGCCGTGATCAAACAAGTTAAGATAGCCTAAGTTATAAGTCTAATAGCATAAAAAGTAAGTAAACTGGCAGATGATTGTATATTAAATCTCTGCCAGTTTATTTAAATTATACGTAGGAATATGTGTTCAGGATCTGACAGGTGACGGCAGATACGTAGATTTTGATTATTTTGAGGTGAAGGAACTATGAGTTTAGCAGGAGAATATAGTGAATGGGCAGCTACAGAGCTTGATAAAGTTAAAAATAAGATTAAATGGGTTGCTGAAAATAATAAAAATAAAATTCCATATACTACGGATGAAAAAGGAGTATATGACAATAAAGCTGATAACAATAAGGAATATAGGATAGATGATGGAATAAACTGGTGGACCAATGGATTTTGGGCAGGAATATTATGGCTTTTATATAATGACACCAAGGAGAGCAGGTACAAGGAATATGCGATGATTCAGGAGGACATGATGAGACCTGCCTTTGAGATGTTTTATGGGCTGCATCATGATGTGGGATTTATGTTTGTTCCCAGTGCTGTGGCTGATTACAGACTTACAGGTAATAGCGAGTCAAGGAGAATAGCCATACATGCTGCTAATCTGCTTGCCGGAAGATTTAATGCAAAAGGTGCCTATATACGTGCATGGAATGATCTTGAAGATGCTGATACAAGAGGTTGGGCGATCATTGACTGCATGTTTAATATTTCTCTTCTTTTTTGGGCAAGTGAAGAGACAAAAGATCCAAGGTATAGACATATTGCGACCGCTCATGCAGATACAGTATCTAAGGCTTTTATAAGAGAGAATGGTTCTGTATGTCATATAGTTGAGTTCGATCCTGTAACAGGCACGAGGCTAAAAAGCTACGCAGGACAAGGCTTTGCCCATGGTTCATCCTGGACAAGAGGACAAGGGTGGGCTTTGTATGGCTTTACTTCTGCATATAGGCATACCAAAGACGATAATTACCTGCAGGTTGCTGAGAAAGTAGCAGATTATTGCATATCGAGGATTGGTAGAGATTATATCATTCCGATAGATTTTGACCAACCTGCTGAATGTAAACTTGAAGATTCCTGTGGTGCATGTGTTATAGCCGGAGGACTCATAGACCTTGCAGATGAGGTCAGTGACATCTCTAAAAGTAAGAATTACCTTAAGACGGCTGTAGGAATATTAAAACAGATTGCAGATAATAGAGCAGATTATACAGAGAAGTGCGAAGCAATTGTTCAAAATTGCTCAGCTGCGTTCCGTGCCCCTAAACACCATTTTACGATGGTTTATGCTGATTATTATTATATTGAAGCCCTGTACAAGCTTGCAGGCAGCGATTTTAAGATATGGTAAAGGAGTATTTCGCCCTATGGAAAATATTGCAAAAGGAATATGGAAAGAGGTCTATGGAGAACCTGAAGTACACGTTCCTACTAAATATAAAAAGGTAGCTGCTAAGTTAGATGCAGTTAATGAACTTAGTGATTCAAAAGAAGGCATAGTAGAAAAGACAGTAAAAAAGATAACATTCAATAAGACAGTGCGTGGCATTACCCTCACGTTGCCAATGATGCCTACAGAAGATATTTATGGTTTTGGTCTTCAGTTTTTTGGTATAAATCATGCTGGCAAGCGAAGATTCTTAAAGGTAAATTCTGATCCGGTGGCTGATACAGGAGAAAGCCATGCTCCTGTTCCATTTTATGTATCTTCAGCAGGATATGGAATATTTGTGGATACATATAGATATACAACTTTTCTCATGGGGACATCAACGGCTAAAGGGGCTTCAAGGAACATGACTCAAGAAAATATGCCTCATGAAGAATTTTCAGAGTCAGCTCTTTATGCTCTAAAAAGGGCTAAAGAAGAGAGAAAAATAATAATAGATATACCAAATACTGAAGGGGTTACCGTATTCTTTTTTGAGGGAAATATAATGGAATGTGTCCAGCGTTATAACCTGTTATCTGGCGGTGGCATAGTTCCTCCACGTTGGGGACTGGAACCTTGGTACAGGATATATGGCGGTAGCAATCAAATGAGTGCAACGTTAATTGCAAAGCAGTTTATCCATGAAAATATGCCAATTAAAGTAATAGGAATTGAGCCGGGATGGCATTCTCACAGTTACTCCTGTACATATAAATGGTCATATCTTTTCCCAAGCGCTGAGAAGTTTATTAAAAGTATGGATGATATGGGATATAAATTAAACCTCTGGGAGCATCTGTTTGTACATCCGCAGGCGCCTTTTTACAAGGAAATAGAAGAATGCGCAGGGGATTATGAAGTATGGAATGGTCTTGTTCCGGACTTTGCAACTGATAAAGCAGCAGATGTTTTTAAACAGTATCATCAAAAGACTTTTATAGATGAAGGAATATCAGGGTTTAAGCTGGATGAATGTGATAATTCTGATTACAATCCATCCAACTGGTCATTCCCTGATTGCAGTCAATTTCCATCAGGTATGGATGGAGAGCAGATGCATCAGGCAATTGGAGTATTATATCAAAATCTGATCAAGGAAGCTTTCGAAGAAAGAGGTAAGGCAACATATTCGGAAGTTAGATCATCCGGAGCTTTTGCTGCACCACTTCCTTTTGTTTTGTACTCTGATCTGTATAATCATAAACAGTTTATAACTGCTCTTGTAAATTCTGGTTTTTCAGGATTACTGTGGTGCCCTGAGGTTAGAGACTGTCAAAATGGAGATGATCTCTTAAGACGTCTCCAGACAGTTATTTTTTCTCATCAGGCACTGATAAATGCATGGAGAATACCTAATGCGCCGTGGAAACAGACCGATATAGTCAAAAACCTTGACAACGTTCAAATGGATGATGCGGATTATTATACAGATGAGTGTAGAAAGCTTCTTGAACTGCGAGTCAGTATGATCCCATATTTGGAAGATAGTTTTAAAGAATATGAGAAAAACGGTAAGCCACCAATACGAGCTCTGGTAATGGATTATCCTGATGATATGAATGTTGTATCTATTGATGATGAGTACATGTTTGGTGATGATATTCTGGTATGCCCACTTACATATGAAGAGGGTACCAGTAAGGAAGTATACCTTCCGGAAGGCCAGTGGACAAATATTTTTACCAATGAAAAATATCAAGGGGCAAAGAAAATTCATATGAAAGTGCCATACAATTCAATGCTTGTGTTCAGCAAAAAAGATTCTTTTGACTTCATACAGAAATGAGTACTAGTCAAATATTTCGTAAGAAATTATCAAATGATAGTAGAAGAGGTACTATATGGAGAATAAAGTCAGGATTGGTCTTATTCAGGTAAAGCAAAACAAAATATATGATTTTGAAAAAATTGACAAGATTGATATTCCTAAAAAAAGAAAGTTGGTTTCAGATTATATAAAAAGAAATATTGAGCTCGTGAAAGAAGCTGCCCAAAGGGGCTGTAACGTAATAGTAACAACTGAAGCAATAAATTTTTGCCGTCCGGAATGTAGCGATAAAACGCAGTATGAGGATATGATACCAAGACTTCCATATGATGAAAAAAACCTGGAAGATATATCAGATGAAAAAGAATACCTTTTTGAAGAATTGGAAACTATATCCTGCCTATATGGTTGTTATATATTTGCAGGAATCATAAATAAGAGGCAGGAATGGTATAACTCAGTAATTGCTTATAGGCCGGATGGAAGACCAGCTTTTCTATATGATAAGATCCAACTGGCAGGTGATGAGAAACTATTATACAAGCCTGGAAAAAAGATTAAATATATTGACACAGAATATGGAAGAATCGGAACACTTATATGTTATGATATGCAGTTCCCGGAGCTTTCAAGGGCATTAGCCAAACAGCACGTTGATCTCATTGTAACTCCAACCTGGGGCTGGGAGTGGATATATGGACCTGCCAGGGCATATGAGAACGGTATATATTTTGCATCGGCTATGTCGGTTCCATATAGAGGGAACATTGAAGGCTTAAGATCTCCAAGTCAGGTGATAGCACCGGATGGAAGTATTGCTGCTGAAGGCAGCAGGCTTCAAGAGGAGATAGTCATAGCTGATGTTGATATTACATCATGTAGGAGTTATAGAGAAAGCAGGATAGAAGAAATACCAAAAGATTCGTACAGATTTGGAGAATGATATGAAGGAAGCAAGAATTAATGTATTAAATGATTGGGTCATAGAAAAAGAAGAGAGGAAGACACTTTTTATAGTTCCTGCTAATACTGAAAAAGGATTCTATAATGTTGGCTTTCTTAGGGCTAATGATAATACAGTAGATCTTACTGATTATGAGAATATTTCTATAGAAATTCGGTGTGATAGTAGTAATAAGGTTATTCCTCTTTCAATTATCATTTACACTGCGGATAAAATGCCAAGAAAAGTAACTGTCTATGGATTAAATAATTGTGGAAGAGTCAGGTTTGAAGTAAAGTTATCACAGTTTGATGTGGAGACAGCTAAAGCCAATTATTTTAGTTTCACGAGAGCTATTGCTGTGGAAAGCACAGACATGGATATAGAAGTTTTATCTTTTAAGATAAAAAGACGCATTGGGATATACACTTGTATGGATGTAAGAGGACTATCGGGAAAGCCTGGAGATATTCTAACATATAAAGGTGAAATCTATAACTGTACAGATGAAGAACTGTTAGTAACCTGTCGTCAGTTATTTCAAGGATGGGAAGCATATAAAGCCATAGTTTCAATTGTACATGACAGCGCTGATAATGAAGATTACGTTAAGACAGAGCCTGATGAAAAGATAAGATTTGAAATAAAAGTATGTGTTAATGAACAAGTGCCCCCTGGTGGTCATGAGATATCCACTTTTGTTGTAACTGCGCAGGGAACATCGCATATCTATGAAAACAGATTTGAGTTAAAGACTTTTAGAAGTATTCCTCACCCATATCTTTATCATGATGTAGTTGGATGGAAAAAAGTAAGAAAAAATATAGAAGAGTCTGCTGCATTCAAAAAGGTATTCAACCAATATATGGAAAAAGCTGATGCTTGGGAAGTTATGGATGTAATTGAAAATAGGGATTATTGTTATGAGACCAGGGAAGAACTTAGTTTTATGCCTTGTGCGTATATGTTGGCAATCACTGGAGATAACAGATACGGAGAGAAGTTACATAAATTTTTTAGATATTTTAGTGATCCGCAAAAGGGTTATCCTAAGCGATTACGTGGTTGTAGTCAATCTTATGTTCAGGAGGGACATTTTTTCACACATATAGCAAGTGCTTATGACATTTTATGTGGTGCAAAAGACCTATGCGGTGTGGATTTTCTTACAGATGAAGATAAAAAACGAATGGAAAAGTGTCTTCGGTTATATCTCGATCAATTGGATGACCATGTAAGAGATGGTCATATTTCAAACTGGTATCTGTCAGAACTGCAGGGCGCTTTATTTTCTGCACTCGTTATGCAGGATATTGATCAGACAGAGAGATTTATGTTTGGACAGGGAGGTATTATAGAACAGTTCAAAAAAGGAACCTTTGGAGATGGCTGGTGGCATGAATGTTCAGTTGGGTATAACACCTGGGTTTCATCCATCATGCTCCATTGTGCTCATGCATTACTGCCCTTTGGATATGATCTTGTGAACACCAGGTTTACCTTATCCTATAGCAAAGAGGTAGATTCAACATATAACTTACAAGAATTGCCAGTCAAATTTGGAATGTATAACCAGAAATGGGGAGGCAATTCCAAAATCAATATTGGAATAAAAGATTTATTTGATGCTCCATTAAAGTTTCTTGATGAGAGAGGAGTAATGTTTGGTATTGCCGATTCAGATGAAAAGAGGCTTGGAGGGCAGCATTTTGGTCCATCCTATGAATTGGCATATAAGTATTATCATGATTCTGCCTATCTTTCGGTAATTGCACAAAATGATCCTGACTGTATATTTGGAGATCCTGATATACCTTCCTGCAAAGAGACTTTTTCATTGGATAATGCCAAATCGGACAATATAGGAATTGCAATGGTTAGAAGCAAAAAAGCCGGAAGATCATCTTTGGAGCAGATTCAGGCAGTTCTTCGATATGGATCTCACGGAAATGCGCATGGACATTTTGATCAGACAAGTCTTGTTTCACTTATGAGATATGGCAGGAGTATGTACAATCCTGAAAACTGCTGGTGGGGCTATGCTCATTTTATGTATAAGTTTTATGTACAATGCTCTTTGACCAAGAATATGGTAGTAGTAGATGACAAGATGCAAAATCCCGCAGATTCAAAGTGTATATTGTTTGAGCAGACACAGGATATACAGGCAGCAGGAGTAGAAGTATGTACAAGGTGGTCTTATCCTCCATATGGCGGCATGGTCTATGAACAGGATGGGCAGGAAGCTACTAAAGAGGCTCTTAGAGATAGAAGTAACATGAACGGGTGCTATCTGCCAATTGCTGACTATGAAGGCAGCCCGGTTTATGGTGAACTTACTGGTCATACTGAGGAAATCACACAGCGACGAGTGCTTGCTCTTAGAGATGATTATCTGGTGATATTTGATCATGTACAAGGTGATGACGAGCATGATTATGACAGCTTGCTCCAGATCAAGGGATTTATGGGATTTGAGGGCAGTGGTATTACTAAGATCAGACATACTGAGCAGATGAGGGATGATATTTTATCTGATGCCCAATTTATAACAGATTGCCAATGGTATGAAGCTACAAATGGAAGTATTGCTCATTTTAAGACAATTTTTACACAGGATGATACAGGAGAGAGGCTCATCTGTGACAGATCCAACTATAATGAGCCTGGGGATCTGAATGTTGATGTATATACTGCCTGGCCTGTCAGAAGTGAACAGATGATAGGAAGAGTTGCAATCTATGATGGTTGGGCTGCTGACTATGACGGCTATAATATTCCATTGGAGTATCAGATACTTGTTGATGGAACGGAGGTTGCTAAAGATTCTTTTAATGGTTGGATACTTGGCCGTGGTGAGATCAATCAGTCTGTTGAAGCTGTCAGAGAGATAAGCCTTATTGTATCTCAGGGAAAAATGCATAATGAAATAGGCAATCCTATTGATACGCCGCAGGGGGTATTCTGGGGAAATATATGTTTGAATCTTAAGGACGGACAGTGTATTAATGTAGGACGTGCGTTAAGTGAGCCTGAAGATATATGGCATGATTGGGCAAGTTCTCATATTGATATGATCAATATTGATAATGGGTATGGAATAGGTCATGATTACAAAAATGGAAGGGTTACTGTAGTTGGAGAGGAATATCCTTATGCAGTTCCGTGTAGTCCAATTGATCATGATCAGGACGCAGTAATAAAAATATGCCTTGATGAAATTGAACTGAGTGGTATTAAAGCCTGCATAGGTGTAGATGCTTTTGAAGGAGATGAATTTCAAAGAAGAAAGACCTACGCAGTACGACAACATGGCAAAACTGGACGATTTGTAACAGTAATTGAGCCATATGAAAATAAGAGGATGGTAAAGAGTGCGATATCATTATCTCCTGATGAAGTTGAGGTGACTCTTCAGGATGGAACAAGAGAGCGGATAACTCTTACCGGTGTTGAGGAGGGTAATCCCAAAATAGATTATTGTCGTTTATAGTATTAACTGACTTCCCAGGTAACTTTAGCTGGGAAGTTTTCTTTTTTAATTCATAGCAAAAATGTAAGTATCAAAGTGGTAATGGAGCTATAAAAATTACATATTTTAAAGTCAGGTAACTATTTGATTACTTTTGCGTTATTAAAGTGCCATTATATACACGAAAAGAGCTGTGGAATATGATATCAGCAATAAAATGATGTGGAGGTAAAAATGTCATCAGAAAAAAAAGACAAAAAGAAAAAAGGTTATGGATTTATCGGGGGATTAAAATATGATATTAAACATAACCCATACTTATGTATTTTGTGTCTTCCTGCTATAGTATGGTTTTGCGTTTTTTCATATAGTCCTCTGGTATATCTTTTGGCAGCCTTTAAAAAGTATTCAGCCAGTAAAGGTTTATGGGGAAGTGAATGGGTAGGATTAAAGAATTTTCAAGCATTCTTTGGATCTGATGCATTCTATAGAGTAACATTCAATACAATCTTTTTAAATGCTCTTTTTATTGTAGCTTCAATGTTTTTCTCTATTCTAATAGCAATTGCGTTATCAGAAGTAAATGGTCGCTTATTTAAGAAGGTATCACAGTCAATTGTAATATTACCACACTTTATTTCCTGGACCATTATAGCCCTTTTGTGTGAAGCTTTATTAAAAACACAGAATGGATTTATAAATAACTTTTTGACTATGATCGGGCTTGAAAAAATAAATTTTTACCAGGATGCAAGTGTTTGGCCGGTATTACTTGTATTTTTGAGAGTCTGGCAGGGTGCGGGTTATGGCTCAATTGTGTATCTTGCTACGATAGCAGGTCTTGATCAGGAAATGTATGAAGCAGCGCGTGTAGATGGTGCTACAAGGGGACAATGTATAAGATATCTTACGTTACCCCTTTTAAAGTCAACAGCAATAATGTTGCTGATCATGAGTATCGGTAAAATCTTTAATGGTGATTTTGGAATGATCTACAACCTCGTAGGTACTAACTCTATGCTTTACAGGACTACAGATGTTATTGATACCTATGTGTATAGGATGCTTGTAGAATCAACCAATATCGGACAATCGGCAGCAGTCAGCCTGTATCAATCTATTATGGGCTTTATTATAGTTATGATCACCAATGCTTTTATAAATAAGATTGATCCTGATTCGGCACTATTTTAATTGATTATAGAAAGAGGAAATTATGGCAAAAAAAGTTAAGGAACAGGCTTATACATATAATGCCAAGTCACATATCAAGATGACTTCTGGCGATAGGATAATCAATATATTTTTCTATGTTTTTATAGTTGTTTTTGCATTACTTTGTTTATTCCCGTTTGTATTGGTGCTATCCTCATCGTTTACAGATGAGCAGACATTGACCATGTACGGATATAATCTTTGGCCCAAAAAATTTTCGCTTGATGCCTATAAACTGGTAATGGTCAGCGCTGATATTCCACAGGCATACAAAGTTACTATAGGAACTACTATTGGAGGAACTCTATTATCAATGTTAGTTACAACAGCAGTAGCATATGCTATGAGTGTACAGAATTTTAAGAGCAGATCTGCAGTTGCACTTTTTATTTATTTTACAATGCTGTTTAATGGAGGATTGGTAGCCAGCTATTTGTTGATCACAAAAACACTGCATCTGGAAAATACTCTGGCAGTTCTTTTATTACCTTCTGTATGTAATGCATGGAATATTCTGCTTATGAGAAACTTTTTCTCAGGACTTCCGGAGTCTTTGGCAGAATCAGCCAAGATAGATGGAGCAAATGATATAGTAATATTATTTAAAATCATACTACCTATATCATTACCAGGTCTTGCGACAATTGGACTATTTTATGCACTCAGCTACTGGAATGAATGGTATAGATGTCTTTTGTATGTAGATTCAAGTCATAGTGATCTATATACACTTCAATATCTCATTCAGCGTATCCTTAGACAGGTTAATTATGCTGCAAACCAGCCTGCAGAGGCCGTTGGACTTAGTGCATTATCATTGCCTACATACGCATATAGGATGGCTACGATAGTGGTATCAACAGGGCCGATCATCTTATTATATCCATTCCTTCAAAAGTATTTTGTACAAGGATTGACAGTAGGATCAGTAAAAGGTTGATATGATAAAATCCCACATTACTTCCATGAACACACGGAAGTGGTGTGGGATTTTTTTATATCATAGGAAATTGCTTTCCTATGATATAAAAAACGCTCCGCTAAGGATGTGCACTCGCGCGATAGGTAAATGTTGCATAAATGCAACCGCGCTCGGCGCGAGAATGTCGCAAGCGACATTCTTTGTTCTTGATCATCAATAGTTATTGTTTAGAACTTTATATTGCAACATTTTTGACCTGTATCCTATATTCGCCTGGAGTCATTTTCTTGTGCTTTTTAAAAAATGTAAAGAAATAATTTTTGGTAGTAAATCCCAACCTGTCGCTGATATCATTTAAGGATAAGTCTGTGTTTTCCAACAAATCACATATTCTTGCCAGTTTCTTTTCTGTAATGTATGAAGAAAGTGATTCTCCAGTTGCTTCTTTAAAAAGATTTCTCAGGTAGTTTACTGATAAATGTACCTGATCTGCCAGATATGCTACCGATAAATTTGGATTTTCTATTTGTTCTTCAACCATTTCAAGTACCTGTTTCATAAGCGCATTATTTCTTGAATTAGCGCTTTTCACAGCATAGATTTGCTTTGAATCGTTATGACATCTTTCTATCAGATTATTTTCAATTATAGGAAGGGTCAGGGTATTTAGAAATGCGTAGTCCCATCCTGTAGGTATATCTATGTAGTTTTGCTTTTCAATTTCTTCTAATTTTGATGTCAGTAGCAAAATATTGCATATGATCTGGCCTATTGGCTCAGAGGATATGTCAGTTATAAATTCTTGTACTCCAGAGCATATTTCAGCGCTGTTAAATGAGCGTATGGAAGAGATGATTCTCTCGGTTAGCTCATAGTTAAAGGCATGATTTGCAGATTGATGTGTTACATCATCTGCATAGTGAATTGTTCCGTTTCCTGTAAAGAAACGTTGAAGGGCAGCCTGCTGAGCTTGCTGATAACATATATGCAGGTCTGATAACTCTGTGGTGTTTTCACTTATGCCAACTGTAAAGGAGTAATTATAGTGAAGTTCAATAAATTCTTGAGACTTCTTTATGGCATCTGTAATTGCTTTTGTATCTGCACTCTCAAGATTACACAGAAATGTTGCACTTTCAGATGATACATTTAAAGTATGTATATGAGAACATGATTCGGATAATAGTTCTCCTGTCACATTTTCTATTGCATATCGAAGAAGACTGTCATTTGGAATTTTTGAATCATTTTGGACTTTAGGATCAGGCATACATAAAATTATCCTGTAATTTTGTGCTTCAAAGCTTGCATCTATATGATCTAACTCCTGGGTATAGTGTCTTAGTGTATCGTCTGGTTGGAGAAGGAGCTGCGACAATAGGTTGTCAGATTTTTTGTTTTTTAGTAGTCGACTTTCTTGCTCTAACTTTTTATTTATTGAGTCAATATCTTCAAATGCTTCAGTAATGTAGCTGAAATCATTTATTGAAGTTATATCTGAACTGTTTGAAGAATGGCTTTTTGACAGAATAAATTTACGAAGCTTACGCATGGGAGAGTATATTATCCAACTCAAAATAAAGCTTACAGTCAGTGTTATCAATAGAAAAGCAATGATAGGTATAATCCATTGTGTCAGCTGTTCATTTCCGATATAGATAAAAGATTTCTTTAGCGCGCAAACGTAGGTAATTCCAAAACCTTCATTTTTGATATACTTTATTGAATAATTAGAATCATTATCTTTGTAAGTCAAGGTACCACGGTTTTTATCAGAATTATCAATGAGTTTGTACCATTCTTCTTCAGAGATGTCATTAGCAAATAGGTTATCATTAGTGGCGTATATCATATGTCCGGTACTGTCAGTAAGGTAAAGGGATACATATTCATTTCCTTCTACTGACATGAAATTGGCATAGGTTTCGTAATCTATGTTTACTACAAGGGCACCATATTTATTCTGATAAAATATGGTAGATAAAATAGGTTTATTTTCGAAATCGGTTACTGCGTAATGAAGATTGATATATCTTGGGTAACAAAAAACAGGTGAGTTGCTTGGCGTCAGATTTTTAATAAAAGATATAATTTCCTGATCCTGATGCATTGAGATAGATGAACGGCTGGTTTGATCTATTATGGTATCAGTGCGGAAGTTGATAAAATATACTGAAGTAACAAGCGAACTTGATTGCAGGATAGAATTGAAGTATTTTTGTGCATTAAGTGCTGTCTGTGTATCATAATCTTTGCCATACAAGATAACAGATAGTTCAGGACTATCTAGTAGGCTATAACAGTTGCTTACTATGTCTTTTAGCACTATCTGGTTAGTTTCATAAGAGCGTGATAAGAGCTGATCTTGCATCTTAGTCAGTGTTTCTTTGTAGCTTCTTTGAGTCATATTGACTATTTCTGCAGTGAATAGTACAAATGCGATTATTGCTATTATTAATAATGAACATAAGAGCTTTTTATATGTAGAGCTGACCCAATATTCATTTTTGAATTTTTTTGTGACATTGAGTTTTTTCATTAAAAACTCCTCCCGCATATATTGAGGATATAATAAGAGAAATTATATTAAAAAGCAACAAAATACAAGAACGGCGTACCGCTAAGGTACGCCGTTCTTGATCATAGTTAGTTATTACTTACTTGCCAGAAAAGCTGTTAACTGTTCTTCTAATGCATCAACTATATCCTGTCCGCCGTTTTCTAACGCCTGAGCCGTATTTGCATTTATCATTTCTGTAATTGTATCGTATGTTACTCCATTTCCATCTGTCTTGATTCCATGAAGTTTAACTGTAGAAACTAGATCTGTCACAGCTTTACACTGAGCAACAGATGTAGAGAGGTCAACGTCTGTGGTATCGAAGTGGAATCCCAGGATAGGAAGAGCAGAAAATGTACTATCTTCGTATTCATATTGTCTATAAGAAAGAGCGTCACCATCATATGCTGTGGAAATCAGAGCATAGTTAGGATTCCATGTCCAACCATAGCCACCAAAGTCACTACTGTAATTTGTAAGAGTCTCATAGGTTCCTTCCTCTTCACCATATACGAAGTCTTTTCCTTCGATTCCAAGCTGGAAGAGGTCATGAGCTTCCTGAGAACCAAAGAGCCAGTCAAGGAACTTCATTGTATATTCAATCTTGTCTGAACTTGCTGGTACGCAGAGACCATTATTTCCTTCATAGTTAACTGCAATGGCGCATTCTTCCATATTTCTGATTGAATCATAATATACGAAATAACCGATTGAATCTTCTCCAAGAGTATCTTCATAACTCATGATACGCACATAATCGTCAAGAGTTCCAACAATAGATGCTGACAATCCATTAGAGAATGGAGTTTCGTAATCTGTGCAGCTAAGTGAGTCTGGATCGATGTATCCTGCTTCCTGCCATTCAGAGAATTTTTCATATCTTGTCAAACCAAAGTCATACTGCCATCCTTCAGGAAAATCCTTAAATGCTTCATCGCCAGAACCTTCAACTGCAGTTGCTATAAGTTGATTATCCTTGGTATATGTCCAGATTGTCAGTCCGCCAGCTGAGAAACACTGAATTCCGGCTTCAGCGGAACCAGGGTATACTTCACCTCTTAATGAGAGCTGCTGATAAAAACCACGAGCCTGTGATGCGCCATAGGCAATTACACCAGCATCTTTTGCAGCTGCCCAGTATTCTTCAAGCTGATCATAGCTTGTAATTTTTCCATCGTCTCCGATGCCCCATTCTTTTGCCCAATCTTCACGATACCAGATTACTGGGATACCATTTCCATAAACTTCAAATAATGGAATATAGCACATTGAACCAAACCAGGTGTTGGCTTCCATAGTATCTGCGCTAAATGCAGAAGCAAGTCCAGGGTATTCATCTGGATTATTGAAGTATTCTGATAAATCAGCATAATATCCTTCTGGAGCAAGATTCTTAAGCTGGATCCATGATGCATCAAATACAAGATCCCAATCTGAACCTGAGGTGATTTCGAGATTCAGCTTATCTTTGTAATCAGAATGTTCAACCCAGTTAATGTCAAGTTCTATATTCAAAGTATCTTTTGTTAATTCAAGATATTTGGCATAAACTTCATCCCATCCGTCTGGCTTAGGTCCTTTGTGTAGAAATTTAATTGTGACTGGTTCATCAGGAACAACATAGCCTGTTGAATCAGATGTGTCAGAGGTTGTAGTTTCTTCACTACTCTGAGCTGTTTCTGTTACTGTATTATTAGTTGTATCTGTAGAAGTTGTGTCTTCAGTAGTAGAAGAACTTCCACATGCACTGACTGAACATACAGTTGTTGCTGTGGCAAGCATTAGTGCAAGAGATCTTGCAAGTTTCTTTTTTTTCATTTTATTCCTCCTTGATCATTATATCCACGCCCCATAAAAGCGGAATTTTATTTGACGCTTGCCATTGTGCGTCTATAAACATGATGTTATATAGGGAAGAATTATTCTACTTTGTTACTTAACAAATGAACTATTTGTCATCATTTATACTATCATTCATACGGATTACAATCGACTATAATTCTTAAATAGTTGGTTTGATTTTTAACAAAATGCAAAAATGGAAGAAAAGAGCATTGTATCGCAGGTTAGGTCGGTTATTATGGATATGAGCGGATTGATCAGTAGCAATATATATTCTTGCGACTTCAAACAGAAATCCTGCAAGTTTTTAATTATATTTTTGGAAAGGGATTGAGCCTATGATAAGAGTAACTGCCTGCGGACATGATTCACATCATGCAAGACCTTGTAATATTGAACATAATAATTCATTATCAGATTACTTGGCTTTATTAGTAAAAAGACCAGCATGGTTCTATGTTGATGGAGAAAAAATACATACAAGTCCTAATATGATTATTATTTTTCCGCCTCACAGTTATATCCATTATGGGTGTGATGAATCTGGTTACAATGATGACTGGATTCATTTTAATTTGATGGGAGAAGATGAGGAATTAATAGAAAATCTAGGGATAATAATGTGTAAACCACTGTATCCGAATGGATTTTTCAGGTTATCGCAATATACGGAGCTTTTGTCTGATGTATTCCATGGGAATAGAAATCATAGTAATTACATTTTAGATAATTTAATTCGCAGCTTTATATACGATTTAGGTGATGAATTCAGTATCAGAAAAACCGAACCATCACCTAAATATTATGCTGAATTTGTAAAATTGAGGTCAACAATTTATAACGACCCTGCCAAAGAAAGAAATATTCCTGAGATGGCAGAGGAACTAATACTCAGTGTTTCATATTTCCAACATTTGTATAAAGAATACTTTGGTTGTTCCTGCAAACAGGATGCGATAGAAGCACGGCTTAAGCTTGCGAGAATCTATCTGTCAACAACTGATATGACTATAAATGAAATATCAGACTTTTGTGGCTATGACAATGAACTGCACTTTATGAGACAGTTTAAAAAATATGTTGGCTGCACCCCAACATGTTTTAGAAAAAATCAAAGGTCTATGTAAAAGGAGCAAAATGACCCTAGGGGACGGGGTCAAGGGGTCATTTTGCATTTACTTAACCTACAGGGTGTATTTCTACATCCTTTGGCAGTGCTTTAGTCTGGCTTCCTGCCATGTCCATCATGTGCACAAGGCCTGCGTAGCAGTCTGCGCGGCAGATGACATCATCTTTCTTGTATTTATCTGATAGAATGCCATGTTGAATAGCTTTTTTCAGGCAGTCATCCATAGAAATCTCTCTTTTATCCTTATCAGATTCCATTCCCCTTATTACAAAACTTGCAAATTCGCCTGCTGTCAGGGCATCATCCGGTCTGAAGCGGTCATTTGGAGTAGTGACCGGATCGATCAGGTTTTCATCAATACATGCTTCTACATAGGATGAATCCCAATCATAGCGTGACAGATCGCAGTACATACCATTGTATGGTCTCTTACCGCTGATTCTGAGAGCTTTGAACAATACCATAAGAACCTGAGCTCTAGGCATTTCTTCTGTTGGATGCAGATGCATGACGCAAGGATCCAGCAGACCATAGCGAAGTGCCTTCACCATATCGTTATATTGCGGTATTCCGCCAATATCAATGTAAGGAATATCGATTTCAAACATTCCTCCAGCCGGCTCCTTTGGCAGATCCTTGGTATCAGAGTCCGGTAGGAGAGGAACTGTCTCAACACCACTGATTTCGGCACTTAGAGGCATGATGTTTCTATCCCTTATCTGGAGCGCAATCTGAGATGCTATATAGGTTGCACCGTACTCGTTAGTGTGTGTGATATCGCCTGGCATAAAGTAGTCATGAGCTTTTTCGCCAAGAGTAACCCAATAGTCCATTGTTATCTGGTGCAGATCAATAAATGGAACATCAAGCTCGTCTGCGACAGTCTTTGTTGCATCGGCATGAGCTTGTAAAAGAGATCGCATCTTGCCATTATCTTCAAATGGTATACGACTGATTGGAGACAGGAGAATAGGATAAGCTCCTTTTTCCCTGATCTTTCTTACATACCAGCGCAGGTTGTCTGCATAACCGCCAAATGCTGCAAGATTGCGCCTCTTCTGGTCGTTATGACCAAACTGCATCATAAAGATATCACCTTTTCTGATCCTGTTATAGACAATATCCCAATGACCGTCATCTCTAAAGCAGTTACTTGTCATGCCTGAATGAGCCTGATTGTTGACAGCGATATTGTCAAAATATGCTGCCATTTCCTGAGCCCATCCGGCGCAGCTTCCAAATGAATAGTACGGAAAGCCTGCATTCTGGTCAGTGAGAGTTGAATCACCTGCGATCCACAAGGTCCTAACGTTGCTTGCAGCATTACCTTCAAGATTGCTGCTTGAATTATCATTGTTGACTGTTGCTATATCTTTTTTATCAGCAAGGTCATAATTATATATTTGTTCTACAGCTATACTTGAAATTCCTGCATTTTGACTTGCCACGCTGACATAGATTGATTTCTGAGTATTGGGAATACTTGTCATTGCCGGGATATATGGATATACAGTAGTTAAAAAGCTCTTTTCATAGCTTTCGTTTTCAGCAATGTCAATGCCATGTGCTATCATGTTTCTACGACCGGCGAATATTCGCATGTCGCTGATAACGCCGTTTGCAGCCTTGGTTTTTATTGTAACCCTGTATATTCCTTCATTTGGAACATCTACCCTGAAAATCAGTACATACCTGTCTTTTGCTATATATACGCCATCAGAAGTAGTGATATAGGCATCAGAGTTGTTACCTGCTGCAGATTTCCTTAGATTCCAGCCACCCATAAATAGAGACTTTTCGGAATCTGTTTTTCCTTCAACACTGGGTGCATCAACGATGCCGTATCCTTTTTCTGCGTTATATAGATCCAGATTTGTTATTTCTTTTTCAAACTGGTACATTTTAGTATTCATATAGCCCTCCATATGGTCCTTGCTCTTTATGTGATGAGATTCATGCAAGCATGATCGTAATATGACCCTTAGTCTTTATCATCATTATATTTAATCTGATTCAAAAACTCTTTTACAAAATTGCTGATATCTAGGCATTTTCAACCGATTATTTGGTATAATTAAGAAGTTTGGGAGAGATCATTTGTTACGATCAAGTAACAATTTTTTTCTATTTCAAGTGGTAGGAGGATTAGTTTTGCTGAGGTTTTATTTTGGAGCATCAGGATCAGGGAAAAGTACAGAAGTTTACAATGAGATAATTGACAGAAGTATCAAGGAACCTGAAACAGACTTTCTTATCATCGTGCCTGACCAGTTTACCATGCAGACACAGATGGATATCGTAAAAAAACACCCACGACATGGAATCATGAATATAGATGTCCTTAGTTTTGGACGCTTGTCACATCGCATTTTTGATGAGACAGGTGCTCAGAAGCTGGGAGTACTGGATGATATAGGCAAGAGCCTTGTCCTTAGGAGAGTAGCAGATACTCTTGGGGATAAGCTGCCTGTTATCGGCGGTAATATGCACAAAGCCGGTTACATAGATGAGGTTAAGTCTACAATATCAGAGTTTATGCAGTATGGCATAGATTATGACAAGATATGCAAGCTGGAGAGCGTATCTCAGGGTCATGGCGCGCTTAAAGCCAAGCTGGGAGACCTGGGGCTTTTGTACAAATCCTTCAAGGAATACATTCAGGATAGATATATTACCACTGAGGAGACACTGGATATCTTATGTTCAAGGCTGGATTCATCCGAACTTGTAAAAAACAGTGTGATCGTATTTGACGGATTTACAGGTTTTACCCCTATTCAGTACAGAGTTATCAAAAAGCTCCTTGAGTTATCCAAGGAGATCATTGTAACGATCATCATTGATACACAAGAGGATTATTACGGAATTCCTGAGGATGAGCAGGAATTATTTTTGCTGTCAAAAAAGACTGTATATGACCTTGAACGATTAGAATATGAAGTTCAGTCAGAAAGGGCCTCTCAGGCAATGCCCGCCTTTGAAGCATGGCGCGATATAAGACATCAGGAGCATATTGATACTGTCATCGATCAGTATCCGGTAGTCAGATTAAAAGACAATCCTGAAATGTCTTTACTGGAACGAAGTCTTTTCAGATATAAACATATGGCTAATGCTTATGAGGAGCCCAATAAAGCCATAAGCATGTTTCAGGCATCTAACCCAAGTGAAGAGGTAAGGCAGACTCTGATCAAGATCCGTGAGCTTGTAAGAACTGAGGATTGTCAGTATAGGGATATTGCCGTAGTCTGCGGTAATCTTGATACCTATGGATCACTTTTTGACAGAGCATCCAGCGTTTTTAATGTTCCAATGTACATTGATAAGACTAATAACATAGGCTTAAATCCATTCATCGAATATATCAGAAGTGCTATCAATGTTGTTATCACCAATTACAGTTATGAAGCTGTTTTTCACTATATGCGCAGTGGTATGACTGATTTTGATGATGAATCGATAGATGAGTTTGAAAACTATATAAGGGCTCTTGGAATTCGTGGCCGTAAGCGCTGGGAAGACATATTTACAAGACATTTAAAGACAAAAGGAAAAGTGGATGAAGCTAAAGAAATAGCTTATATGGAACTGATGAACAGCATGCGTGAGCAGATTGTAGCCAGTCTTAAACCACTTTTTGAAAGTAAAAAAGGAACTGTAAGAGAAATATCTACGGCTCTGTATACCTTTATTTCAGAGGCATCATCCCAGCAAAAGCTTGATGAAATGGCGTCAAGGTTCAAGGAAGATGGCGATCTTATAAGAAGCAGAGAATATAGCCAGATATATTCTAAAGTCATTGACCTTCTTGATCAGATGGTAAGTTTGATGGGAGATGACAGTATCAGCCTGGATGAATACCTTGAAATACTCGAGGCAGGATTTGGTGAGATTGAGGTTGGAACCATACCTCAGAATGTAGATAGGATCGTTGTTGGTGATATTGAGAGAACAAGACTTAAAGAGATCAAGTATCTGTTTTTTGTCGGTGTTAACGAGGGCTCTATTCCGAAGGGAACCGGAAGTGGCGGAATACTTTCAGATATAGACAGGCAGTTTTTGATGGATACAGACACCGATGGCATAGAGCTGGCACCTACACCGAGACAGCAGATGTACATCCAGCGTTTGTACCTGTATATGAACCTTACCAAGCCGTCCAAGGGATTATGTCTATCTTATTCCAATGTATCCTCTGATGGAAAAAGCATAAGACCGGCATATCTTATAGGTAAACTGCAAAAGATATTCCCAAAGCTTGAGGTGACAGAGCCTGAGCTTGGAGATATGAGTCTTCAGCTGGAAAACTATTTTGACAGTATGAATTATATGGCTTCTGAAATGCGCGAATATGCGGAAGGAAGACTTGATGAAGATAAAACGAAAGAATTCCTTACTCTGTATTATAAGCTGTCAGAGATGGAAGGTCTTGAAGGCCTAAAGCACCTGGAAGCAGCTTCCTTTAAACGATATAAGAACACACCTCTTTCAAGAGCTATTGCCAGTGCACTATATGGAGCATATCTTGAAAACAGTGTCAGCAGGCTTGAGCAATATGCAGCCTGCGCTTATGCACATTTCCTGAAATATGGGCTGCAACTGGATGAGAGAGATGAATTTGAATTTAACGTAGCAGATCTGGGAAATGTATTTCATGGCGTGCTCGAAGAGTTCTCTACAAAGCTGGCAAAAAATGGCCTTGATTGGAGAACCTTTACTCAGGAGCAGGGAGAAGAATTGTTAAATGAAGCTTTAACTTCTTACGCAGAGTCTTATGGGGAGACAATCCTGCTCAGCAGTAAGAGAAATGAATACCTGATACAGCGTATTCACAGGATTTTGAGCAGAACAGTCAGCTCTTTACAATATCAGCTGTTAAAAGGTGCCTTTAATCCAAGCAAATTTGAGGTTGATTTCAGAGATGCAGGAGATATTGATGAAATAAACGTAACGCTTGATATTGATGAAGAAAAACGTATCAAAGAACGTATGCGTCTCCATGGTCGTATCGATAGAATGGATCTGTATGAAGATCCTGACAATGTTTATGTCAAGGTTATTGATTTTAAGTCAGGCAAAAAAGACTTTGATATATGTGCTATGTACTACGGGCTTCAGTTGCAGCTTGTTATGTATATGAACGTAGGTATGGCTATGGAAGCCAAAGAGCATCCGGGTAAAAATATAGTGCCTGCTGCAATCCTTTATTACAGAGTTCAGGATCCGGTGATCAAGTCTGGAGGCGAAGAGATAACACCTGAACAGGTAAATGAAAAAATAAAGCAGGAACTGAGGATGACTGGACTGGTCAACGCTTCTGATGAAGTTATAAAATTGCTGGATGAATCTATGGTTGAAAAATCAGATGTTATTCCGGTAGAGCGCAAAAATACTGGTGAATTAAAAGCATCTAGCAAAGTTATTTCTACAGAAGATTACAAGGTAATATCCGATTTTGTAAATCAAAAAATACGAACTTATGGAAAAGAGATACTGAAGGGAAATATCGCTGTTAATCCATATGAGATGCAGAATAGGAATGCATGCACATATTGTAATTACAAAGGAATCTGTGGTTTTGATCCGTCTATTTCAGGTTATTCCACGAGAGAACTGGAAAAGCTTAAAGAAGATGAAGTAATGAACCTTATACGAAGTGAAGAGTCTTGAATTGTTTTCTCACGAAATCCGCAGTTAGTGCGGCTTTCTGTTTTAAGTCACAAGAATACATAAAATTATTTTGGAGATTAGGAAATGAATTTTACTGACGAACAACAGGCGGTAATTGATGCAAGACATAGCAATATATTGGTTTCAGCAGCTGCAGGCTCTGGTAAAACAGCAGTGCTGGTTGAGCGAATAATCCAGCTTATCACAGGGGATGAGCCAATTGATATAGATAAACTATTGGTAGTTACTTTTACCAAGGCTGCTGCTACGCAGATGAAAGAGAGGATAACTGAGGCCATAAGTGTTAGGCTTGCCGAAAATCCTGAAAATAAGCATCTTCAGAGACAGGAAACTCTTATTCATAACGCCCAGATAACGACAATAGACTCTTTTTGCCAATATGTTATCCGCAATAACTTCAATGATATCGGTCTTGATCCGGGTTACAGAGTTGCTGACGAAGGCGAGATTAAGCTGATGCAGCAGGATGTTATGGCAGAGCTTTTAGAAGAAGAGTATGAAAAAGGTGATGCTGATTTTCTCTATCTCATGGATTATTATGCGACAGGTAGCAGTGATAAGGATATAGAAGAATATATCCTGCAGTTGTATAAGTTTGCCATGAGTATGCCATGGCCAGAGGACTGGCTAAATGACCGTGGATATGACTACGACATAGAGGGTAAAGAGTTTGATGAACTGGATTTTGTAAAGCTCTGTACTCAGCAGATAAAAGACATAATAAATGATTGTGCAGACAGATATAAAACTGCGATCAGTATCTGCAATGCTCCTGATGGTCCTTATTTTTATGGTGACCTGTTCGAGAGAGAAATGCATACATTGGTCAATTGTGCAAATGCCGGAGATTTTTGCGACTTGCAGGATGCTGTGAATGGCATTTCATATGACAGGCTTCCATCTAAAAAGGATGACTCTGTTAACAAAGACAAGCGTGAAAGAGCAAAAGGAATACGTGACGACATAAAAAAGCAGATTGAAGCTATCAAAAAGGCGTATTTTGGCCTTTCTCAGGAACGAATACTAGAGCAGATGCAGTTATGCTCAAGAGCTGTGCATGAGTTATCAAGGCTGGCTATTCAATTTAAAGAAAAGTTTGACGCGGCAAAAAGAAAAGCTGGCGTTATTGATTTTGGAGATATGGAGCATTTTGCACTGGAGATACTTGTGCATCACGAAAGCAGGACTGACACTACTCCTGAGATCAATGAGCCAACGGCAGCGGCTCTTGAATACAGAAGCTTTTTCAAAGAGATACTTATAGACGAGTATCAGGATAGTAACAACGTTCAGGAGCTTATTCTCAGCGTAATTGGCGGCGATGCTCCTGATACATATGACAGGTTCATGGTAGGTGATGTAAAGCAGAGTATCTATAAGTTCCGATTGGCAAGACCTGAGATTTTTATGGAAAAGCTGGATACTTATTCCAAGGATTCAGATGCAAGTCTCAGAAGAATAGATCTTCATAGGAATTTTAGAAGTAGATGCCAGGTCCTTGACAGCACCAACTATATTTTCAGACAGATAATGGACCGAGACTTGGGCGGAGTTGCTTATGATACAGATGCTATGCTTGTAACAGGCTCCACTGCATATCCTGCGCCGTATTCAGATACTGCTTTTGACACAGAAATGTATATCATCAAGACTGATAAAGAAGAAGAAGATGATGAAACGTCTTTTGAGGAATCAGCTGATGCTATAGCAAACCCTAAAAAGATGTCTGGAAAGCAGCAGGAAGCAATGGTAATAGCTGGGCGCATACATGACTTTATGGCTAATGGCAAGGTTACTGCTAAGGATGGCACATACAGAGATGTCAAATATAGTGATATCGTTATATTGCTGAGAACAGCTTCAGGCTGGGATGATGAGATCAAAAAGGTGCTTGAAGCGGAAGGCATACCTGCGTATATAGAATCAAGAACCGGATATTTTGCTGCTTCTGAGGTTTTAACACTGTTACAATTGTTTGCTGTGCTTGATAATGCCCTTCAGGACATTCCACTTGTAAGTGTCATGCATTCATACATTGGCGGCTTTACAGATGAGGAAATGGCGACTATTAAAGCCGCAGACAAGATAAGAGGAGAAAAGTTCTATTACAGCTTAAAGCGATATGCAGAGACTGATAGTGAAGATACTGAACAAAACATTGTATCTGATGAGCTTCAGCAGAAGGTCAGGGCTTTTCTTGAACTGATAGCTGATTTTAGGCAAAAAACTGTGTATATGCCTGTTCATGAGCTTTTGGTATATATTTTGAATAAAACAGGATATAAGGAATATGTTACGGCTCTACCAGGCGGTTCGCAGAGGAGGGCTAATATCGACATGCTCCTCCAGAGAGCCAGTGATTTTGAGCAGACTAATTTTAAAGGTGTATTTCATTTTGTAAGATATATTGAGCAGCTCAGGCAGTATGAGGTGGATTATGGAGAGGCCAATATATTGGATGAGCACGCTGATGTAGTCAGGATCATGAGTATACATAAGAGTAAGGGATTGGAATTCCCGATAGTCTTTGTTGCAGGACTTGCCAAAAAGTTCAATACCAGAGACCTTAGCGGTGACCTTATTGTGGATGTGGATATGGGAATAGGCACCAGCTGCATTGATGCAGAAAATCGTGTTAAATTCACTACTTTGCGTCAGCAGGTACTTAAGAACAAAATGAAACAGGACAGTCTTGGAGAAGAGCTCAGGATCCTATATGTAGCTATGACCAGAGCAAAGGAAAAGCTGATCATGACTTGCTCTGTCAAGAATCCTGAAAAAGGAATCCTGAAGGCTCTTGGAGGTATCAGAGCTATAGATTTTGAAAGCGATGCTCTGCAACCGGAAGCTCTGCCGTACACTTATAGAAGTAATTTTGAAAACTATTACAAAGTTGTGATGCCGGCTCTCTTGAGACATCCTAGTGCAGTATCACTTTTACAAGCACTTGATATGGATCCGGAACTTGTTAAAAATATCACTGATAAAAGAGATAATTTGCCGAATTTCATATATCATGTGTTATCTGCAAATGATATCCATGCCAGCATAATGAAGGATGAGACGTCTTTTGCCATTAGAAAAGAAAGACTCGAAAGAGATATCACCACAGCGGATATAGATGAAGATCTCTACAAAGTATTGACGGATAAATTTAATTATAAATATGGATATGAAAATCTTGCAGATCTATATACCAAAACTACTGTCACAGAGCTGAAAAAAGAACTTCTTGAAGAGCAGGCTGAGGCTACAGCCCATATGTTTGAAGGCAGTGCTGAGAAAGAGCCTTATGTTCCGGCCTTCATTCAGGAAAAAGCTCCTATGCGCGGAGCTCAGCGAGGTACAGCATATCATAGGATCATGGAACTACTGGACAAGGATATGTATAGTCTTGTAGATAAAAATGGTTCTGGTAAAGCAACGGCTGATACTCTAAATTGCATTAAAGACTGGATGAAAAAGCAAGCTGATAGAGGCTTTATACCAGATGATTATGTGGATACAGTTAATCCATCAGATGTGTATAAATTCATGTCCAGTGCCCTTGGCAGAAGGATGTCAGCAGCTCTTGAAAATAACAAGCTATTTTGCGAAAAGCCATTTATGATGGGTATACCTGCAAGTACGATAAATAGTGATTTCCCTGAATCTGAAATGCTCCTGATCCAAGGTATCATTGATGCCTGGTTTATAGAAGATGATCACATAATCCTGATGGATTACAAGACTGATCGTGTAAAACAGGGACAGGAGCTTATTGATAGATACCATATTCAGCTGGATTACTATCAGGAAGCACTTGAGAGCATCACCGGCAAAAAGGTAAAGGAGAAGTGGATTTATTCATTTGCACTTGCAAGTGACATACAAATATAAGTAAAGTGAAATGGACTGTTGACTCACGTCCTCACTAGACGATCAAAAAATAAATTGGAGATACACATGCTAAAATATGTATTATTTGACCTTGACGGAACTCTTACAGAGTCTGGTCCGGGTATCATGAATGCGGCAAAGATTGCCTTAAATCATTTTGGGATTGAAGAAAATAATGTGGAGAACCTTCATAAATTCGTTGGTCCACCACTCACTGAGTCCTTCGGCCAGCGTTATGGCATGAATGAAGCTGATACTCAGGAGGCAATTGCTGTTTTCCGCAAGTATTATAATGTTACCGGAATATATGAAAACAGCGTATTTGAAGGCATTCAGGAAATGCTGCAACAACTAAAAAGTAATGGTCTGCTGCTATCTATAGCATCCAGCAAACCAAGACCAATGATCGATATAGTAGTGGATTATTTTGATATCAGGAAATATTTTGATGTTATCGTAGGATGCGAGCTTGATGGTACGAGATCTCAGAAAAAAGAGGTCGTAGATGAAGTTATAAGGCTTTTTGGAGAGCTTTCTGGTGATGATGTAGTCCTTGAACATTCAATAATGGTAGGTGACCGTATGTATGATGTTAATGGGGCCAGGGAATGTGGGCTTGAATGCATTGGCGTGACCTATGGATATGGCACTCGTCAGGAGTTGCAGGAAGCTGGTGCAGCATATATTGTCGATTCGGTTAATGAATTGGGAGAAAAGCTATTGCACCTGGTACAGACTAGGTGAGAAAAAGTATTTTAGGCTTATGCAATTGTTATATTGGATAAGCCTAAAATACGAAGTTTTAAAGTCAGCAATTTAATTATTCACATCAAATATGCAGATACACTTTAGATTTATATCATGTACTTCTCATACCTTCCTGCATTGGCTTTGCTGCATGATACATGTATCTTGGTGCCTTCAGGAAGGTATTCTGTATTGCTGATGATTGCAGTATTGTTAAGTGCTGCCAGAACAGCTCCGTCTGAATAAGGAATCAGCATGTCACATTCTAAAGTATCTGCCTTTAAAGTGGTATCTATAAGGTCTAACAGCTCGTCTATACCAATACCAAGCTTTGCAGACATATATATGCTGTCATCCTTTACAAATGGTAGCTCTACAAGAGACCCCTCTGCCTTATCCACTTTATTGTATACATAGATGACAGGTATATCTCCTGCACCAATCTCTGCAAGGGTTTTAGTGGTAACATCTAAATGCGCCTTGTAGTCTGGATCCGAGTAATCGATAACCTCCAAAAGCACGTCAGAGTAGCGCACCTCATCAAGGGTGGATCTAAACGCTTTAACCAGAGTATGTGGGAGCTCATCTATAAATCCGACTGTATCAGATAGCAGAAATGGTCTGTGATTTGGAGCATCAATTTTTCTAACTGTTGTATCAAGGGTGGCAAAGAGCATATCCTGCTCAAAGACCTTTTTATCAGGAGCATCATCGCCGCCATATAAATCCAGCAGCTTGTTCATAAGTGTTGATTTACCGGCATTGGTATAGCCTACAAGGGATACCTTTATGATACCGGAGTTTAGACGCCTTTCTCTTTGAGTAGTACGCTCACGTTCAACGTTTTCAAGCTCTTTCCTGAGTTCGCTGATTCGCTTTTCAATGTGTCGTCTGTCCAGCTCAATCTTTTTTTCACCAGAACCCTTGTTGCTAAGTCTTCCAGAGCCGCCCTGGCCGCCGCCACCCTGTCTACTGAGCTCCGCACGCATACCTGCAAGTCTTGGCAGCATATACTGAAGCTGAGCTGATTCGACCTGCAATTTGGCTTCTCTGGTACGTGCTCTTGAACTGAATATCTGCAGAATAAGGCCTGTTCTGTCTATAACCTCTGTATCAAAGGCTTTTTCAAGGTTACGTATCTGAAGTGGAGAAAGGGTTTCAGAAAATACGATTATATCTGCATCCTTTATAAATATTTCGTTTTTGATTTCTTCAATTTTGCCGCTACCAATTAGGGTACCATGGTCAGCATTTTGAACAGACTGGGTTATGGTGCCAGCAACCTCGAGATTGCAAGCCTGGGCAAGTTCTTTAAGCTCTGTCATGGAACGCTCAAAGCGCTCATCACTCATAGACAGATTGGCGCCTACAAGGATAGCTCTTGCATTACCTTTATTTGGGTTTGTTTCGAATATCTTTTCCATATAGCTCCTGTTAAATATGATTATAATACATAAAAATCCCTATATGCATAGCACATAGGGATTAGGTTGGCTTAATTGTTGAGTTAAGACCCTCTATTAGAGCAGCTCGATACCATGCTTACTTGTCTCTTTTACCATTTCATCTGGCCATAAAGAGCACTGAACTTCTCCAATATGTGCCTTTCTCAGGAAGAACATACAAATTCTTGACTGTCCGATACCACCACCAATAGTAAGTGGAAGCTCTCCGTTTAATACTGCCTTCTGGAATGGGAGCTCAGCTCTTTCCTGGCAGCCAGCCTTTTCAAGCTGTTCCTTAAGGGACTTCTCGTCTACACGGATACCCATTGATGAAAGCTCAAGAGCTATATCAAGAACAGGGTAGTATACCATGATATCAGCATTTAACTGCCAGTCATCATAGTCTGGAGCTCTACCGTCATGCTTTTCACCGGATTCCATTGTATCACCGATTTTCATGATACATACAGCACCCTTAGCCTTGGCGATGAAGTACTCACGCTCATGAGGAGTGTTGTCTGGGAACATATCCTCAAGCTCCTGTGTAGTAATGAAAAATATGTCATGAGGAAGGATTTCCTCTATATAGTCATACTGAATGGACATAAATTTTTCTGTCTTACGAAGAACCTTGTAAACTGTGCGAACAGTCTCTTTAAGGAAGTCAATTGTACGATCTTCACGGGAAATGACTTTTTCCCAATCCCACTGATCTACAAATACAGAGTGAATATTATCAGGTATTTCATCTCTGCGGATAGCGTTCATATCTGTATATAAACCTTCACCCACATTAAAACCATACTTCTGAAGTGCATAGCGCTTCCATTTTGCAAGGGAGTGTACGATTTCTGCTTCGCGCTCATCTTCATTTTTAATGTCAAATGCAACTGGTCTTTCGACGCCATTTAAGTTGTCATTAAGACCTGATGCCGGGTCTACAAATAAAGGAGCTGAAACTCTAAGGAGATTGAGTCTTGCAGCAAGCATTCCCTGAAAGAAATCTTTTACGGTTTTAATGGCTATCTGCGTGTCATGCAGGTTAAGTGCAGACTGATAGTCCTTTGGGATTTTGAGGTTTTCCATTGTTTATTTTCTCCTGCGTAGGTTTATAAAATGCATAATAGATGAATAAAACTAACTATCACTATGATATTTAAACTCTTTTTATGCAACAATGCAAGAAAAAAGTTATTTGAAACATCATAAAATTATATAGCCTAAAAATTTTTTAATAAATTGAACACAAAATTTTCATTTTACATATAACATAAAATGGAGTATAACAATAGAAACGTAAAAACAAGTTTTAGTTTTCAAAAAAGGAGAATAAAAATGCAAGGTAGCTATAGACGTTCAATAAAGCTTAGCCCTTATCAGGTAAAAGATTTTGTTAACGCTGCTGCAAAATGCGATTTTGATATCGACATATATAATAATAGGTTTGTAGTAGATGCAAAGTCTATTTTAGGAGTTTTAGGGCTGGATTTTTCAAAGCCACTTACAGTTGAATATCATGGATATGATGAAATATTTGAGTCATTTCTTGATTCACTTGCAGTAGCTTGCTGATTAAAGTTATTGTTGAAGAGCTCTCCGTAGTATAAAATGTACTGCGGGGAGCTTTTTATTATGTGTAAAGAGATAAAAATATCCGTTCGAGGCCTGGTGGAATTTATGCTTCGTGACGGAGATATTGATAACAGAATACATACAGGTACTGATAGTGCAATGCAGGAGGGCAGCCGCATTCATCGTATGATTCAAAAGAGCATGGGCTCCGAATATCATGCAGAATTTCCGCTAAGGATTTCATGGCTGGCAGGTGAGTATGAGATAGTAGTTGAAGGAAGGGCAGATGGAATCCTTGAAAAGGGTGACGGACCTTCTGAAGGCGAGCTCTATACTGATTTTGAAATACAACAGGCGCCACCAGTGCCTATTTTAATGGCTCTTAGTGGTGATGCCGGGGGTACTGATTTTAACTGGTCTGAAACTGTTTTGGTGGATGAGATAAAGGGTACCTACAGAGATTTAAAAAAGATGAATTCTCCTGTAAAGGCTCATCTTGCTCAGGCAAAATGCTATGCGTATATATATGCAGTTCAGAATAATCTGGAACATATAAGAGTCAGAATGACCTATTGTAATATCGATTCAGAGGAGACCAGATACTTCTATTATCATTATGGTTTTAGTGAACTGGAAAAATGGTTTACAGAACTTCTTGAAGGTTATAAAAAGTGGGCTGATTTTGAATTTATGTGGAAAAAGGTCAGAACAGATTCTATAAAGCAGGTTCAGTTTCCATTTCCTTATCGTGAAGGGCAAAAGGACCTTGCAGCCGGAGTATACAGAACCATTGTCCATGGCAGAAAACTCTTTTTGGAGGCTCCTACTGGAACCGGCAAGACAATTACAACCGTTTTTCCTACTATAAAAGCAATAGGTGAAGGCAAAGCTGACAGAATGTTTTACCTGACGGCCAAGACTATTACAAGAACTGTTGCTGAGGAAGCAATAGAGCTGTTAAGGGAAAAACAGAACCTTAAATTCAAAACAACTACCATAACTGCCAGAGATAAGATCTGCTTTATGGATGAAAGTAATTGCAATCCGGCATACTGTCCATATGCAAAAGGCCATTTTGACAGAATAAATGATGCAATGTATGACCTTTTGACCCACGAGGACTCTTTTGACCGTGAAAAAATAGTTGAATATGCAGAGAAACATAAGATTTGTCCTTTTGAAATGTCGCTGGACATGAGTCTTTTTTCTGATGGAATTATTTGTGATTACAATTATGTATTTGACCCTTTTGTGTATCTCAAGCGCTTTTTTGCAGAAAGCAAAAAGGGAGATTATCTTTTTTTGATAGATGAGGCTCATAACCTACTGGATCGCGGCAGGGATATGTATAGTGCAGTCCTGTATAAAGAGAGCTTTTTGGAGCTTAAGCGAATCATTCAGGAGGCGCATCCAAGGATTGCAGCTCACCTGGATAAATGTAACAAGGAGTTTCTTGCTTTAAAAAGAGAATGTGAAGGCTGTAAGGTACTATTTACTATAGATTCACTTCTGAATCCTCTACAGAGACTTTCTGCAATAATATCTGAATATTTGGAAAATCATAATGAGGGCCCGTTCAGGAATGAGATGCTTGAGTTTTATTTTGATCTATACAGATTTTTGGATATTTATGAAAGAGTAAATGATAAATACAGCATGTATTGTGAGATTCAGGAAGACGGCAGATTTATGGTAAAGCTCTTTTGCGTAAATCCTGCTGACAATCTTTTCCAGTGCATGGCAAGAGGCAGATCAACCATATTATTTTCAGCAACGCTTCTTCCTATTCAGTATTATAAAAAGCTGCTGGGGGGTACAGATGAAGACTATGAGATGTATGCACATTCAGTATTCGATCCTTCACAGTGCGGAATCTTTATAGGAAATGATGTTACCAGTAAATATTCACGCAGAAATGAAACAGAATACGAGAAAATTGCTCAATATATTAATAATATAATTGCTGCCAAAAAAGGTAACTACATGGTATTTTTCCCTTCTCACAGCTTTCTTGAGCAGGTGCTTGAAATTTATGTGGATAACTTCCTGAATGAAGATGAAACAGAGCTCCTGGTTCAAAGTGATTATATGAGTGAGGGGGCAAGAGAAGAATTCCTGGACAGATTCTCGGCTGGCAATGATGTAGACCTTAGCAAAGTTATACACATGGAGCTTGAAATTGAGGAAGACAAAAATGTCCTTGGCTTCTGCGTAATGGGTGGAATCTTTAGCGAGGGAATTGACTTAAAAAAAGACAGCCTGATTGGCGTAATCATAGTTGGCACTGGGATTCCGCAGGTTTGCAATGAAAGAGAAATCTTAAGTGATTACTTTGAAGAACATGAAAAAGATGGCTTTGATTATGCATACAGATTCCCTGGAATGAACAAGGTTTTGCAGGCAGCAGGACGAGTTATACGTACAGAAGAAGACCTTGGTGTAGTGGCTCTTTTGGATGAAAGATTTTTACAATCAGGATATCAGGCACTTTTTCCACGAGAATGGAATGAAATTAACCAAATATCGACTAAAACAGTCAAAAATAGTGTAAACGCATTCTGGGAGAGCAAATTAACGAATAATAGTAATAATTCTTACTAATTATGTCAACAAAAACCACCGAGAAATCCACAATGATTTACATAATGTATTTTATATAGCAATTATGTCAACCATACAATAAGGCTAATTGTTCGAATTGTGTGAAAAATAACGCCTAAACGAATACAAAATGACTCCCAAAACAATGGGTTATGACAGTTTTGTCATTGTGGATAACTCTGTGGAAATTGGGGATTAGTCGAAGATAACCAACTCGAAAACCCTATAAACACTATATACAATCAAAAAACGAAAAAACGAGTTTTATCCCTGCTCAAAATTTGATTGATACTAAGTTGGTCAATACTATTATGTAAACCAAAATGAAGACTATGACACAAGTGTCACTGAATTATAATGGATTTTTATCTGTCCCATTTGACTTTTTTTTAATAAATGAATATTATATCTACATGAAAAAGATGTAAGGGTTAAGATTTATTTTTCCCTGATATCAGAATATTGAGGCGATGAAAAAGAGGAGTACATATTGAAAGCTCTCAGAGAATGCATCTGTAACGCCTTTGGCGTGCGCTGTGAGGATGCTGAGTGGAAGGTATGGAAGGTTGCTTTGGAGCTTATTTTTAAAGAGGCAGCATGATCTATATGCTGTGAAATAAGGTGGTACCGCGTTTATGACGCCCTTATCCGGAAGTCCCGGATAGGGGCTTTTCTTTTTACTATTTCAGAAAAAGGAGAAAATCATGAAGAAAGAACTTGCAAAGACTTATGATCCAAAAGGCATTGAAGATCGTCTCTACAGCAAGTGGGAAGAAAAAAAGTATTTCCATGCTGAAGTAGATGAGACAAAGAAACCATTTACTATAGTAATTCCACCGCCAAATATCACAGGAAAGCTGCACATGGGCCATGCCCTTGATAATACTATGCAGGATATCCTTATCAGATATAAGAGAATGCAGGGATACAATGCATTATGGCAGCCAGGAACTGACCATGCTTCAATTGCTACAGAGGTTAAGATTATTGATACTCTCAAGAAAGAGGGAATTGACAAGCAGGACCTTGGAAGAGAAAAATTCCTTGAAAGAGCATGGGAATGGAAAAAAGAGTACGGCGGAACAATTATACAGCAGCTTAAAAAGCTTGGTTCATCCTGCGACTGGGACAGAGAGCGTTTCACAATGGATGAGGGTTGCAATAAGGCTGTAACAGAAGTATTCCTTAAGATGCATGAAAAAGGATACATCTATAAGGGAAGCCGTATTGTAAACTGGTGCCCTGTTTGTAAGACATCTATTTCAGATGCTGAGGTAGAGTACGAGGAGCAGGCTGGACATTTATGGCATATCAAATATCCTTTCATTGAGGATGATGGCAGTGTTAGCACAACAAGATTTATTGAGTTTGCTACAACACGTCCAGAGACAATGCTTGGTGATACAGCTGTTGCTGTAAATCCTAACGATGATAGGTATAAGGACTATATTGGCAAAAAGCTCTTACTTCCTATAGTAAACAGAGAGCTTCCTATAGTTGGAGATACATATGTAGATATGGAATTCGGTACAGGTGTTGTTAAGATTACTCCTGCACACGACCCTAACGACTTTGAGGTTGGTAAGAGATGCGGCCTTGAGGAAATCAATATTCTCAACGACGATGCGACTATCAATAAAAACGGTGGCAAGTATGAAGGTCTTGATCGTTACGAATGCAGAAAGCAGATTGTTGACGAGCTTGAGAAGATGGGTCTTCTTGTAAGAATCGAAGACTATACACATAATGTAGGAACTCATGACAGATGTAAGACAACTATTGAGCCTATGATCAAGGCGCAGTGGTTTGTAAAGATGGATGAGCTTATCAAACCAGCTGTTAAGGCTGTAAAAGAAGGCGAGATAAAGCTTATTCCACCTCGTATGGATAAGACTTATTTCAACTGGACAGATAATATTCGTGACTGGTGTATTTCAAGACAGTTATGGTGGGGTCACAGAATCCCTGCATACTACTGTGATGATTGTGGCGAGACTATTGTAGCTAAAGAGATGCCAAAGGTATGTCCTAAGTGCGGATGTACACACTTTACACAGGACCCTGATACACTGGATACATGGTTCTCTTCAGCACTCTGGCCATTTGAAACACTTGGCTGGCCTGAACAGACACCAGACCTTAAGTATTTCTTCCCAACAGATGTACTTGTAACAGGTTATGACATTATATTCTTCTGGGTTATCCGTATGATATTCTCAAGTTATGAGAATATGGGACTGCCACCATTTAAGACTGTTCTTTTCCACGGTCTTGTACGTGACAGCCAGGGTAGAAAGATGAGTAAGTCTCTTGGAAATGGTATCGACCCACTTGAAATCATTGACAAGTATGGCGCAGATGCTCTCAGACTTACACTTATTACAGGTAATGCACCTGGTAATGATATGAGATTCTATAATGAACGTGTTGAAAACAGCCGTAACTTTGCAAACAAGGTATGGAATGCTTCCCGTTTCATTATGATGAATATGGCTGAAGGCGAAGAGCCGGCTGACATAAATAAGATGCCAGAAGGACTTGAGCCTGTTGACCACTGGATTATTTCAAAGCTCAACAATACTATCAAAGAAGTTACAGATAATATGGATCATTTTGAACTGGGTATCGCTGTTCAGAAGGTTTATGACTTTATCTGGGATGAATTCTGCGACTGGTATATTGAGATGGTTAAGCCAAGACTTTACAACTCAGACAACAAGACAAGCCATGATGCAGCAATGTGGACACTTCAGATAGTTCTGACTCAGGCACTTAAGCTGTTACATCCTTATATGCCATTTGTTACAGAAGAAATCTTCTGTACAATTCAGGACAAGGAAGAGACAATCATGATTTCTGAGTGGCCTGTTTACAGAAATGAGTGGAGCTTTGCTCAGGATGAAAAAGAGATTGAGACTATAAAGGAAGCTGTACGCGGAATCCGTAATATCCGTACACAGATGAATGTAGCTCCTTCACGTAAGGCTCTTGTATATGTAGTAAGTGATAAGGACGAGGTTCTTGATATTTTCAGAACTGGAAAGCTGTTCTTTGAATCACTTGCAGGAGCATCAGAATCTATCTGCCAGAAGGATAAGAGCGGTATTGATGAAGATGCAGTATCTGTAGTGCTTGCAGAAGCTACATTGTATATGCCTTTCTCAGACCTTGTTGATATATCTGCTGAGATTCAGAGACTTGAAAAAGAGAAGGCAAAGCTGGAGGGTGAGCTTAAGCGTTCAAAGGCTATGCTTAGCAATGAAAAATTCCTTTCAAAGGCACCTGAAGCTAAGATTAATGAAGAAAAAGAAAAGCAGCAGAAGTATGAGCAGACCTATGCTCAGATTACTGAACGCTTGAATCAGCTGGCAAATCGCTGATTTTGCAAGACTTTAATTAAAAGGTCAGGCATCTGACTAACCAGACTTAAAATGGACATGCATGCATGTCCATTTTAGTCAGTGGAGAAAAATGATGGCGTATGAAGAAATACACAGCAATGCCCTTGAGCTTATTTCAAGGGCTGATGCTGGAAATAAGATAAATCTGGAGGAGTGCGAGGCATTTATTAGTGCCCTGCAGAAATTTACTACCAAGCATAGCATTGAAGAAACTCGTGAATTCTTGGATTTTATGGGCTCTCCTGATGAGAATATGAATATAATCCACGTTGCCGGTACCAATGGTAAAG
>JAZRKG010000097.1:0-7317 GCA_045646185.1 Butyrivibrio sp.
GCAATATATGATTGTATTTCTTGATGAAAACAAGCTTGGTTTGACAGAAGAGCTATTTATTCATGAATCAATGTTTATTGGTTATAATCTTGAAAGAAAAATATTCTACATTCTTTGTTTTGCAAATTACAAATATCAGAAACGGGAAGTCACATTTGACGAAGTCCGTCAATCCTACAAAAGTGCGGTAGATAATAAAGGCTGGCTAAAATACGGCTGGAAATCTCATATGGTTACTGGCATCTGTTTTGCGATGAATTCTTCATATAAGTATTCACCGGAGCTAGCGAAAGAAAAAATGATAGATTATTATGAGCAGGTAGGAGAGAGAGCGTATAAAGGAATAGAGCTTTTTGAGGGGGTTAGTAACTTTCTAGCTGTGGAGATTCACCTACTATGACGAAGTCATCGATGAATGCAGCAAAGCTTTTGGGTTGACACTTAATCTTCAGAATCGAAAACAGCAGGACATTCAGCGCCTGTTACGTTACTGAAATGGAATAAATCCCAATCATGGGATTTCTCTGAAACAAGTGCATCAAAGATGCACAAAAATCCTTATTCGGGCTTAGGATACCATAGCCTACATTTCTGACATCATTAGTTCCTATATCCATAGTGGACTTGAGGTCTATTGTTATGTCTTCAGTTTTCTCCGCATTGGCTTTTTCAGTTAGCTCTTTAGCGTACATTGTGAAATAAGCAATTGGATCGTCATATTTTTTTCTGAGTTCACTAACATACCCAATGCTTTCAATTGTGCGTTCACGTGAGCCCACTTTAGGAACATGATATTTTTCACGGATGGAAAGGTAAATGTCACCATTTGTTTTTTTTAACTTGTTCAGATACATACTGCACCTCCAGCACCTCTATTATAACACATCTAGCCATATAAAGCCATACATAAAACACATAATGTTGACAAAAAATTTCCGCATGCCACAAGGGCTTGCGGATGATTTATGATCTATTCAACTTCTGAACTCAGGCAGCCGAGAGTTGCTGTTTTCAAAGTTATCATAAGTATTCATCTTAGCTTTATTATACCAATTGCTAAAAATATATCAAATAAGAATGATAAATGTTAAAATAGAATTGCATAAAAAAAGTTAATAGGAGGGAGACTAAATGAGTGTAGCTGTATTAATAATTATAGTTGCAATCCTGGCGCTTATCTGCGCCAACATCAGAATTGTTCCACAGGCAGAAGCTTTTGTAATTGAGCGCCTTGGTAAGTACAGAACCACATGGGGTGCTGGACTTCACGTTAAAGTGCCGCTCATCGAGAGAGTGGCAAGACGAGTTACCATGAAGGAGCAGGTCCTCGATTTTCCACCACAGCCAGTTATTACCAAGGATAACGTTACCATGCAGATTGATTCTGTTGTATTTTGTAAGGTATTTGATCCAAAGCTCTATACCTATGGTGTAGAGAGTCCAATTGCAGGTCTTCAGAACCTTGCTGCTACAACTCTCAGAAATATCATTGGTGAGATGGAACTCGACCAGACTCTGACTGGAAGAGATGCCATCAATGGACGTATGCAGGCTGTTCTTGATGAGGCTACTGATCCTTGGGGAATTAAGGTTACAAGAGTTGAGATCAAAAACATTCAGCCACCGCCAGAAATCGAGCAGATTATGACCAAGCAGATGAGGGCAGAGCGCGAACGTAGACAGACAGTGCTTGAGGCACAGGCTCATCAGGAAGCTGTTGTATCAAGAGCTGAAGGTGACAAGCGTGCCAAGATTCTTGCTGCTGAGGCAGAAAGAGATGCTCAGATAGCCCTTGCAGAAGGCCGTGCTCGTTCAATAAAAATGGTTTATGAAGCTGAGGCTCAGGGTCTTGAAGCTTTAAAAAATGCCAATGTAAGTGAGACAGTTCTTAGATTAAAGGGAATTGAAGCCCTTAAGGACGTTGCTGATGGCAGAGCCACCAAGATTTTTATGCCAACAGATGTTACCAAGACTGTATCTACTCTTGGAGTAGTAGGAGAGGCACTTGGAATAGGCGATGCTGTTGCAGTTGATAAATCTGAAAAGATTAAAGAGGCTGTAAAAGCTGATTTATGCTGTGACGAATATACAGGCAACGTCAGCGAAGAAGCAGCAGCTACTGGTGCTTCAATAGAGCAGGATATAGAAAGTCACAGAATGGATTTTTAGGAATTAGCACATGAGTAAGACAAAAATATATGAACAGGTTAAAAACAGAATGATAAAGTACGCTATGGTTGATACCCAGTCGCAGCCCTATAGCGGCAAATGGCCCACTACTGACAAGCAGCGGGATCTTGGCCATCTTTTGAAGGATGAGATGACTGAAATAGGCGTGAAAAACGTTTATATGGACGAAGAAAACTGCGTAGTGTATGGAATCATTCCGTCAAACCTTCCTGAAAATACAGGCACTCCGGTTGGCTTCGTAGCACATATGGATACAGCGCCGGATGCCAGTGGTACAGATGTAAAGCCCTGGGTCCTTGAAAACTATGACGGCGAGGACATTGTTTTAAATAAAGAGCAGAACATAATCATGCGTACAGCTGATTATGCTAATCTAAAACAGTATGTTGGTCAGGACCTGATCTTGACAGATGGTACTACGCTTCTTGGCGGAGATGATAAGGCTTCCATATCAGCTATCATGACCATGGCCGAGTTCTATCAGACTCATCCAGAGGTTCCACATGGAGATATTTGCCTTGCATTTACACCGGATGAAGAGGTCGGTGGTCTTGCCAAAGATTTTGACCTTGAAAGGTTTGGTGCAAAGCTTGCCTATACCCTTGATGGAGACCATTTGGGCTGGTATGAGGACGAGACCTTCTATGCCTCTGAAGCTGTTTTTACATTTACAGGCAGAAGCGTCCACACAGGTACTGCAAAAGGCATCATGATAAATGCTGTTGACCTGGCAGGTAAGCTCCTTGCAGCGCTTCCTGCGGAGGAAAAGCCACAGTACACTGAGGGCACAGAAGGCTTTTACCATGTTATTTCCTGCGAAGGGACCTGTGAACATGCAAGTGTAAGGCTTATCATAAGAGACTTTGATAAGAAGCATTTCGAAGAAAGACAGGATTTTCTTAGAAATTATGCTAAAGATCTTCAAAAGGAATATGGCAGCGACCGAGTTGATTTGATTATCAAACATCAATACAGCAACAGGAAGGAGGTGCTGCAAAAGGTACCTTTCCATACGGAAATATTGCGCAGTGCCATTGAAAAGACAGGCCTTATGCCTGTATGTGAGCCTTTTAGAGGTGGGACGGACGGTTCGGCTCTTTCATTTAGAGGGCTGCCTTGTCCAAACCTGTCAGCAGGTTATGAGAATGCACATGGACGCTTTGAATATGTTCCTATTCAGTCCATGGAAAAAAACGTTGAGATACTGTTAAATATCTGCGATGCTTTTGCAAAGCTGAATAAATAATGAGTAAATTAAAGGGCCAAAACCCTGGACTATTGTGTTCAGGATTTTGACCCTTTTCTTGTTTTTTACTCCTGTGAATATCTTTTGATCAGATAGGAGGCAACCTTTTTTGCTGGCAGAGTTTTGGACAGGCAGATGCTGGCTCCGGCGCCCAGGAGGTTGATATTTTTCTGATCGTCGGGCTTATCTGCAATGAAAAGAATTTTTAGGTTTCCCTGCACCTGGCGCCTTATTGCTGTATTTAACAGAATTGCCTGATCCATGACCTTCATTTTCATGTCGATATTTATGATCACAATATTGGCTTCTCTAATATAGTTCAGGAGCTGCGGTTCATCGGGCTTTATAACGCAGGGGTGAAAACTATCCCGCAGCAATATGGAAAGCTCTTGGGCATATTCCTGATTATCGTCAATCATCAGGATGTTTAAGGCCATAGAGGATTTCTTTAATACATCCTGAGCTATTTTTGCCACAGCATCAGCTATTTCATCTTTCCCCTTTTCAAAGATCTCTGAAATAAAAAGCTTTGGAATTGTTGATTTTACAGTAGGGATCAGTTCCGAAACTCCGTATATATAAACTGTTTTTTCTTCCTCGATGCATATATCCCGGAGATAATAGCATATTTGCAAAAGACTCATGTTTATCTCTTCAGGCAGAATCAGGAAAAAGAAGTCTGTTTTTCCCTTTACGGCTGCGATTTCACTTATATTATACTCACACCAAAGAGGAGTAAGATCTGACGACTCAAAGTACCCATGGCTTAAAAGCCTGGCACTGGACTTGTTTCCAGAGATTACTGCCAGCTCGTTTGACATAGTTGAACCTCCTGATTTATCATGAAAAAGTGACTTTGGAGATGCCGGTGCATAAATGGCGCCCAAATACTTCTCTATATATTGTAACATTAAAGAACGATAAAACAAAACGTCTCGTAAAATAAGGGAAATACTTATTTTGCATTTTTAGATGAATATAATCGATTATTTCTCTCTAAATATACTGTATTTTTATACGTAAAAGGCATAGTATATATATCAGATATATAAAATATTTTTACAAAAAAGGATGGCAAAAAAATGAGTGCATTAAGTGAAAGAAAACAGGAAAGATTATATAAGCACGTTCTACAGAATGAAATAATTTCCGACAGAGCCTACAATATGTATCTTGGCGGAACAATTGCATATGGACTTCTTATAAATATTATTATGTGTGCTACCTGCACAGAATTTGTTTTAAGCATGAATCCAATAATCTTTCTGATTGGATACATTGTTTGCTGCATAGCTGGAACAGTGATGTCAGCCAAATCTGATAATCCGGTTATAAGTTTTATAGGATACAACCTAGTTGTTCTTCCGGTAGGTCTTGTAGTTACAAGCTCCGTTTATTACTACGGCGGATTAAGTTCATACATTGTGCTTGAAGCGTTTGTATATACAGCATGTATTACATGTATCATGATTTGCCTTAGTATTTTGAAGCCTGATTTCTTCTCAAAGCTTGGCGGAATCTTATTTGGCTGCCTTATCGGTCTAGTAATTGTTGAACTTGTTTTATTAATATTTGGCGTATCACAGTCAATTACGACCTGGGCTGGAGTTGGTATTTTCTCTCTTTATATTGGATATGATTACTGGAAAGCACAGCAGTATCCTAAGACAGTTGATAACGCTATTGACAGCGCTTTAGATATCTACCTTGATATTATCAATCTCTTCCTTAGATTGTTAAGAATCTTGGGCGGTGGAAAGTCTTCTAAAAAATAATACTAATTTAATAGAGCTTTATCAGTGGAGCTGTAGCGCTAAGGTATTAGTGCTACAGCTCCTATTTTATGCATTAATACAAAAATCATACTAAACTACGTTTTCTATAGTAAGGACATATCAAAGTTTTTTCGGTGCACCAAGCAGATCAGGGTGCAGCTGATAATTATTCTGATTGAACGGAAATAAGTCATTGTTTTGCCATCTTCAAACATGCCAAAATAAAAAGAAAATAAGACAAACGGTATACCGCATAAATATAATTGTAACTTTACGCACATTTTATAAAAAAGTAATTTTTTAAATATATAATTATTGTATATAGTTATCGAAAGGAGAATGCAATGAAGAGAATAATGATAGGGTTACTATTAATTTCCTTTTTACTATACGGATGTGCATCTAGTAATGTTAATGAGACTACTGCTTCAAGCAGTGGCTTAGAAGATGTATCTTCAATTAGTGATGAAGAAATTAATTCAGATGCTTTGCTGGGCACTTATGTGGGGTTGCATGGTAGCGCAATAACTTTTTTGAGTGATGGTACTGCTGAGTATTTTTGGAAAGAATGGTCTGACGTAGAGATAAATGATAAATGGGAAATTAATGGTCAACGAATATCATTGCATTCGAATTCGTTAAACTATGATATTTATGCAGATTTATCCGATTCTAATACATCATACCTAAATTTTCAATCAGAGAGTAAGGGTTGGGAAGATGAGATATTTGTAAAGGTATCGGACGATGCTAATAGTAAAGACACAGATATGTATGTTGCATTGATAGAAGAACAGCTCCATACTACGCTAGAAAGACCGGATAATACCACAACGATAACTGTAGGTGGGTTTGAATTCAAAATTCCTCAAGGATACGAATTGTACGAGAAGGAAGATGATTATTTATCGTATTTAAAAGGTGAAACAGCATTATTATTGTTTATGTGGAGTGATATTGATGCAGATACGTTAAAAAATGTAGCTAATAATCAAAGTAAGTTTGAAAGTTATATGGACGAAGCGTGCGATGAACTTATAATAGCAATGATTGATAGCGACGACATTTTAATAAGTAAAAAAGTGAGTGATGATGCTAAACCTGAAGGGAGCATAGGAAAAACTGTTCATTATTCTTTTAGCGATGGAGATGAAAACGGAATAATTTATGGAACTTGGGCAGCTAATATATCATCAGGTGATTATATAGTCATTACTTATTTGAATACTGAAACAAATAATTCAGATGAATTTATTGATTTAATTAACAATGGTAAAGTGATAGAAAGCGAAGTCGAAGATAATGAAGAAAAGGACGTTGATGCAGAGGCTACTAGTAAACAATCCTCAGGGGTAAGTCCAGATTTGAAGGAATATTTGGATAGTTATGAGGCGTTTATAGATGAATATGTTGAGTTTATGAACCAATATTATAATAATCCAACCGATTTATCACTACTGTCAAAGTATGCTGATATATTGCAGAAATATAATGATTTTGCAGAGGCTATAGATAATTATGATACTGATATCATGAGTACTGATGATTATAATTATTATATAGAGGTTACTACTAGGTGTACTCAGAAATTGTTGAAAATTGGAACCGAATAAGTTTGGAATAAAACGGTACCATTAGCAAATGTAGTAAAGTTAAAAAGTAACATATTAAGACTTCTCATTCTTCAATAAATAGTGGGAAGTCTTTTTTTATGAGCAATTGACTAAGGATAACAATTAGACTAAAATGATAACAAAAGATAACAAAGAATAACAAAAGATAAAAGATTAAACGCAATGATAAAAAGTTTGATAAATGATTAAAATGGAGGCTCAATTATGGCAAAAAGAATTGACCCTTTTACAAGAACGCCTGGTATAGCAGGTGAAGCATACATTGACAACAAGGTGGCTGATTCAATAATAGATGATTTTACAAGCGATATCTCATCTAAATATGTATACAAAATAACTGGACTTAGAGGCTCAGGAAAATCTGTAGAGTACGGAAGAGTGGTTCGTACACTCAAAGAAAAACCAAAGTGGTTAGTGTATCCTTTATCAGCAGCTGGAGATGTTGTAAAAACCCTTATTTCAAAACTTAGTA
>JAZRKG010000098.1:0-3408 GCA_045646185.1 Butyrivibrio sp.
TGCATAAGGATATTCACGCTTTCGGCAGGGCCTATTCCTGCTTTTAAAAGAATAGACATCTGACTGCAAAAAACTGAGATTTCATAATCATTTAGCTTGGTCTGCATCTTCATAAAACTAATCCTTCCTAAGGGTTAATAAATGTATTTGGTACTATAACTTTCACCATCGCCGATAAAGCTCTTTAATGATTCTTCGCTGGTATTTGATGCAAAAGTAGGGTCCATAAGGCTCCAACTTGTGCCATCAAATTCAATGATTCCATTCACCCAGCCCACATCTTCTATATACGTACTAAGCCAGGCGTGGTATGCACTGCCGGCATATCCAACCTCCATTCTGGTAGGAATTCTCTGAGAACGCAGTATAGCGGTCATAAGAGCTGCATAATCAAGGCAGATGCCTTTTTTAGTGCTAAGGACCTCATCTATGTCAGGAATATAACCGCTTTGCACGGTTTCAGCTTCTTCATAATCGTAGGAAATTGTATTGATAATATAGTTATATACATTTGTAACCACATCCAGATCAGTGTCTGCTGATAACGCAAGGTCTTCTCCAAGAGCGATTGCTGCCATGTCTGCAGTGAAATTCACATATTGGTTAGGATATAAAAATGGCAACATTTGATCAGATAATGTAACAGAAAGCTCCTGTGAAAAGGCTGTACTGTACTGGTTGCCTTCGATATTTTCAAACACATTTACAAGATAGGTGCCATCACCGGAAGGTAGCGGAAAGACTTCATCCTTGCCGCCGGAGGTAGCAAGAGAGTAGGTATAGGTAATCTGGTCCGGTCCAGTTACCTGAAGCTTTACCTTGCCTGAAGTGCCGGTGTAATGAACTATTACATAGCCTTCTGTGATGTTTGAGGCATCGATTATAGCGGCCTCATTGCTATAAACAGTTTCACCACTTGCTACAGGGACAAGACAAACGGCAGTATTGTCTCTTGTACCTTTTTCAGTGGATATTACATATTCTTCTTTGGTGGTTTGGGTATTGTCCCCTGTGGAATTGGCAGAGCTGGTGGAGACTTTAGTATCTGCACCATCAGAACTGCTGCAGGAAGTCATAAGGAAAAGGGCTACTAATAGCCCTGACAGTCTGTATAGAGTTTTTTTATACTTATAAAATCTACTCATACCGTAAATGGTCCTTACGTCCTGTTCAGAATAATATATAGTCCTGAACCTTAAGCTCAAGACTATATATAGATTTTACAATAACGTTGCGATTAAATAAATACGATATGACGTCAGCAAAGCTAAAAAAACAATAAAAAAATCATAGCTTATGAAAAACAGGCTTACGGTTTGCAAAGGTACAATATCTGTCAAAACCGCAGTCTAAGGCGATATCTCTCATCTGTAAAAAGGCTTTTCCCAAATCCTCAGGCTTGTGTGCATCAGAGCCAAAGGTGATTATCTCTCCGCCAAGTTCTTTGAAGCGTTTTAATAAAAATGAGCATGGATTAGGCTCTGACATGTTGCTGTAGAGAGCTTTGGAATTTAAATCAAGGCCTTTACCTTCAGATATAAGGATTTTTAATAGCTCATCAATTACGTCACTGTAATCGGAAGGGTTATAGAATGTATCTTTATTAGGAGAGTATCTTACTACATAATCTAGATGACCGTAGACATCAAAGTCCTTGAAGAGTTTTACATTAGTAAGAGATTCTTCAAAATAAGCTCTGAAAACCTCGTTGTCTTTTTTGTCAGCCCAGAAATCAGTGTAGTAGGGGTCTGTGTGTCCTATTAAATGTGTTGAACCAATAACAAATTCAAATTCATTGTCCTTAATGAATCTGTTGTTTTCTGCAACTAAATGTGGCTGAAGGCCAAGCTCTACGCCGTAATGTAGATCTATTTTGGAGCCATACAGCTCTTTGCAATTGTCAAAATCTTCTTTATAAGATTTGGTATCAAGCATAAAACTTCCGGCAGGAAGGTCCGGACACTCCGGATAATCCATATCCATGTGGTCAGTAAAGCACATTGACTCTAAACCGATCTCAATACCACGCTCAATCATAGATTTCATAGGGGCTGTAGAATCTTCAGAATGTTCTGAATGTGTATGAAAATCAGCAGGTAATCCCATAATTGTTTCTCACTTTTGTCTTTTTTATATAAATTTTATCATATTGACTTGAATTTTCTATAGATATTCTTTAAAATAGAAATCGCTGATAAATTTTTGACAAACAGTTATTATTTTTTAAAATAATGACTTTGTAGAAACAGCAATAAAAAAGAATTCATTTTAGGAGGAACTTAAAATGGCAGTAAAAGTTGCAATTAATGGTTTTGGCCGTATCGGTCGTCTTGCATTCAGACAGATGTTCGGTGCAGAAGGTTACGAAGTAGTAGCTATCAACGATTTAACAAGCCCAAAGATGCTTGCTCATCTGTTAAAGTATGATTCATCACAGGGTCGTTATGTTGAGGTTGGTCATGAAGATGACGTAACAGCTGATGACGAAGCTGGTACAATCACAGTAAAGGGTAAGACAATCAAGATTTACAAAGAGCCAGATGCTAATAACTGCCCATGGGGTGAGCTTGGCGTAGACGTAGTTCTTGAGTGCTCAGGCTTCTATACATCAAAGGAAAAGGCACAGGCACACATCAATGCTGGTGCTAAGAAGGTTGTTATTTCTGCTCCTGCAGGAAATGATCTTCCTACAATCGTTTACAACGTAAACCACACAACACTGACAAAGGACGACAAGATCATTTCAGCTGCATCTTGTACAACAAACTGCCTTGCACCTATGGCTAAGGCTCTTAACGATTACGCTCCAATCCAGTCAGGTATCATGTGCACAATCCACGCTTACACAGGTGACCAGATGATCCTTGATGGACCACAGAGAAAGGGTGACCTTAGAAGATCACGTGCAGGTGCTGTAAACATCGTTCCTAACTCAACAGGTGCTGCAAAGGCTATCGGTCTTGTAATTCCTGAGCTTAACGGTAAGCTTATCGGTTCAGCACAGAGAGTTCCTACCTGCACCGGTTCTACCACCCTTCTCGTTGCAGTTGTTAAGGGCAAGGACATCACCAAGGACGGCATCAACGCTGCAATGAAGGCAGCTGCTAACGAGTCCTTCGGTTACAACGAAGACCAGATCGTATCTTCCGACGTTATCGGTATGCGTTACGGCTCTCTCTTCGATGCAACTCAGACCATGGTTGCAAAGATCGACGACGATACCTACCAGGTACAGGTAGTTTCTTGGTACGATAACGAGAACTCTTACACATCTCAGATGGTAAGAACTATCAAGTACTTCGCTGAGCTTGCGTAAGTTTACGTTTATTAAAGTAAAAAACGGACAGCGTACATGCTGTCCGTTTTTTTTGCGGGCTTGTTGTTTTTTGTACGAAACGGCGTACACTG
>JAZRKG010000099.1:0-26419 GCA_045646185.1 Butyrivibrio sp.
CAATTGAACTTGCAAAAAAAATAGGCGGAGAAATAATCTCTGCAGATTCTATGCAGGTTTATAAAAAAATGAATATTGGTACGGATAAGATAATGCCTGAGGCTATGGACGGCGTTCCTCACCATATGATTGATATCCTTGAGCCTGAGGAAGATTTTAACGTTTTCGTTTTTAAGGATATGGTAAACAAAATTATTCCTGAAATCTATTCCAGAGGCCACGTACCAATCATTGTGGGTGGCACGGGCTTCTATATTCAGGCGGTTCTTTATGACATTGATTTTACTGAAACAGAAGGTAATGATGATTCTATCAGAAAAGAACTGGAGGAAAGAGCTCAAAAGGAAGGCGCAGAAGTGCTTCACAGAGAGCTTTCGCAGGTAGATCCTGAATCTGCAAAGGCAATTCATGCCAATAATGTTAAAAGAGTAATCAGAGCTCTTGAATACTATAAGCTGACTGGAAACAAAATCTCTGAGCATAACGAAACTCAGCATCAAAAAGAGTCTGAATATGACTTTAGATATTTTGTATTAACAGATGACAGAGCTTATTTGTATAGCCGAATTGAACAGCGAATTGATGAAATGGTAGAAAAAGGCCTTGTGGAAGAGGTTCGAAAGCTTTATGAAAGTGGAATACCTGAAAATGCAACTTCAATGCAGGGTATAGGCTACAGAGAGCTGATTGGCTATTTTAAAGGCGAGTATGATCTGGAAAGAGCAATCTATTTAATAAAGCTAAATACCAGACATTTTGCCAAAAGGCAGCTTACCTGGTTTAGACGTGAAAGAGATGTAATCTGGATTGATAAACAGAAGTTTAATAGAGACGATTCACTTGTTTTAAATGAAATTTTAAACAAAATTTAATTTTACAGAATTGATAAACGTAGTATATTTATATAGGTCTAATTTTTATTAGGCCTATTAAAATGCATTTTTTCAAAAAAGAAAGGTCATGTAATGAATAATAATGCTGAAATGTTTGGCATGCTGGGTATCAGCAGTGAAGTAACAGAGTTTGGAAATAAGGTTTGTGCTGAACTTGAGGACAGGTTCAAAAAAATAGATGAAGTTGCTGAGTATAATCAGCTTAAGGTCATAAAAGCAATGCAGGATGCAAAGGTTAGCGAAGCCTGCCTTCTTGGAACTACCGGATATGGCTATAACGACCTTGGAAGAGAAAAGCTTGAAGAAGTTTATGCTCATATTTTCCATACAGAGGATGCTCTGGTAAGACCACAGATTACCTGTGGAACTCACGCTCTGGCTCTTGCTCTAATGAGTAACCTCAGGCCTGGAGATGAACTGCTCTCACCAGTTGGAAAGCCATACGATACTCTTGAAGAGGTTATTGGTATCAGACCATCTAAAGGATCTCTTGCAGAATACGGCATTACATATAAGCAGGTTGATCTCATCAATGGTTCAGATTTTGACTATGACGGAATCAAAAAAGCTATAAACGAAAAGACAAAGCTTGTAACTATTCAGAGATCAAAAGGATATCAGACCAGAAAGACTCTTTCTGTTACTCAGATTGGTGAACTTATCAGTTTTATTAAGGGTATTAAACCAGACGTTATCTGCATGGTTGATAACTGCTATGGTGAATTTGTTGAGACTATTGAACCTACTGATGTAGGAGCTGATATGGTAGTTGGTTCCCTTATTAAAAATCCAGGTGGCGGACTTGCTCCTATTGGAGGATATATCGCCGGCAAAAAGGAATGCGTTGAAAATGCAGCATTCAGACTGACTTCACCAGGACTTGGTAAAGAAGTTGGAGCTTCACTGGGAATTCTCACTCAGTTTTATCAGGGATTATTCCTGGCACCGACAGTTACTGCATCAGCATTAAAGGGAGCTATACTTGCAGCAAACCTTTATGAAAGATGCGGCTTTGCAGTACTTCCAAACGGAAGCGAATCAAGACATGATATTATTCAGTCAATTACCTTTGGTAACCCTGATGGCGTAATTGCTTTCTGTCAGGGTATTCAGGCTGCTGCACCAGTTGATTCTTATGTATCACCTGAACCATGGGATATGCCTGGCTATGATTCACAGGTTATTATGGCTGCCGGAGCATTTGTATCAGGCTCCTCAATTGAGCTTTCAGCCGACGGACCTATAAAACCTCCTTATGCAGTATTTTTCCAGGGTGGTCTTACCTGGCCACACGCTAAATTCGGCATTTTAAAGACTGTCCAAAACATGGTCAGCCGCGGATTAATTGACCTTAAAACTATACAGTAAAAATTAAATGTGATAAAATATTACTGGTTTCCTGTCTGCCCGGAGAAGCACGAAAGGAAACAATGATTAAAAACGAATATGCAAAAAAGTCCCTAAAGACAATGATTATGGAAGGAGACGCCGATATAACAGCGCTTCCTTACGACAGATTTGAGAAGTTTGGAGCTGAAACTTTAACTGATGCAGAGCTTCTTGCCATAATCCTCAGGACTGGATCTAAAGAGCACACGCCGGTTGAAATAGGACAGCTTATTTTAAAGCTTCTTCCTGATGAAAGCCTGGGCCTGTCAGCACTTTATCACTTATCCTTAAATGATCTTATGGATATAAACGGTGTAGGTAAGGTCAAGGCCATTAAACTATTATGTGTTGCCGAGATTTCCAGACGAATTGCCAATACTAACGGTAACGACAAAAAACGTTTTGATTCATCAAAGGAAATTGCTTCACACTATATGGAGCGCCTTAGACATGAAGAAAACGAGAGAGTAATTCTTTTATCCTTAAACACAAGGAATGAAGTGATTGCTGAGACTTTGATATCTGTTGGTACTGTTAACTGCTCGCTTTTATCGCCCAGAAATGTATTTATTGAGGCTATCAAGAACAGAGCTGTTCATATAGTACTTTTGCATAACCATCCCGGTGGTGATCCGACACCAAGCAGAGCTGATATGAGAGTTACTTCCCATATTGATAAGCTGGGATGCATGATGGATATAAGACTTACGGATCATATTATAATTGGAGATAATAATTATTACAGTTTCAAAGAAATGAAACTAATATAGGAGGCTGCTTTGGCAAACAACATTTTTGGTATCGACCTAGGTACAAGCAATATCAAGATTTATAACAAAGCTACAGATGAAGTTTTTGTTGAGAAAAATATGATCGCAATCGAGAATAAGAACAGATTGTTCTCATACGGTGACGCATCTTATGAGATGTATGAAAAGACACCACCAGAAATCAAGATTTCATATCCTTTGAACAATGGTGTTATTGCTGATATCGAGCATATGTCTATGCTTGTTAAATTATTTATCAGTGATCAGATGAAGGGCTCACTTAAGCCTGTAGATATTTATATTGCAGTTCCTAAGGATGTTACTGAAGTTGAAAAGAGAGCCTTCAGAGACCTTATTCATGATTCAGGCATTAAGGCCAAGAAGATCATGCTTGTTAACAAGCCACTGGCTGACGGCCTTGGAATGAATGTAGACGTTATGAACTCTCAGGGTGTTCTTGTTGTTAACGTTGGTTATGACACAACTGAGATTTCAATCCTTTCTCTTAGAGGTATCGTATTAAGTAAGCTTATAAAGGTTGGTGGACGTAAGTTTGATGAATCCATCAGATCTGTCATCAGAAGAGAGTTTGGTCTTATCATTGGTGAAAAGACTGCTGAAAGCGTTAAGATTTCTCTAAAAGAGCTTGAAAAAGAAGGCAAGAACGCTGTTGTATATGGTAGAGATATCGTTACAGGACTTCCTGTTGAGCGTGAAATCCCTACAGACGTTATTGACGAAGCTCTTGTTGAGAACTTTGATACAATCCTTGATAGCATAAGAGCTATTTTGGAGAGAACTCCACCAGAACTTGCTGCTGATATATTTAAGCATGGTTTATATTTATCAGGTGGCGCATCACAGGTTTGCCATTTGGCTCAGCGTCTTAGCAATGGTGTAGGTCTTAATGTTAACCTTGCTGAAAATCCTGTTGCTTCAGTTGCCCTTGGACTTTCTAAAATTATTAAAGATGATCAGTATAAGGCACTCGCCTCTGAGGATGAGTAATATATGAATCCATTATTTAATAGAAGAGGAGAACCATTTACTCTGCCGAGTAAATATCTCCTCTTTATTTTAACAATTTTATGTACCGGTTTGATTATCATTACCTTCAATACCAATCTGTTTACTGGTCCGCTTAACGTAGTGGCTCAGTATGTTATTGTGCCATTTCAGAATGGTATAACAACAGTAAGTGAAGGTATTATCAGTTTTACTGACAGATTGCAGTCTGTAGCATACCTTATGGCTGAAAACGAAAGCCTTAAAGAGCAGGTAGCTACCCTTACGACTGAAAATACCAATCTTGAACAGGAAAAGTATGAGCTTAATGAGCTTCAGGAGCTATATGAACTGGATCAGCAGTATTCAAGCTATGAAAAGGTTGGTGCCAGAATTATAGCCAAGGATGCAGGTAACTGGTATCATTCCTTCGTCATCGATAAGGGCTCTGATGACGGAATAGATGTTGATATGAATATCATTGCCGGTAGCGGACTGGTGGGCCGTGTAGTTGACGTAGGACCGCATTGGGCCAAGGTTCAGTCTATTATTGCAGACAATTCCGCTGTAAGTGGTACTGTTTTATCTACTCAGGATAACCTTATCGTATCTGGAAGTCTTGAACTGTACGAAAATGGAGTGATCAGTTTTTCCAAGCTTGTAGATGATGCAGATAAGGTAAGCGTAGGAGATAAGATCGTTACTTCAAATATTAGTGACAAATATCTTCCTGGCATTTTGATTGGCTATATTACTACACTTGAAGAGGATTCAAATAACCTTACTAAATCCGGAACCTTAACACCTGCTGTTGATTTTGAACATATGAATGTTGTTTTGGTTATTCTGGAAAAAAAGCAAACGACTGAATGATATGAGAAGATTTTTAGTTACTTTCATTTTAATAATTGCATCTTTTATCCTGCAAACAACGCTTTTCCGCTACTTTGATTTTGGATACATAGTTCCAAACCTGCTTATAATAATGACCTGTTCATTTGGCTTTATGAGAGGTGACAAAAGCGGAATCTGGGTTGGTCTTTTGTGTGGACTTTTAATGGATATCATGTTTGGCTCATATCTTGGCTTTTATGCATTGATATATATGTATATTGGTTTTATTGTAGGCCAGTTTAGCAGAGAGTTTTTTAGACAAAATATTCTTTTGCCGATTATACTAATCATTTCCGGAGACTTTGTTTATGGTTTTGTTTGTTATGTGCTTATGTTTTTATTCAGAGTACGTCTAAACCTTCCATATTACATGGCCCACGTTATCATTCCAGAAATGATATATACAACGATTGTTGCTGTGTTTTTATATCCATTATTAATGCGTATCAATAACAAACTTGAGGAAATAGAACAAAGGAGCGCTAAGAAATTTGTTTGAGAAAATTCGTGATGCAGCAGTTAAATTTCTGACTTCAAGAATCGTAATAGTTTCTGCGGTTCTTATTTGCGCTGCTGCAGGTCTGGTTTACAGACTTTTTAATCTTCAGATCATAAACGGTGAAACCTACCTTGATTCTTTTCAGCTTCGTATTCGAAAAGAAAAGGATATCGCAGCTGCCCGCGGCAATATTTATGACAGAAACGGTAACCTCCTTGCCTACAACGAGCTTGCCAACTCTGTTATGATCGAAGATGTGTGGGAGACGGGTTCTGGCCGTAATGCGGCGATCAATTCTACTATTAATACTCTTTTGGATATTCTTGATAAAAACGGAGATTCAGCTGATAGCGACTTTAATATTGCTCTGGATAATGATGGCAATTTTGAATTTACTGTTTCAGGAACTTCACTTCTTCGTTTTCTTGCTGATATTTATGGTCATTCCTCAATTAATGATCTGTTATATGAGGAAAAAACCAAAAACGCTCAGGAAGTTATAGATGATCTATGTAAAACCTTTGGTATAGGAGGTTATGCAGAAGATGATACAGAAAAAGAGAATTTTATTCCTGGTCTTGGTTATGAAAATAAGCGAATCCTTGATATGGTAACAATTCGCTATAATATGAGTACCAATTCTTACCAGAAATATATCGATACAACTGTATCCTCCAACGTTAGTGAAAAAACCGTTGCTGACGTCATGGAAAATGCAGATATTCTCGACGGTGTTTCTATCGAGGAGAGTACCGCCCGCAAATACGTTGATTCCAAGTATTTTTCACATATTTTAGGATATACAGGTAAGATTTCAGATGAAGAACTTACAACTCTTTCTGCATCCGGTTATGATTATTCGCTTAATGATGTAGTTGGTAAGTCCGGTATTGAACAGGCTATGGAAAGCGTTCTTCAGGGCAAAAAAGGCTCTGAAACCCTTTATGTTGATAACACAGGTCAGCTTATCGAGACTACAAACTATATCGATCCAATTGCTGGAAACGATGTATATATCACTATTGACAAGGACCTGCAGATTGCCTGTTACAACATTCTTGAGCAGTCCCTTGCAGGTATTCTGATTTCCAAGATTCAGAATATCAAATCCTATACAGCCTCAGAAAACTCTGATTCCAGTGATATTGTTATACCAATCTATGATGTTTATTATGCATTATTTGACAATAACGTAATTGATCTTGATCATCTGGCATCAGAAGAAGCAGGAACTAATGAACAGGCTGTATATACCCAGTATCTGATAAAAAAGGATTCTGTTTTTTCAACACTAAGACAGGAACTTACTGAGACTCAGACTACATACGAGAATCTGACCAAGGAATATCAGGTATACGAAAGCTATATAGCTGCAATGCTTTATTCTGATGGTATTTTGGATTCTAACAAGGTCGATAGAGAAGATGAAACTTATATTGCCTGGACTACTGATGAGGTTATTTCATTATACGAATACCTTCATTATGCAATTGCTTCAAACTGGGTTGATGTTTCAAAGCTTAGCATTGATAACCAGTATGCTGATTCAGAGGAAATATACAACCAGATAATCAATTACATATTTAATGAAATAGAAATTGATTCAGACTTTCTTGTAAAGCTCTATAAATATATGCTTTCAGCTGATATGATCACTGGAACTCAGGTATGTAATATACTGCTTGAGCAGGAAGTAGTTACACTTGATGACGAAGAGCTTTCTCTTTGGAATAATGCAGGTGAAACAGCCTACACCTTTATGATCAACAGAATTACAAACCTTGATATTACCCCGGCACAGCTGGCACTTGATCCATGTACCGGTTCCATGGTAATTACTGATGTTAATACCGGAGACGTATTGGCACTTGTTTCATATCCCGGATATGATAACAATAAGATGGCAAATGGTGTAGATGCAACTTATTATGCAAGTCTTAGAAATGATAATTCTAATCCATTGTATAACTATGCTACTCAGCAGCGTACAGCGCCTGGTTCTACCTTCAAGATGGTATCTGCAACAGCAGGACTTATGGAAGGCGTAATTACAACGGATAGCACAATTAGCTGCCTTGGCTTGTATGATAAGATTTCACCAAGCGCTCGTTGCTGGATATATCCGAGTAGTCACGGTGCTTTGAATGTATCAGGCGGTATCAGAAATTCCTGTAACTATTTCTTCTATGAAGTAGGTTACAGATTAGGACTTGTTGATGATACCTACAATTCAGATGTAGGTCTGGCAACCCTGAAAAAATATGCTGATTTGTATGGTCTTACAGAAACCTCAGGTATTGAAATTTCTGAATCTGAACCTTCAGTTTCAGCGCAGGATGCTGTTCGTTCTGCAATCGGTCAGGGTTCTAACTCATATACAACTGTTGGTCTTGCAAGATATGTAACAACAGTGGCCAATAGTGGTACCTGCTATAATCTGACTCTTATTGACAAAACTACAGATTCAAACGGAAACCTTCTTGAGGAATATAGTGCTACAGTCAGAAATACAATCGATATGCCAAGCTCTTACTGGAATGCGATTCACACAGGTATGAGACAGGTGGTACAGGATAAGTCATATTATAGCGACTTAAGCGTAGCCGTAGCCGGTAAAACAGGTACTGCGCAGGAATCCTCCAGTAGACCTAACCATGCGTTATTTGTCTGCTATGCACCATATGAAAGTCCTGAAATTGCTATTGCGACTCGTGTAGCTTATGGTTATACGTCAAGCTATGCTGCTCAGATAACAAAGGAAGCAATTGAATATTATTTTGGTTTATCAGACGAAGATGAGATAAGCGATGGTGAAGCTCAGGAGCTTCAGGGCGGAGAAGTAAACGCAGACTAATTTAAGGGAAATGTAATGCTAAAAAAATACAAATTAAAAAACTATGATTTCAAGTTAATAATCTATTGTGCGCTGCTTACTATAGTCGGCATCATGGCTATAAGTAGTGCAGATGCCTCATACACCCAGAAACAGATCTTCGGATTTGTTTTTGGTCTTGTTATTATGGTTTTTATTTCAATACTGGATTATTCAGTTTTATTAAAATTCACCTGGGTTTATTATGTAATCAATCTGTTTTTACTTCTTCTTGTAAAACTTATTGGTTATGATGCCGGTGGTGCTACAAGATGGGTAACTATTGCCGGAATAAGGTTTCAGCCCTCAGAGACATCTAAAATAATATTGATTTTATTTTTTTCACAGTTTATTATGAAATATAAGGACAAAATAAAAAAATTGTATTTTGTGTTTATATGCATTTTTTTATTAGCTCCGCCACTTTTACTTGTATTATCGCAGCCTGACCTATCTACAAGTATTATGATATGCCTGATTTTTGCAGTAATTCTATTTGTAGGTGGCATTGACTGGAAGCTTGTTATGGTAGTGCTTGGAGTTTCAATTCCTTCAGCAATTTTTGTTATATATAGTGCTATCAGAGAAGATTCTTTTTTGCAGGATTATCAGCAGCGTAGAATTCTTGCCTGGTTATATCCTGAGGATTATGCCAATTCCGAGGCTTATCAGACTCTGAATTCAATGATGGCTATTGGTTCTGGCCAGTTATTGGGTAAAGGCTATAATACAAACGAAATTAGTTCAGTTTTAAATAGTGGATTTATTTCCGAATCACAAACAGACTTTATTTTTACTGTTGTTGGTGAAGAATTTGGATTTATCGGTGCATGCATAGTTGTAGGATTACTATTATGTATAGCTATAGAATGTCTTATTGCAGCATCTAAGGCAAAGGACCTTGCCGGAAAGCTTATAGCAACTGGAATGGCTACCTGGGTTGGTTTTCAGGGCTTTTTGAATATAGGAGTTGCTACAGGAGTACTTCCAAATACTGGAATTCCGCTTCCTTTTGTTAGTTATGGTCTTACATCTCTTATTTGTATTTATGGTGGAATGGGATTTGTTATGAACGTCAGACTGCAATGTAATAAGAACTGATCGTAGGAGGACACAATGAATATAGCACTAGTTGCTCATGACTCAAAAAAGAAATTAATGCAGAATTTTTGTATTGCATATAGGGGGATTTTAACTAAAAACGAATTATATGCTACCGGAACTACAGGTAGACTTATAGAAGAGGTTACAAATTTAAGTGTTCATAAGTTCCTTGCCGGACACCTTGGTGGCTCTCAGCAGCTGGGTGCAGCTATTGAACACAATGAAATTGACCTTGTTATCTTTTTAAGAGATCCATTAACACAGAAATCTCACGAGCCTGACGTTAATAACGTTATGAGCTTATGTGATATCCATAATATCCCTGTTGCTACAAATCTTGCTTCCGCAGAACTGCTTATTAAATCACTTGACAGGGGAGATCTTGAATGGCGTGAAATGTATAAATAATAAAACTATTGTTTCAGCTCTATGTACTATTGCTATGGTGCTTACAACAGCCTGTAGCAGTAGTTCTTATTCTTTATCATATTCTGTAGAGAATTATCTCGGAACTAATCAAAATATATACTATGATACTTTTGCTTCAGACCTCTGTGTCGTAAATGACGATGTCAATTCCGACTCATTAAGTATGTCTGAGGCTTCTTGTGTTGGTCTTTTTGACTTAAATAACAGAGAAACTCTTTATGCTCTTAATGTAAACGAGCAGGTAAATCCAGCTTCACTTACAAAGGTTATGACAGCACTGGTTGCTTTAAAATACGGTTCTCTGGATCAAAAGCTCACAGCTACTTCAAATGTATATGTAACTGAATCAGGAGCGCAGAAGATCAGCCTTAAGGAAGGCGATTCAATGACTCTGGATCAGGCTCTTAGAATCCTTCTTATCTATTCAGCAAATGATGTGGCTAACCTTATTGCAGAAAACATTGGAGGCTCTATTGACGGCTTTGTTGAGCTTATGAATGAAGAAGCCTGGGCAATTGGGGCAACAAAGACTCATTTCGTTAATCCTCATGGCCTTACAGCAGAGGATCACTATACAACGCCTTATGATATGTATTTAATGTTCAATGCCGCCATGAAATATGATACCTTCCAGGAAATTATTGCAATGAGCGAATATACGACCGTTTATTATAATTCTGCCGGAGAATCACAGGAAATCACTGTAAATGCCACTAATCTATATGCAAAAGGCACTCAGACAGCACCTTCCAACATCACTGTTATTGGAGGCAAGACTGGTACAACCAACGCAGCCGGTCACTGCCTTATTTTGCTTGCAAGAGATAATGCATCAAATCCCTACATTGCAGTAATAATGCGCGCTGAGAGTAGTGACACACTTTATAGTGAAATGACGAATTTGTTAGAGGAAATAGTCAACTAAGGTTGTATTTTATATGCAATTAAACTATAATTAATATAACGAAAAACAAAATACTTTTACCTAAGGAGGGTATGCGATGGTTCAATTAATTGTTGGGAAGAAGGGTAAGGGTAAGACAAAATGCCTTTTGGACAAGGTTAACTCAGAAATTCAAAACGTTCTTGGTAATGTGGTTTATCTGGACAAAACCACAAAGCACATGTATGAGCTTAATAACAAAATAAGACTCATAGTCGTTCCTGATTTCAATGTATCTAATTCAGATGAATTTATCGGTTTCATAAGTGGTATTATTTCACAAGACCATGATCTTCAACAGATGTATCTTGATAGTTTCCTAAAAATCGCATGCCTTGAGGATTCTGATATAACAAGTACTCTAGACAAGCTTGATAAACTCGGTGACAAATTTAATATTGATTTTGTTCTCAGTGTTTCCATGGATGAGAGTGAATTACCTGAAAGCGTTAAATCTAAGGTTATTGTTTCTCTTTAATATTAAAATATTTAAAGCCGCGATTTGTTCGCGGCTTTTTAAAAGTGTTTACAATCTGAGTAGGAGGAAATTCCTCCTACTCAATTTTATGGAAGGTTATATAAATTAATGGCTCAAAGAAACAATGGAAAAATAACTAAATATCCAAGAAGCTTGAATATAAACATAGGCATTGTTCTTTTTGCCCTTATCTTTATATATATTATTATTTGTATTTATTCATACTTTAATACCAAACACATCATTGGTTATGAAGTAAAAGAAGGCTCTCTTTCTTCTGATAATATTTACACAGCAATTGCTATCAGACAGGAACAGCTTGTGGAAGCTACAAATGCTGGCTATGTAAACTATTTTGCCACAGAAGGAGCACGAGTTGGCGTAGGAAATCTTGTATATACCATAGATGAATCCGGCCAGCTCCTTGATTACCTTAAATCTCAGGGAACAGAAGAGTTTCAGCTCTCAAACGAGGACTTAAGTGAACTGAGAACTCAGATTGTTAATTATGCTTCAGGCTTTTCGGAAGATCAGTTTTATACTGTATATGATTTTAAGACCAGTCTTGATGGAACAGTTCAGAAGCTTTCAAATACCAGTATTTTGCAAAACATTCAGTCATTGAATTCCGGAAGTGGAACCTTGCAGTCAATTAATTATTATTATTCACCTCTTTCCGGAATAGTTGTTTATTCAACTGACGGTTATGAAGATTTGACTTTAAATACAGTGACTGCTGATATGTTTGATCAGTCTGATTATGAGAAAACACAGCTTATCAACAACGCACTTGTTGAATCAGGAGATGTAGTATATAAAGTTTGCACTGATGAAAACTGGTCTATTGTTATAAAAGAAGATGATGCTGAAAAGGTCCAGGAACTGATCGATCTTGAATATGTAAAGGTGAGATTTCTTAAAAACCAGTACGAATCCTGGGGACAGGTTTCAACCTATACCAATGCTGATGGTGATACCTTTGTTGAACTTTCCTTTACTAATTCCATGCTCACCTTTTGCAAGGACAGATACCTTAATGTGGAGCTGATTACCGAAGAGCAGACAGGCCTTAAGATTCCAAATACATCTATTTCAGAAAAAAGCTTCTTTATTGTACCTAAAGACTATGTAACTAAAGGTACAGATGGTAACGATGGTGTTCTGAGGGTTACCTATGATGATAACGGTCAGGAAACAACCGAATTCGTAACAACAACAATATATAATGAAGAAGATGAGAATTATTATCTGGATGACTCAACACTAAGGGCAGGAGATGTTTTAGTCAAACTTGATTCAAATGATCGATTTACTGTCAGCGAAAAAGATTCCCTGGTTGGTGTTTATAACATAAATAAAGGATATCCGGATTTTAAACAGATTATTATACTTTATCAAAATAGTGAATATTCAATTGTTAAATCAAATACAAATTACGGTTTAAATGTTTACGATTATATCGTACTGGATGCTTCTACAATTGATGATACTGGCTCTTCTGATTCGGGTGAAGATAGTTAATTTTATTGACAACAGCCCCAAAAACTACGATAATATAGTGTGATAGTAATCTATGGGGATTATGAATTGATTTATAAAAAGTATTTTCTAAGGAGTGTATGAAAAAATGAGTATGATGGATAAATTTCTTACAGCTATGAAGTTAAATGGCGAGGGAGATGACGGATACTATGATGCTGATGATGACGGCTACTATGACAGCAGTAACATCACATCAATTTCAAAAGCTTCAGCTCCAATTGGTAAGGATGATCCTACTATTGAAGTTTCTGAAGAAAAACTCAAAAAGACAACTCCAAAGGTTATGCCTTCAAAATCCAGAAAGACAGTTATGGGTTCAGGTATGGAAGTTTGTGTAATCAAGCCTACATCTGTAGAAGATGCCAGAGAGATTACAGAGACTTTACTTGCTAACCGTACAGTAGTACTGAATCTGGAAGGCTTAGATGTTGATATAGCACAGAGAATCATTGATTTTACATCTGGTTCCTGTTTTGCAATATCTGGAAACCTTCAGAAAATTTCCAGATACATATTTATCATCACTCCAGCAAGCGTTGATATTTCTGGTGATTTCCAGGATATCCTTAATGGAACCTTTGATGATGGCGCTCATGACAGCTTACTTAGATAAAATATACGCTATTACTGGCAGAAGCATTTCTTTTGCTTCTGCCTTTTCTTTACAAAAAATGCTTGAAAGGGATATTACATAATGAGTGAAGTATTAAACGTTTCTTACAATAATAAGCCTTGCTACGACATAGTTTTCGATTCATCCTTTGACGAATTGGCTGATAGAATAAACGAGCTTGGTTTTCAGAATAGAAAAATAGCAATAATCACTGATACAAATGTTGAGCCTCTATATGCCGGTGAAATACAAAAAGCCCTTGGTGCTGTATCTGATAAGATTTTTGTATATGCAATTCCTGCAGGAGAAGAGCACAAAAATCTTTCTGAGATTGAAAAAGTATATGAATTCCTTATACAGAATCATTTTGACAGACACGATATGCTGGTTGCTCTTGGCGGCGGAGTTGTTGGTGATATGACTGGTTTTGCAGCTGCAACCTATTTAAGAGGTATCGCATTTGTACAGATTCCAACTACACTTCTTGCACAGTGTGATAGCAGCATCGGAGGCAAAACAGGTGTTGACTTTAATGCATACAAAAACATGGTAGGCGCATTCTATATGCCTCGTCTTGTTTACATGAATGTAAACGTACTTAAGAGTCTTGATGGTAGACAGTTTGCTTCAGGCTTTGCAGAAGTTATGAAGCATGGGCTTATTAAGGATCTGGATTTCTATTTATGGCTTCTTGATAACATGGTAGAAATTAGCGATAGAGACACAGATATACTTATTACCATGATTCGCAAGAGCTGCGAAATCAAAAAGGCTGTAGTTGAAAAGGATCCTACTGAAAAAGGTGATCGTGCCCTTTTGAACTTCGGACATACAATTGGACATGCCATTGAAAAAGCCCGTAATTTTGAGCTTCTTCATGGCGAGTGCGTAGCTCTTGGCTGCGTAGCTGCAGCGTTTATTTCCTGGAAAAAAGAATATATTTCCATGGAAGATTACTATGAAGTAAGAGATATGTTTGTTCCTTTTGGCCTTCCAATATCTGTTGAGAATATTGATATCGAAGAAGTTATAAAGCTTATGAAATCGGATAAAAAGGCTGATTCAGATAAGATCAGATTTATTCTTCTAAAAAAGATTGGTAAAGCCTTCATTACAACAGATGTTACAGATGACGATGCAAGAGAGGCATTAAAGGAAATCCTTTATGTAGAAAATAACGACTAAAGTATAAGAGAGATATATTTTATGAAAACAACACTTACAAAAAAGAAAAAAGTAATGCTGATATGCGATATTATTGCCATTCTTATTCTTGTATTTTTTGATCAGTTCACTAAATTCCTTGCTGTGAAATATCTTAAGGATCAGGATGCAGTAAAGATAATTCCAAAGGTACTGGAATTAAACTTCTTAAAAAACAGTGGAGCAGCCTTTGGAATGCTTCAGAATCAAAAGGTATTTTTCATTCTGATTGCGATATTAGTTCTTTTGATAATTGCTTATGTAATATTTAGACTTCCAGATGACAAAAAATATAATTATATCAATATCCTTTTGGTAATGATTGCGTCAGGCGCTGCAGGAAATATGATTGACAGAGTTAAACAGGACTATGTAGTTGATTTTATCTCATTTGTAATCATCAACTTCCCTGTATTCAATGTTGCAGATATTTATGTTACTGTAGCTACATTTGTATTTATTATTTTGTTCCTGTTTTATTATAAAGAAAAGGATTTCGACTTTTTAAGCATCAAACAGCAGACAAAATATAGGGAGATTAAATGATTGAGCATTTTCACAGTATAGTAACTGATGAACATGATGGCATGAGAATCGATAAACTTATTAGTGAGCTTATCGATTCTTTTTCACGTTCTTATATTCAAAAAATCATCAAGGATGGCAAGGTAACCTTAAACGGAAAGGTAGTAAAGGCCTCTGCAACTGTTTCTGAAGGCGATGAAATAGATATGGATGTTCCTCCATCCATGATTCCTGAGATTCTGCCTCAGGATATTCCTTTAGACATTATCTATGAGGATAACGACGTTTTAGTTGTTAATAAGCCAAAGAATATGGTTGTACATCCTGCAGCAGGTCATTTTACTGATACATTGGTAAATGCAGTCATGTATCATTGCAGAGATAACCTGTCAGGTATAAACGGTGTAATGCGCCCGGGTATTGTACACAGAATCGATAAAGACACAACAGGCTCCATTATTATCTGTAAAAATGATATTGCACATCAGTCAATCGCCGCACAGCTAAAGGAACATAGCATAAAAAGAGTATATCACGCTATTTGCTACGGAATAATTGAAGAAGATGAAATCGTAATAGATAAGCCTATTGGCAGAAGCGTAAATGACCGCAAAAAGATGGCTGTAAATATGCAGAATGGTAAAAGTGCAGTAACCCATGTAAAAGTCATTAAACGCTTTGAAAACGACAAATTTACTTATGTAGAGTGCCGACTGGAAACAGGTAGAACTCACCAGATCAGAGTTCATATGTCTCATATAGGACATCCTCTTTTGGGTGATGATACCTATGCATCTGGCAGAAATAGTAAGTTTAAGCTTGAAGGACAGTGCCTGCATGCCAAAACCCTTGGTTTTGTACATCCTGTATCAGGCAAGTATATAGAGACAGACGCTCCTTTACCGGAATATTTTTCTCATTTGCTAGAAATTTTGCACTAAAAATTGTATAATAAATCTAATAAATATGACGATTTTGATATATTTGTTTGATTATTTTGATGTTACTTTGCAAATCGTCTTACAACCGGAGGTGAGCTTATGAATACTGTTATTACCATTGGACGTCAGTTTGGTTCTGGCGGAAGAGAAATAGGGGAAAAAGTAGCAGAGCATTATGGTATAAAATGTTATGATAAGGAGCTTCTGTCAAAGGCTGCACAGGAAAGCGGCTTTGCTCCAGAGATGATTCAGAATCATGACGAAAGACCTACTAATTCATTCCTTTATAATCTTGTTATTGATACATATTCATTTGGTTACAATTCATCCAGCTTTGTAGATATGCCTATCAGTCATAAGGTTTTTCTGGCTCAGTTTGATACTATCAAGAAAATAGCTGATGAAGGTCCTTGTGTTATTATTGGACGTTGTGCTGATTATGCTCTTAGCGAAAGAGATAACGTACTTAATCTCTTTATTTCAGGCGATGAGGCCTGCAAGATCAAGAGAGTCATGAGCAGATTCGATGATGTTGATTCTGAAGAAAAAGCAAGAGAGATGATCATTAAAAAGGATAAGCAGAGACAGAGTTATTACAACTATTATTCCTCAAAGAAATGGGGAAGAGCAGACAGCTACGATCTGACTATCAACTCTTCAAAGCTTGGTATTGATGGAACCTGCAACCTTATTTATCAGTTTGTAGATGACTTTGAGAATGCTAAGAAATAACTTATAAAAATTAAGACTGTTGAATCATTTGATTCAGCAGTCTTTTTTTATTCACTTTCTTATTAAAAAAATGGTCCGCAATCATGCGACTATTTGTTCTGATTTTTAATTATTGCAGGCGGTTCATATACTTTTGATTATAATTTAAAAACTGAATCTGAAAATCAGAAGAATTTCGTGATTTTACCTGCTTTAAATATTCATGTGGATCATAAACAGCCATATCAGATTCAATTATAGCAACGGCAATATTTGAGCAATGATCAGAGATTCTTTCAATATTATTCAAAATATCGGCAAGAACAAAGCCTCTCTCTATAGTACATTCTCCAGCCTGTAATCTGTTTATATGCTTGTTTCTGATAGTATTGGTAAGCAGGTCAATTACCTGCTCTAAAGGCTCAACCTTTTTGGCCAGCTCTGAATCTGTTGTTTCATAAGCCTTTATAGTAATCTCAATGATTTCTTTTAGGGCATCCTCTAAAACAACAAGCTCTTTTTTGGCTGATTCAGACAGAATAACCTTTTTCTCATTAATCTCTTTTGCAGAGCTTACAAGATTTAAAGCATGGTCACTGATTCTCTCAAAATTGCCAATAGTATGAAGCATCTTTGATATAGTGTTTTTATCATTCTCTGATAAAGAGCTTCCTGAAAGGCTTACAAGATAAGAACCAAGTTGATCCTCATAAATATCAATAGTCTGCTCAAGCTCAGCAATATCTTTACTAAGGCCTTCTGAATAGGACTTTAGATTTTCCATAGATAAACGTACGGATTCTTTGGCCTTATCAGCCATTTCCACAGAAAGCTTATTACATTCTGAAACAGCAATAGCTGGAGTCTCAAAAAGTCTCTTATCAATGAATGCAACCTTTCTTTCAGGCTCATCCTTAATTGCATGTGTTGCTATTTTTACAAGGACATTGGAAAATGGCAAAAGCAGGATAGTAGTACCAATATTAAAAATACTGTGGCACAAAGCAACTCCTACAGGGTCAATTGCCTGGTCTATAAAAGAGAAATCCAGGAAATAGTGGCCTACGTAGAAAATAATCATAAATATTGTTGTTCCGATAATATTAAAGGATAAATGTATTGCAGCAACTCGCTTGGCATTTTTGCTAACACCTATACTGGACAATATAGCTGTGGCACAGGTACCGATATTCTGGCCCATGATAATCGGAAATGCCATTCCATAAGTGATTCCACCAGTCATTGTAAGCGCCTGAAGCATGCCAACAGATGCTGCTGAACTCTGAATAACTGCAGTTACAATAAGACCTGTTAATATACCAAGAAGCGGATTAGAAAAAGCAGTCAATACGCTTGAAAAAGCAGGTGAATCAGCCAGTGGTTCTACTGAATCGCCCATAAGCAGCATACCGTACATAAGAATTGCAAAACCTACAAAGGTATTACCAAGATCCTTTTTCTTTGTAGTTTTAGATAGCATTATCAATATGATTCCTATAAAAGCAACCACAGGTGAAAATGATTCCGGTTTAAGCATTCTGATAAAAACATTATCGCTGGAAACACCAATCAGACTCATTATCCAGGCTGTAATTGTAGTTCCAATATTAGAACCCATAATAACGCCAACCACGTTTGAAATGTTCATGATTCCTGAATTAACAAGACCAACAAGCATTACAGTAACAGCTGATGAGCTCTGGATTGCAATAGTAATAACACAGCCCAGAATAAGTCCTGCAAAGCGGTTTTGAGTCATTTTATTAACAATAGCTTCCATTTTGTTTCCGGCAATTTTCTCAAGACTGCCAGACATTTGATTCATACCATAGATGAAAAACGCAAGTCCTCCAAGTAATGTAAAAATCGAAAAAATATCCATTAAATTCTCCTTTTTCAATTAGTAGGCACAAAAATAGCGAGACAGTTACTGCAACAAAAAGAAGCAGTAACTGTCTCGCTGCAAAAAGCATACTCCGGTGAGCAATTAACTCACGTGATGACGAAATAGGCTACACATTTCTGTGCCAGCTACTCCCAATTACCATAATCAACTTACTATGGAATAAAAGTGACTGTCAACAGAGTTTCCGAATTCCTAAGATTTTCTTAATAATTAGAATTATAAATTATTAAGATAAATTATAATTCTTAGAAGTAATAACTCTTTCTAAAGCTGACAGGAGATTCGTTATAGTACTTTTTAAAGGCTTTAGAAAAAGCATACATATCTGAATACTGCAAAGTCTGAGCTATTTCAGCTATTTTTATATCAGGATTTTCCAGTAAAATGGCTGCTTTTTTCATTCTGCATTCAACAACAAACTGCTTAGGTGTTTTCCCTGTATGTAGATGAAAATAGCTAATAAAATACTTTTCGCTCATTTCCATAAATTCTGCCATGTCGCGTACAGTAAGCTCATTTTCAGGATTGCTTTCAATTGTTTCCATAAGTTTATTTATTTTTGAGACCTGACGGCTTTTGGATCTATTACCAAATAATATTGCCTGATCTCTGTTTTCAGCCATTTTTACAAATAGGCTAAGGAAATATATATACAGCTCAAGATTAAAGCCTGTATTGTTAGAAGGGTGTTTTTTTACAGCATTAATAAGCTTTTTACCCTCCTGAGATAGCTTTTTTTCACGATAAATGCCAGACATGTGGACTGATTCCAAAAAGCTTGCGGAATTATCCATATCCATGGAAAAAAACAGTACAAGGAACCTGCAATCGCCTTCAATATTCCAGGCACTATAAGTCTGCCCGGGATAAAATAGTATTACATCACCAGCGTTTAATGAGTATTCCTTATTGCCAAATCTGATACCTATATTTCCCTTCTGGATTATCCATAAAGTATATTCTGTCTTGGTTTTGTGCTCATACCAGGTCTCATCATGATAACAGAGCATACATAATTTTATCTGCATATTTAGTTTGGATGTATTAATTTCCATAAACGTCTCGCACCTTGTAAAAAATACCTTACTTTTTAACATCATTTTACAACTTATAACATTTATTTAAAAGCTAAAAAGAGTTTTAATTAATTCAGCAAACATCATTGTTTAAAACGTTTAGAGAGGGAAATTGAAATGATCAGAGCATTTGATGAGCATGAAATAAGATCAGGCAAAGAATTAACGGGGAGCTTTCTTTTTAAAACAAATGACCAAAAGGAATACTTTATTCCGGTACCAGGGTGTTGGGAACAAAATATAGACCTGATGAACTACAGAGGCAAAGGCAGTTATTTCAAGGATATCTATGTCAAAAAAGATTGTAATGTAAGACTTTACTTTAAAGGAGTCAGCCACACTACAGATGTCTTTTTTGACAATAAAAAAATAGCCCATCACTATAATGCCTACACAGGCTTTGAAGCAATAATTACAGGGGTTTCAAAGGGAAATCACACCTTGCGTGTTGAGGTAGATAATAGTTTTTCCGAGGAATCTGCACTGCATAAGCCAAATGATTATGAAACCTTTGGAGGAATTATCAGACCTCTTGTATATGAAGAGATTTCCGATGTTTATATTAAAGGAATGCATTTTTTGCCAGAATGCAGGGAAGATAAATTCTATGGTAAAACTACTGTGGTCCTGCAAAATATTGGCGATAAGGACGAAAAGGTAGCTTTAAATATCGAATTAAATGGCACAATAATCTCGTCAGACGTGATTGTTGAAAAGGGTTCAACTAAATCTGTTACATTTGATGAAGAATACAAAAATGTTAAAGCCTGGAGCCCTGAAAGTCCAAATTTATACTATCTTAAAGCCGTATTATCCAATGAAAATGGCGAAAGCATTGATGATTTAATTGACAGAGTTGGCTTTAGAACAATAACTATAAAAGAAAATCTGATATATCTAAATGGTCAAAAGCTGTTTTTAAAAGGCTTTAACCGACATGAGGATTATGGAACTCTTGGAAATGCTGTTCCTTATCAGATTATGGTTTCTGACCTTGATATGGTTAAGGATATGGGCGGAAATGCCATCAGAACCTGCCATTATCCAAATGATGAGAGATTTCTTGACCTCTGCGATGAAAGAGGAATCTTGGTATGGGAAGAAAATCATGCACGAGGCTTGCATATTGAAGATATGTGCAATCCAAATTTTGACAGGCAGTGCAAAGACTGTATCGATGAAATGATTGATCAACACTATAATCACCCATCAATTTTTATCTGGGGAATCTTAAATGAATGTGCCAGTGATAAAGAAGAAGGCCGCGAAAAGTACAAGCTGCAATATGATCAGATAAAAACCCTGGATTCATCAAGGCCGCGTACTTCCGCAACCTGCAGGCATTTTAATGATATTTGCCTGGATATGCCTGAAGTTGTCTCAATTAATATCTATACAGGTTGGTACGAGGATGCTGATGTCAAAGAGCGTTTCGAAAGAGAAATGGATTGGATAGACGAAACTGAAGGCAAAGGAAAACCTATTATTATTAGTGAATTTGGAGCTGCTGCCGTATACGGTTTTAGAGATATGGGACGCAGTAAATGGAGTGAAGAGAGGCAGTGTGACATAATTAGCAGTAACCTTGATGTGTATTATTTTGACAAAAGAGTAAGTGGAGTCTTTTTATGGCAATTTGCTGATTGCAAGGTTACTGAAGAGGAATGGTGGTTTACAAGAGCACGAACCCATAACAATAAGGGCGTTGTAGATGAATACAGACGACCTAAAATGGCTTATGAAACCATAAAAGATTATTATCATAGGGAAAGAGATTAAAGTATTAGTATAGTTGTACATTTAAAGGAAGGTTATACAATACAGGAGGCTATTGACCTGTGCAAAATTCATGAAGGTGGCATGGTTATTGTGCCAAGGGGACTTTGGAAGCTGCATTTTTCATATTTATAATAATATGATATCCTATAGTTAGCGTTTGCTAACCTAGAATGTTTGATAATAATGCAGGCTATTCTGGCGATGGGAGAAAGATTATGAAAAAAGGCTACAATAAAATACAGCAGATAGATTTTGCTATTCCTGGGGATGAATTTAATAATGATGGAAAAATGAAATGGATGGTTTTAAATGACAATCTTTTTGCTGGCTACGTTGATATATATTCAAGGTATATTCCCAAAAGCATATTTACAACCTTTGCTTCTTATGATGTAAAAAATAAAATACCTATTAAGATAAATTATTGTTTTCGCGGACGTTGTGAAGTTATGTTGGATTCAGGATCAACAACATTTGTAATAGGAGATGAGCTTGCAATAGACTATGGAACCTCCAATGATGATAAAGAGGCTTTTTTTTATCCATCAGCTGAATATGAAGGAATAGAAATAATAATATATCCATCCAATGATCTTGTATATGATATGGCTTTTCTTGACCTGGAAGATACTTTAACAGGTATTACAAATACCTTTAAAGACAGAGAAACTCCGCTTATAACAATATCTGATATACGCATAAAAAGATGTATGGAAGATATTAAAGAAGATATTATAAATTATATTAACGATAAGCTTTTAATAGCAGACATTTCAAAACTGTTAATACTGCTTAAAGAAGTACATTTTGAACCTAATACAAGAAGAACATTTTGTACCAATTCGCAGGTAGACATAGCTAAAAAGTCAATAGAGATAATAACAAAAGATCTTTCCCAAAAATATTCAGCAGCTGAACTGGCAGCTATTTTTGGAATCAGTGAATCATCTCTAAAAAACTATATAAGAACAGTTTTTGGACGAGGCTACAAAGAACTGGTACACGAAACAAGAATGAAAAAAGCTGCTGATCTAATAGTCAAAAGTGAAAAAAGCATTGGTGAAATAGCAGAGTCTGTCGGTTACCAAAATCAATCAAGATTTTCAGAAGCATTCCTTAAATACCATAAAGTGTTGCCAATGGAGTATAAGAGGCAGCAACGCGTTGCTAAAAAGGATAAAAATACTATTTTGATATAGAAAAAGTATGTATTCGTATATAGAATTTTGTATTAGTGTTAGCAAAAGCTAACCTTAATACAAAGTTTTTATATACGGAAGGAGAATTGTATGGATGGAGTAATAACACAAAATAAAAAAAGCGAAAAGCTAAAAGGAAAGGATCTTATAAATATAGGTATTTATGCTGCATTATACTTTATTGTAATAACATCTGTTTCAATGCTTGGATTTGTACCTATTCTAATGCCTTTACTGGCTGTTCTTTGCCCACTAATTGGTGGAATCCCAATGATGCTTTTTTTTACGAAGGTTAGAAAGTTCGGAATGATATCAATTATGACTATTATCATAGGTGGTTTTTTGTGGGTAACCGGAATGGGATATTGGCCTTTTATCATTGGTATTGCATGCGGAGTAATTGCTGATTTTGTAGCAAAAAGCGGTAATTACGCAAGTAAAAAAGCAACAATACTTAGTCATGGAATAATGAACATAACTATCTTTGGATGTTTTCTTCCCTTATATCTTGATATTAACGGATATTTCTCTACAAGAACTTCTTTTAGCAGTGAGTATGTTGCCGCTCTGACAAATATTTTCAGACCATGGACCGCTCCAATTATTTTTGCCTGCACTTTTGTATTTGGACTTCTTGGTGCACTACTTGGTATGCATTTTTGTAAAAAGCATTTTGAAAAAGCGGGAATTGTCTAATGATTTATGAAGATTACAATACAGGAAATCTTGATAGAGGACTTTTACTTGACCCTAGAATCAAATTGCTGTATCTGATAACCATTACAACCTTTGCTCTTGGTGGTGCAGGTGGTAAAAGAGTTGAATTTTTTGTACCGATATTGTGCGCAGTTCCATTTCTACTTTTGATGAGTGCCAAGAAATTTAAAACGGCTTTGATTGGAATAGTTTTATCTATTTGTTCATTTTTTATTCTAAGAAATGCTAACACGTTTGGGATTAGTGGCTTTTTGTATTACATACTACTTGGATCCTGCGGAATACTTGGAAGATTTTTGCCATCTATCATGATGGGAAGATACCTTATGGAAACTACAACTGTAAGTGAATTTACAGCTGCTATGAAAAAAATGCATGTGAGCGATAAGCTGATAATTCCATTATCAGTTATGTTCAGATTTTTTCCAACAGTTATAGACGAAGCAAATTCTATAAATGCTGCAATGAGGATGAGGGGAATATGTCTTGGAGGAAAGCACGCGTTAAAAATCATTGAGTACAGAATGGTTCCACTTATGACCTGTTGCGTAACTATTGGAGAAGAACTATCGGCTGCGGCTCTTACCAGGGGACTTGGCGGAGAAATAAAAAGAACCAATGTCTGCGAAGTTGGTTTTCATATGCAGGATTATATATCATTTGTGCTATGTCTGATTCCGTGGGTACTTTTAATTGTGGATGTGATTATATGATTAAGTTTGAAAATGTAAGTTTTAATTACACAACTGCAGATGAAGCTTCTGTAAATGAAATTTCACTTAATATTAAAAAAGGTGAAGTTGTTTTACTGTGCGGCAGATCTGGTTGTGGTAAGACTACACTGATTAGAATGATAAATGGACTAATTCCTCATTTTTATGAGGGAAGCATGAAGGGCCATGTATATGTTGATGGTTTGGATGTAGCAAATATAGAACTATATGAAACGGCTAAAAAAGTAGGTTCAGTTTTTCAAAATCCCAGAAGTCAGTTCTTTTGTGTAGACAGCACAAGTGAGCTTGCCTTTGGACCAGAAAACATGGGACTTGGCAAAGAAGAAATTATGTCCAGGATAAGTAAAACTGTATCTGATATGAATATCGAAAAGCTTATGAATAGAAGTATTTTTGATATGTCAGGGGGAGAAAAACAAAAAATCGCCTGCGCATCTGTCGATACACTTTTTCCGAAAATTTGTGTTTTAGATGAGCCTTCTTCAAATCTAAGTCTAGAGGCAATTGAGAGCTTAAAGCGCTCAATAGCTATGTGGAAGCAAGAGGGAAAAACGATAGTTATTGCAGAGCATAGACTATATTGGCTTAAAGATTTATGTGACAGAGTAATATGTCTTGATAAGGGCAATATTATATTTGACATTTCAATGAAGGAGTTTGAGCTTTTTACTGAAGATAAATTAAAAAAGCATGGCCTAAGGTCAATAAATGAAGAGCTTTCAATAGACAAAACAATTAGCTATACACAGACAAAACAAAATATTATTTTGGAGAACTTCACTTATAGTTATAAAAAAATTGATGCCCTGCATATTGACCATCTGGAAGTTGCACAAAATGAAATAATAGCCGTAATAGGTCCTAATGGTGCTGGTAAATCAACATTTTCAAAATGTTTATGTGGTCTTATGAAGAATTTTAAAGGCTACGCCAGTATTAATGGAGAAAAATATAGCAATAAAAAACTGCTTAAAAAGTCATACATGGTTATGCAGGATGTAAATCATCAGCTGTTTTGTGAAACAGTTATAGAAGAAGTAATGCTTGGCATGAACGATGAAGACGAAGAATATGCTCTAAAGGTCTTGGATAGTCTGGGACTTAAAAACATGGCCACAAAACATCCAATGAGTCTGTCAGGGGGACAGAAACAAAGAGTAGCAGTTGCAAGTGCATTACTTTCAAATAAAGAAATTATTATTTTTGATGAACCCACAAGCGGACTAGATTTTGACAATATGGAAAAAGTTGCCAATATGATATGCTCGCTACGTGGCTTAAAAACTGTATTTGTTATCACCCATGATCCCGACCTTATAAGGCGCTGCGCAACAGTAGTGCTTAGGCTTGAAAATGGATATGTCTCAGATTTTATTACTAACGGAGAAAAAGATGAAAAAGAAGAAAAGTGTTATAACACAGCTGTTTGAATTTGCAGGTAATCATAAGTATTTCACTATCAGCTCATGGATACTTGCAGCCATAAGTGGACTTGTGGCACTTGCACCTTTTTATTTTATCTGGTGCATAATTAAAGAAGTTGTAGAATTAAGACCGGATTTTTCTAAGGCAACCCATATAGTATCTTACGGATGGATAGCGGTAGGACTTAGCCTTTTGGCAATGGTCATTTATATTGCTGCACTTATGTGTTCTCATATAGCTGCATTCAGGGTTCAGGCAAACATGAGAAAAATTATGATGAAGCATGTTATGAAACTTCCTATGGGATATATTGAATCAGAGGGAAGTGGAAAGATAAGAAAGATAGTTGCTGAGTCAAGTGCTGCTACTGAAACATATCTTGCCCATAGTCTTCCTGACAAAGCTGTAAGCTATGCAACTCCAGTAGGGCTGATTGCAATGCTTCTTTTATTTGACTGGAAAATTGGACTTATCTGTCTTATTCCTGCATTAATTGCATTTTTAATGATGGGCGGCATGATGGGAGAAAAGATGCAAAATGACATGAAAGAATACCAGAATGCACTTGATGAGATGTCTGCAGAAGCCGTTGAATATGTCAGAGGTATTCCTGTTGTTAAAACCTTTGGACAATCTGTTTATTCCTTTAAAAGATTTAAAGATGCAATTGATAAATATGAAAAATGGACAATTACATACACCATTGGCATGAGAATGCCTATGGTAGGTTTTGTCACTGCTGCAAATGGAATATTTGCTGTAATAGTTGCGG
>JAZRKG010000100.1:0-18751 GCA_045646185.1 Butyrivibrio sp.
GAGATATTGATAATGTCAAAAAAGAAGCGGAATATGGTATATTTATAGGTGAGGATGATGCACTTGGAAAGGGCTATGGCAATGAAACAGCTGAGCTTGCTCTGAAAGTAGCAAGAGATAACCTAGGTCTTAAGCACATCATACTCAGAGTTTTTAATGACAATACTGCTGCATGGCGCAGTTACGAACATGCAGGCTTTAAGAAGATGCAGGACCTTCCAGCTGTCAGATGTAGTGACGGTGAGGTCAAGGATATGATACTTATGGAAGTGCAATTGTAATTGCAACATCAAATGATTTATAAAGAAAAACGAGATCTAAATGGTAGTTTTTCACAACATTTTTTACAATAATCAAAAGCACATATTTTAGATAACTTTTAGGTAAGAAATATATGGTTAATCAGGAAAGGCATTAGTCATATGCAGAAGAAAATAAGCTATGTGATTCCGTGTTATAGATCGGAAAAGACAATAGAATCAGTAATTACAGAGATAGAAGAGACAATGTCTTTTTTACAGAACTATACTTATGAGATAGTACTGGTAAATGATGGTTCTCCAGACAATACCTGGGGGAAGATCTGTGAGATAGTTAAGGACCATAGAGAAGTCAGAGGCTTTAATTTTGCCAAAAACTTTGGACAGCATGCAGCTCTCATGGCAGGTCTTAATAATGTTACAGGAGATATCATCATATGTCTTGATGATGATGGACAGACACCTGCCAATGAAGCTACCAAACTTATCAGAGCTATTGAAGATGGCGCTGATGCAGTCTATGCAAAATACGATAATAAAAAACATTCGGCATTTCGTAATTTTGGAACAGCTATGAATGAGTGGATGACAGAAGTTATGCTTGGAAAACCAAAAAAGCTCTATGTATCCAGCTATTTTGCTGTCAGAAGATTTGTAGTAGATGAAATGATCAAGTACAAGGGCTCTTATCCATATGTAATTGGCCTTGTGCTTCGTACTACCAAAAATATAGTAAATGTTGATGTTAATCATAGAAGCAGAGAGATCGGAACCAGTGGATATAACTTTGCAAAACTCCTTGGATTGTGGGTAAATGGCTTTACTGCATTTAGTATTAAACCGCTTAGAATTGCAACGATCATGGGTTGCGTTTTTGCGTTTATTGGATTTATTTATGGTATTTATACCATTATCAAGAGATTTGTTCTTCCTGACATTCCGGCAGGATTCAGTGCCCTTATGGCTGCTATCATCTTTTTTGGTGGTATGACCATGTTGATGTTGGGAATGGCTGGAGAGTACATAGGCAGGACTTATATTTCTATCAATGAGAATCCGCAGTATGTTGTTAGAGAAAGTGTAGGTAACTCTGATAATAGCAGCGAAGAGATTTGACGGGAGAGTCATATGAAAACTAAATCAGGTTATTTACTTCCATCCTTATATGGTGCGACTTTAAGTCTGGCGATTGTATGGGGATGGGAGCTTGAGTCTATAGATCATTTAGAGCTGGGCAATCTTATATATTTGGGTTACTGGCTCTTATTTGCTGTATTGATAGCTATTTTAACAAGGTTGTCTTGGAATGTTATATATAAACATGCCAGACCTTTAGCTCTAAATGAAGATGAGAGAAGTTTAATAAAAAGTTGGTCATATTCAGATAAAAAGAGCTTTAGGGTAACATGGCTTGTGATGATTTTATGCCAGATACCAGTATTACTTGCTGAGTATCCGGGTTTTTTTTGCTATGACGCTCAGGATGAGCTTACTGAAGTCTTGACCAGAAGCTTTACCACTCATCATCCATTATTGCATGTACTATTGCTTGGCGGGATAATTGCGGCTGTACATAAAGTTACTGGCTCATATAACATGGGGATTTTTTGCTATATAGTTATACAGATGCTTGTAATATCGGGAATACTAGCATATGTTATCACTTATTTAAAAAAGCGCGGTATTTCAAAAAAGATACGGATTGTCATGACTTTGTTCATGGGATTATTTCCAACAATAGTAATGTATCAGTTATGTTCGTGCAAAGATGGCCTTTTTTCTGCTTTCCTAATTTTGGCAATAACAAAACTTATTCAGTTTGATGAAGATGAGGAATCGTTTGTTGAGAATAAGTGCCATTGCGCAGGATTGATAATATCTGCGACGCTTATGATGCTTTTTAGGCACAACGGGTTTTATGCATATCTGGTAATGCTACCTGTTATTTTTATCATAAAGAGAAGATATATAAAAAAGATAGCAATTATGTTTATTGCACCGGTTTTGCTGTATATTGTCATATCAAGAACTATGACAGCAGCTTTGGGTGCATATAGTGGAGAACATCAGGAAATGCTCACTGTTCCGATCCAACAGCTTGCCAGAACATATAATGCTTATGAAGATGAGATATCAGAAGAAGATGCAGAATTATTAAAAAAGTATCTTCCTGATGAGGCGCTTAACCTATATACACCAAGGGTTTCGGATTTATTAAAAAGTAAGTTTGATAATGATGCATATGACACAGATTCTGTGGGCTTTTGGAAACTATGGATAAAACTGGGAACCAGATATCCTATGACATATTTAAATGCTTGGCTTCTGACTTCTTATGGATATTGGTATCCTGGAGCGGTTATAAATGTATATCAGGGTAATACAATGTTTACTTTTACATATACTGATAGTTCATACTTTGGTTATGAGGTTGAGCCACCTGGAGAGAGGCATAGTTTTATCCCTATTATAGATTTATTATATAGAAAGTTATCGATAGAAAAGTTCCAGCAAAATATTCCTGTTATTTCTTTGTTTTTTTCGCCAGCGTTTTATTTTTGGCTATATATTTATTTCGCAGGAATGGCTGCCGCAATAGGTAAAATAAGAGGATTTTGGCCTTTTGCGCTGGTTCTTTTGGTGTGGTTGACAGTTTTACTTGGCCCAACATATTTGGTAAGATATGTGGTGTATTTGTGGTTTGGATTACCGCTTCTTTTTTTGACTATAAAAACATGTATGGGAGTTAAATGACATGCGCAGAGCTATTTATAAAAGTCAGGCAATTCGTATAGTAACGATTATCCTTGCTCTTATTGCGATTATTACTGTATTTCCGCTTAGATTGTGGAATGTGACTAAGACAAGTCATGCTGAAGATGCAACTATTGCTTCTGAATCTGGAATAGTGAACGATACCACAGATGTAGTACAGAAATTTGTTGCTGAATATGACAGGATTAATTCTATAGATGTTTATGTGACAGATCTTATTACTGCCAGATATATGAGAGTAGATTTGTATGATCCTAACATGGTTCTTATGTATTCAAAATATGTGGATCTTAAGGAATTAGAGGTACCGGGCTATGTAAATGTGTGGCTCCATCAGGATCTTGAAGTAGGAGAAACATATACTGTTGTTATTTTTGCTCAGCAGGCTTCATTTAAGGTTGCCTATGAGACAATATCTGCGACTCCGGGATATGTGGGAGATCTACTATATCATGATACAACTGTTCAGGGTTACCACCTGGCAGCAAAATATAATTATTGCGTTCCGCTTGATAAAAAGACCTCCGTATTGTTGATGGTAATTATCGCTATTGTAGCACTGATCATAATAGCAGGAACATATCTGTATACTAAGAAGATTGGAATTGAAAATGACAAACTGATTACTGGCAGAAAGGCGTTTCAATACACAGCCAATCCTATTGCGGCTATTTTTTATTTGGCATTGATGGTAATGGTTTTTCCATTAAAACTCTTTGATTATAGAGTTATAGAAATCGTTTTTTATGAAACTGGACTTTTGATTGCTGCATTATTGACATTTTATGCTATTAATCATAAGTCTGTGCATGATAATGATAGTATAGTCGCATTAAATGTTAGAAATGTGTTAATGATGATTGCTATTTCATATGCTATAGGTTTTGGCGTAGAGTATATGAATGCTTTATACACAATATATCAGACGCTCGCAGAGAGAAAAGAACTTATCGCCCTTTTATGCGTGATCATTCTGACTTTTTCTGCTGCAGAGGTTTTTAACTTATACAATCTAGTGTACCTGATCATCGCCATAGTTGCAGGCAGGAGATACTATGTATTGAATGCTGTTGCAGATACTGAAAAAGAATATGATCTAAAAAATCAGGCACTTTTATATGCTGTTATTATTGTTATACTTGGAGGAATGATCCTTCTTAATTTAGTGAGGCTTATCGTAAAGGCTATTCAAAGTAGACAACAGGGCAAGAAGATAGGACTTACTATATCACCTGCGGGTTATGTAACAATTATTCTTTTTGCAGCACTTATCATCATGCGTAATACAAGATGGTGGGGAGTGGTGCTGGCAATTACTTTTTCTGTTTTTTATATTAGATTTTTTGTCTGGAAGGATAGAGAAAAGTGGACGGGGATTCTTGCTGGTGGAATGATCCTCAATTTCTTATCGTCTGTCATATATTGCTTACTTTATAGATATTATCAGTCGTATAAAGAGTCACGCTTTGGTTTTACTTTTCATACTGTTACAGTTACGGCAGAATATCTGACTGCTATGGAAGTTATGGCATTGATCCTTCTTCTTATGAAGTTGAAAAAAGTTCATAAGGGAATGACAGCTGTTGAAAAATTTAGAATTATCTGGAAAGAGTGGATACTGTTTGGAATAGTCAGTGCATATGTATTATTTACAGTTTCAAGAACTGCGTTTCTTGCAATTGCTGTAGCTGGAGTAGTAGTTTTAATAATATACAGTAGCTTCAAAACAGTGTTTAGAAATATTGTTATGATCGTAAGTGCAGTTATTATCTGTTTCCCTGCTATTTTTACATTTCAGAGACTTATACCTGTGATGGTCGGACATCCTGTATATTATGATGTTGAAGAAAGAACAGCATTTACGACGGGAGGTACTAATTGGGATAATACCTATCTGATGTATATAGAGCGTTATTGCAGAGTCTTTGGGTATAAAATATTAGGATTGGATGAAGGAACTAATATTTATCATGAAGATAGAAACAATTATGATGAAAATGGTATTGTCATATACACTGATAATGGTGTATACGTTTATCCTACAGATAGATATTGGGATGAAACCTCTGTGCTTAGTGATGAAGAGATAGTTGGATATATTGGAAATCAAAATGTTTTAGATAGTTCATATATGATAGCATCTAGTGGCATTCCTACAGATCTGCTTATCGTACTTGCCAGTGATGTTGACGATGTGACAGATGAATCTGCTGTTGAAGAATATGCCAATGGAAGATTTGATATATTCAGAGCATATATTGAACAGTTGAATATGATGGGACATGATGAAATGGGAGCTGAGCTTTATACTGGTGAAATAGCAGTACATGCTCACAACATTTATCTTCAGGTAGCTTATGATCACGGAATTCCTGTCGGTATTATTTTTGCTATATGGGTACTGTGTGTGATTATTAGTGGCATATGGTATATAATAAAGTGCTATAATGAACAGAGTGTGGCAGGATTACCATTCGGTGTGATGATTGGATTTGCTGTGGCGGGTCTTACTGAATGGCTGTTTCAGTTCAGCAATCCAATGACGATCATGCTTATGCTTTCTATTGCTCCAATTATGTTTGTTAAGAGAAAGAGTATTGTTGGTGAGAGACAAAATGGAAAAAAATAAGAGTAAGAAGCCTTTTAATTATATAAAGATGCAAAGAAGGGTCGGACTTGTTATATATGATGTATTAAGCATACTGGCAGCAAGTTTTTTGGCTATTTTGTTTAGATTTGAGTTTCATTTTGATCAGATTCCAATGTATTTCATAGAACCTATTGAAAGATTCTTGCCTATATCAATAGCATTGACAATATTGATATTATATTTGTTCAAACTCTATGATAGTCTCTGGGCATATGCAGGAGAAAATGAACTTCAAAACCTGGTTGTGGCATGTGTGCTTTCGGGAATTGTTAATGCAATTGGTCTTCAGTTTACTAATTATAAACATACACAGCCGGTTCCTCAGAGTTACTATTTTCTGTATACTTTTTTGCTTATTACATTTATTTTTATAAGTCGTTTTTCTTATAGGTTCCTTCGTAGTCAGAAACATAAAAATGAAAATAAGAAAAACGCTACAAGAGTAATGATCATTGGTGCAGGAGAAGCTGCCAATACTATTATTAAAGAGATTACCATCAGTAATTTTTCTACAATGGTAATCGGTTGCATCATCGATGACGACAAGAATAAATGGGGCAGATATATTCAGGGAATAAGAGTAGTAGGCGGACGAGATAAGATTATTGAGTGCGCAGATCTTTATGATATTGATGAAATAATTGTAGCTATTCCATCTGCGACCAGGACTCAGATGAAAGATATTCTTGCTATTTGTAAGGAGACAGATTGTAAGCTCCGATCTCTTCCTGGTGTATATCAGTTGGTAAATGGCGAAGTCAATGTTAGTAAGCTACGTGACGTTGAAGTAGAGGACCTTCTTGGAAGAGAGCCTATCACTGTAGATATCGATTCAATTGCAGGATATGTTCAGGGCAAGACAGTAATTGTAACAGGTGGTGGCGGATCTATTGGTTCTGAGCTATGCAGACAGATTGCTAATCATAAGCCAAAGAGACTGATCATATTTGATATTTATGAAAATAATGCTTATGACATACAGCAGGAGCTTAAAATCAAGCATCCAGAGCTGGCACTTACTGTTCTTATTGGCTCTGTTCGTAATACAAACAGGATAAATAAAGTGTTTGAGACCTATAGACCTGATATTGTATATCATGCAGCTGCCCATAAGCATGTGCCTCTGATGGAAGATAGTCCAAATGAGGCTATCAAAAATAATGTATTTGGAACATTTAATACAGCTATGGCAGCAGCCATGAATGGAGCGCAGAAATTTGTACTTATCTCGACAGATAAGGCTGTAAATCCAACCAATATCATGGGTGCCAGCAAACGTATCTGTGAGATGATTGTTCAGACCTTCAACAGACACTATGATACAGAGTTTGTTGCAGTTAGATTTGGTAATGTACTTGGTTCGAATGGCTCAGTAATACCTCTTTTCAAAAAACAAATCGCAGCAGGCGGACCAGTTACAGTTACAGACCCTAATATTATAAGGTATTTCATGACTATCTCAGAAGCGGTATCTCTTGTGCTTCAGGCAGGAGCCTATGCAAAAGGTGGCGAGATATTTGTCCTTGATATGGGTGAACCTGTAAGGATCCTTGACCTTGCCGAGAACCTTATTAAGCTCTCAGGTTATAAGGTAGGAGAGGATATTAAGATTGAATTTACAGGTCTTCGTCCAGGTGAAAAACTCTATGAAGAGATGCTCATGGATGAAGAAGGACTTCAGGATACGGATAATAAGCTGATTCATATAGGTAAGCCTATTGAGATGGATGAGATGCTGTTCTTTAGGCAACTTGAGGAGCTTAAAAAGGCTTCAAAAGCTGAGACTAGAAATATTGCCAAGATGGTACAGGATGTGGTTACAACATATCATCCTACAGAGCGAGAGCTTCAGTCTGATGAGTATAGACTTGAACTTGAAAAGGCAGCAAAGATTGTTAATGAAGAAGGCGATGAGTAAGGCAAAGCTTTTGTTCAGATTTAGCAGGAAGCGCTACGCCTCTGAATGCGTAAGAAAATGATTCAAGATAAAAGAGCTTCGGTTTTGTACCGAAGCCTTTTTTATTGTATAGTATAAGATAGTGATTTATTAAATGAATTGGAGCTGTTTATGATAAAGATTCTTTTTACAAGTGCTGGTCGTAGAGTTGAGCTGATGCAGACTTTCAGACAGGCAGCAGATATGATAGATGAACAAGTAGAGATATACGGAGCTGATATGTCAGATTCAGCGCCCGCTCTGGCTTATTGTGATAAAACAGAAATTGTATGCAGAATATCAGATAGTAACTATATTCCTCTTTTGGCTCAAATATGCGAGAGAGAAAAAATAGATGTTTTGATACCTACAATTGACACTGATCTGCTTGTTTTATCAGAGCATAAGTGCGTATTTGAAAAGATTGGAACTAAGGTACTCGTAAGTGATCCGGAGTTTATCCGTGCCTGCAGAGATAAGAGAAATACAGCAGCCTTTTTTGTAAAATGTGGATTAAACACCCCAAATCCAACAGACAATGTGGACAACTACAATGATGGCTACCCATGTTTTATAAAGCCGTTGGATGGCAGTTCCAGTATCAATGCTTTTAAAACTGATTCTGAAGAACAGCTGAGAGGCCTTGCAGCTAAGGTCCCGGATTATATTATTCAGCCTTTTATTGAAGGTGAAGAGTATACAATCGATATTTTTTGCGGATTTGACAATGAGCCTATATTTATAACTCCCAGAAAGCGCTTGGCTGTTAGAAGCGGCGAAGTACTCAAGACACAGATGTTCATGGACGAGACAATGATAGCTGAGAGTAAGCAACTGTTAAAAGAGTTTAAGGCAGTAGGTGAGATCACAGTCCAGCTTATCAGAGGTCGTAAGGTAGGAGATACTGAGGATAAGGACTACTTCATCGAGATCAATCCAAGGTACGGTGGAGGAGCGCCATTGTCTATAAAGGCAGGTGCTGACTCACCCCTTGCACTTATGAATATGCTTATTCAGTTAAAAAAGAATCCGGATAAAAATCCATCACTCCCATATGATGTTGAGGCTGAAAAGCATATGGATGCTGTAAGTGTGTATACTCGTTTTGATCAGAGCATATGTGTGGATAACAAGGCTACTAAAATAAAGTCAGTGCTTGAGCTGATTGATGGTGATATGTTATCCGGTCTTGAAGGGCTGATACTTGATCTGGATGATACACTGTATTCTGAAAAACAGTATGTGAGAAGTGGATACAAGAAAATTGCAGAGTCAGGTCTTATAAGTGCTGATCCTAAAGAAATAGAGAATGTTCTTTGGGAGGCTTTTTCTAATGGTCAGAAGGCTATCGATGTCCTGCTTGAAAAATATGGAGTCGCTGATGATGGTATAAAGCAGAAGATAATAGCAATCTACAGAAATCAGGAACCTGATATCGATTTATATGATGATGCTAAGGTCTTGTTAGATAAATTATCCAAGATGGATATTAAGCTGGGACTTATTACTGATGGACGTCCTGAAGGACAATGGTCCAAGATCAAAGCTCTGGGAATAGAGCATTATTTCGATGAGATTATAGTCACAGATGAACTGGCCGGCAGATGTGGTCATCCGGAACGTTTTAGAAAGCCTAATTCAATTGCCTTTGAGATTATGCAGAAGCGTCTTGGTATTCCTATGCACAAGCTTATGTATGTTGGCGATAATGAGAATAAAGATCATAAGGCTCCACTTATGCTTGGAATGAAGGCTGTGTGGTTTAATAATGGAGATGCTTTCAGAAAAATGTTTTTATAAAAACCGATTGTATGTTCGAGTGGAAAGTGATATGATGTAAGTCGGTGCTACCATTTTCGGTAGGCGGTTAGCCCAACTCGTGCGAAAGGAGGTAAAAAATCCAATCGGGAGGAGGGCTTGTGTATGAGTGATTTTGAGATGATATCAGTCTTTTTAATGATACTGACATTAGTAGTTACTTTATTGATTGCTCTTATTAATGCACAAAAATGACCGCCATACGCCTGCAAGCTGAGCGGTCATTTTTGAACCAATCAATAATAGGCTAACCGTCTATCGGTAGCACTTTTCTTATTACATATTACTTTTATTTATTTGTAATGTCAAATATGGATATATTTGATGAATATGAAATGCATATTTATATTGAGTATATGTAGTGGTAATAAGGTGTATTTATGAATAAACATGTGTTTTATGAGAGAATTGTAAAAAGAATTTTAGATATAATTGTCTCTGGACTATTCCTTTTAGTCTTCAGCTGGTTATATCTGATTCTTTATTTCGTAGTAAGAACAAAACTGGGAACCCCAGTGTTATTCAAGCAGGATAGACCAGGTTACAAGGGTAAGGTCTTTAAAATGTACAAATATCGTTCTATGACAGACGAACGAGATGAGAATGGTGAACTGCTTCCAGATGAGGTAAGACTTACTTCTTTTGGTAAAAAGCTTCGTAGTACGTCTCTTGACGAACTTCCGGAGATGCTTAATGTATTTAAAGGTGATATGTCTTTGATTGGTCCTAGACCACTGCTGGTATCTTATCTGCCACTATACAATGAGCGCCAGAGCCATCGCCATGATGTAAGACCTGGTATTACAGGATATGCTCAGGCTTATGGCAGAAACAGTATCACTTGGGAAGAAAAGTTTGAAAAAGACGTTTATTATGTTGAGAATTGCTCTTTTTTACTTGATCTGAAGATTATTTTCCATACTATCAAGGTTGTTTTAAACCATGAAGGTATCTCCAGCGCTACATCTGCGACGATGGAAGCTTTTACAGGTACTAAGGAAGATGATTGATCAAATAGCAATACATCTGTGTATTTAACAAGATTCTCTAGAGAATAAAATATGAACTGAGGAAGACAACAATGTCTAAGATTCTTATATTGGCTAACAATTCTAGTGGACTATACATATTTAGAAATGAGCTGGTTCTAAGACTTTTGCAAGATGGGCATGAAGTGCTGGTAAGTATTCCGGATACTGAACATGCGGAGGAACTCAAAAAAGAGGGCTGTGAGATAATACATACAGAGATGGACAGGAGAGGTACCAATCCTGCTCATGATATTAAGCTATATAGATTTTATCGCAGGCTCCTTCGTGAGAAACAGCCTGATATTGTCCTTACATATACCATAAAACCTAATGTTTATGGCGGTTACGCCTGCAGAAAAGAGAAGGTACCTTATATCTCAACGGTTACAGGGCTTGGTAGTTCATTTGAGTGGACTGGCCTGAAAAAGAAAATGATCATGACCATGTATAAGTTTGGACTTAAAGGTTGTAAATGTGTCTTTTTTCAAAATGCTGAGAACAAAAGGCTCTTTGAGGAACTTCATATAAAGGGAAAAGATTCTAAGCTTGTTAACGGATCAGGTGTTAATCTTGAAAAACATAGATTTGAAGAATATCCGGGACATAAAGATGATATTACACGATTTCTCTATATTGGTCGCATAATGCATGAAAAAGGCATAGATGAGTACCTATATGCGGCAAAAAAGCTCCGTGAAAAGTATGGAGATAAGGTGTCTGTAAGCGTTATTGGCTATAGCGACGAGGATTATGAGGATAAGCTAAGCCAAGCACAGAAAGAAAAGTATTTAAAAGTTATTCCTTTTCAAAAGGACGTGCATCCATACATCAGAGAAGCTGATGCTATTGTACTTCCGTCGTATCATGAGGGAATGTCCAATGTCCTTATGGAGGCTGCGGCAACGGGCAGACCTGTTCTGGCATCTAATGTAAGTGGATGTAAAGAGACTGTTGATGATGGTGAGTCCGGTCTTTTATTTGAAGCAAAAAATAAAGAAGCACTCTATGATACTATGAGCTTTTTTGTTGAGACTTCGATAGATATGCGAAAAACCATGGGACGAAATGGTAGAGCCAAAATGGAAAAGGAATTTGACAGGAAAAAAATAGTGGAAGCATATATAGAAAAAATTTTCGAGTGATCCAAAAAAAACACCTGCCAGAGTCAAGTATATATGCGTAAGCTTGAAGAGCTGATAAAAAATGCATTCAGTTGACAGACAGTGTATAATATATGGGTATGTTGAATGATAAAAAGTATTTTTATTTAAAACATTTTGAATCTTAAAGCTAAGTTATGAATTTATAAATATTGTAAGAGACGATTTGAAATGTATCATAAAATCAGAGAGGTTTTATTATGAGTTTATATGACAAACTATTAAGTGGCGAAGAGAAATTATCATTAGTTGGTCTTGGATATGTAGGTATGCCTATTGCAGTAGCTTATGCCAAGAAGATCAAAGTCGTAGGATATGACTTTAACGCAGCTAAGGTTGATCTGTATAAAAAAGGTATCGATCCAACAAGAGAAGTTGGCGATGATGCTATCAAGAATACAACTGTTGAATTTACGGCAGATCCTGAGAAACTCAGAGAGTGTAAGTTCCACATCGTTGCAGTTCCAACACCTGTAAATGATGACCATACACCAGATCTGTCACCTGTAGAAGGTGCCAGCCATACACTTGGTAAATACCTTACAAAGGGAAGCATCGTTGTATATGAGTCAACTGTTTATCCTGGAGTTACAGAAGATGTATGTGTACCTATCCTTGAGCAGGAGTCAGGACTTAAGTGTGGCGTAGACTTCAAGATCGGTTATTCACCAGAGCGTATCAACCCAGGTGACAAGGTTCACAGACTTGAGACTATTACCAAGATCGTATCTGGTATGGATGCAGAGACACTTGAAGAAGTAGCCAAGGTATATGAACTTGTTGCACTTGCAGGAGTTTATAAGGCTGAGTCTATCAAGGTTGCTGAAGCAGCTAAGGTTATCGAGAACAGCCAGAGAGATATCAACATTGCATTTATGAATGAGCTTTCACTCATTTTCCATAAGATGGGAATTGATACTAAGTCAGTTCTTGAGGCAGCAGGTACTAAGTGGAACTTCCTTCCATTCAGACCAGGTCTTGTAGGCGGACATTGTATCGGTGTTGATCCATATTACCTTACATACAAGGCTGAGGAGCTTGGTTATCACTCACAGATCATCCTCTCAGGTCGTCGTATCAATGATGATATGGGTAAATGCATTGCAGAAGCAGCTGTTAAGAGCATAATCAAAAATGATCAGCCTGTAAAAGGTGCAAAGGTAGCAATGCTTGGATTTACATTCAAGGAGAACTGCCCGGATACTAGAAATACTAAGGTTATTGATATCTACAATGAACTTAAAGAGTATGGAATCAGTCCAGTAGTAGTTGATCCACAGGCTGACTCTGATGAAGCTAAGAGACTCTATGGTATTACATTTGGCACAATGGCAGATGTTAAGAACATGGATGCTGTAATTGTAGCTGTTGCTCATGAAGATTTCCTAAAGCTCACACCAGCTGATATTGCAGGATTCTACAATCCAGAGCACAAGACTAAAGTATTCATGGATATCAAGGGTATCTACAACAAGGATGACTTTAAAGCACCTGAATTTGATTATTGGAGACTGTAATGAATATTCATCACGTTGGATATTTAACTAAAGATTTAAATAAGGCCCAGGACGAGTTTTTAGCCCTGGGTTTTGTTGTAGAGCAGGAAAAAGCTTACGACGAACATAGAAAGATTAATATTTCCTTTATAATAAACGGAAATTACAGAGTGGAGCTCATTGAGCCGGTGGATGATTCCTCACCTATGTATCCGCTTTTAAAGAGATACAAGAATACCCCATATCACATATGCTACGAGGTTGATGATCTTGAGTCATCCATTGCAGAGCTTTCTACAAAAGGTTATACCGTAATGCAGGAACCTCTTGAAGCTCCCTGCATTGAGAATAAAAGAGTATCTTTCTTGATAAACAGTAATCTTGGTATAATTGAATTGGTTGAAACAAATTAAAAGTTTTTTGCAGGTTCGAAATGGAAATTACCTCATTTTTCTTTTTATGCTTTTTAGCAGTAGTATTATTTGTATATTACCTTGTACCCGGAAAGCTACAATGGATGGTTCTTTTAGCTGCCAGTGTAGCTTTTTATTTAATGTCCGAAAATGGAGTGCTGATAATATATCCGCTGATAGCAGTAACTGTTACGTGGCTATCCATGCGCCTTTTATGCAAGGTGGATAAAAAAGATATCGTCAAAAGACGTCTTGTGCTGGCGCTGGAAGTGCTGGTATTACTGGGGATTCTGGTAGGACTAAAATACAATAATTTCATATCCTCTGATAGTATAATCGCGCCTCTTGGGCTGTCTTTTTATACTTTCATTCTTTTGGGATATTTTCTGGATGTATACAACAATATCGCCGAGCCGGAGGGTAACTTCTTTAAGACAGCCCTTATGGGTCTGTATTTCCCTATAATGATCTCAGGACCGATCCTTAGAATCCGTGATCTGAAAAAAGACTTTTTTGAAGGTCACAAACTTGATTATAACAATCTGACCTTTGGTGCTCAGCGTATGCTTTGGGGCTTTTTTAAAGAACTTGTTATATCAGAAAGACTTGGAGTCATTGCAAATACAGTATTTGGTAATGATACTGAGTATACAGGTGCTTATATCTGGGTAGGCGCTCTTGCTTTTACATTCCAGCTATATGCCAACTTCTCAGGCTGTATGGACATTGTGATCGGTATATCTGAGATGTTTGGACTTAAACTTCCGGAGAACTTTGATATTCCATTTATGACTAAGAGTATCTCAGAATATTGGCGTAAATGGCATATTACTCTTGGTGAATGGATGAAAGAGCATGTCTTTTATCCACTTCTTAGAACTCAGCTGATCATGAAGCTGGGAAAAGTGCTTAGAGATAAGCTTGGTAAGAAAAAGGGCAAGCAGGTCACTACTTATGTTGCTATGTTTATCTTATGGTTCTCAGTAGGATTATGGCACGGCGGTGCTTTCAAATACGTAATTGGTTCTGGTCTTTTGCACTGGTTTTACATCGTGTTTGGTGAGGTCACTTTGCCATTTTGGACATGGCTTTTTGGAAGGCTCCATATTAACATGAAGAGCAGATTTGCTGATGGAGTAAGGATTGTAAGGACATTCTTCCTTGTAAATATAGGAAATGTGTTCTTTAGAGCAGATTCAGTGCCTCATGCCTGCAGAATGTTAAAAGAGGCTGTAACTACCTGGAATCCAGAGGTACTCATAAATGGATCATTGTTTGAACTTGGTCTTGATTGGATTGACTTCACTGTAACAATTGTTTCAATAGCTATTCTTATATGCGTGTCCATGTATCAGCTGCGACTTGAGAAAGCAGCTGAGGCAGAGGGTAAGGCATATGATTATCACGGAGTTAGAAAGTATATTGCCTCCAGGAATATTGTGATCAGATGGATCATATTATTTGCCGCTCTGTTTTATGTGATCTTACTTGGACAGTACGGACCGGGTTATAGTGCGACAGAGTTTATTTATCAGAATTTCTGATAGAGTTCAAATACTGTGTAAAAAGATGCTAACATGAGGCTTTTGTGAGAAAAAGATTTAAGGCCTATGCTACATAGAGCCTTTTGAGAGGGCATCAATTGAGCAATATGACGCATTTAAAATCTATTTGTAAAGTGTCATAGATATTAAGCTTTTAAAATGATGTTTATTGATTCAGGAAAATATATATGAACAAAAAACAGATATTTAAAATTATCATTTTCATATTGATTTTTATTTGGCTGACTATCAGCCTTACCTATATTCTAAGAACCAATGGTGATGAGAAGGATAGGTTTACAGGCTTTTATTCAGAACCAGACAATACTATCGATGCTGTGATAATAGGATCCAGTCCGGTTTATCCAGGCTATGCAACTCCAAAGCTCTGGGGTGAGACTGGAATTGCTATGTATCCTCTTTCTACCAACATGCAGAGACCGGTTGCCGGATATTATCTGGTGAAGGAAGCCTTAAAGACACAGTCTCCCCAATTATTTATTTTTGATATGAGAATGTATACTGCGAGAGAGATTGATATGACTGCTAATCCTGGTCATACCAGAGGAGTTACAGATAATCTCAAATATTCATGGAACCGAATTGAAGCAATAAATGCCTTGACTAGTGATACAGAGGTTTTTACTGAGAGTAAGTATACTTATTATTTTGATATATTTAAGTACCATTCTAACTGGCGTACTCTATTTTTGTGGTCACAAATTAGAGATTTTACATACGAATATCCTGATGATTTGAAAGGTTATGTTATTAAAGATAATGTTGGTCCCACAGAGTATGTTGATGTATCTGGAATTACAGGTTCAGAGCCAATAGAGGATATTCAGGAAGAGGCTCTTTATAAGCTTCTTGATTATCTGCAGGAAGTTGGACAGGATGCGTTATTTGTTGTTACTCCATATACCACTGATTCTATAGATAAGCAGGCTAATTATAATTATATTAAAGAGATTGTAGAATCTTACGGATACAATTTCCTCAATATGAATGACGCTGACGTAGCATCTGAGATAGCCCTTGATTATGGCACAGATTTTGCAGATTATGGCAATCACTTAAATGCTGTTGGAGCAGCCAAAGTAACAGAGTACCTAGGTGAGTACTTGCTAGAGAATTATAATTTTGAAGATAAAAGAGGCAATAGCGAGTATTCATCATGGGATGAAGCTTATGAATTATATTTAGAGGAATATGAAGAAGCTGTTGAAACTATAAATACTAAAATTGCCAATGAAGACTGGACGTTAATGGAGAATGAGGATTAAAGAAGATAATGTTGGGTAGCGTGAAATCTTTAAATCGAAAAAGTTATATTGATGCACTTCGGATAATTGCCATTATTTTAGTAGTAACAAATCATGTTGATATAAATTATTACTATTATCATGACACTACTAATATATTTACGTTTGTAGTATCACTAATAATTACTATAATCTGTCAGATAGATGTTCCTATTTTTTTTATGATATCTGGTGCCTTGCTTCTAAAAAAACAAGAATCAATAGGATATATTTGGAAAAAAAGAATTTTTAGAATGTTTATTATCATGCTTTCCTTTTCAATTATTCAGTATATTATACTGATGGTTAGGGGGAAAATAGAAGGATATGGACTTAAAGACTTTTTATTTAGATTTTTGACAGGAAATATTCAGGAACCATATTGGTTCTTGTACTATTATATCGGATTTTTGATACTATTGCCTTTGTTAAGGACAATAGCAATAAATCTTAGAGATGAAATATATATATATCTATGTGTAATAAGAATTATATTAGATATTGTATTGCCTGTATTTTTTTATATTTGCAATATATCTGTGCCAGTTAATTCAATGATGCCTTTTGAATTTATTACATCAAATTTAATGTATTTTCTTGCTGGATATTATATTGAAAATAGATTAAAGGATGATATAAAAATCTTTTATATAATTGTTTTAGGGATTTTATCAATAATTATGCCTTTTATTTATGTCTTATATAATTATGTTAATTATGGAACTATTTTGGATAGTAATATAAGTCGTATAACTTTTTTATTAACAATATCAGTCTTTTATATAGTTAAATATACTATGAAAAATGTTGATAATAGATTAATATCGAAGCTTGGTAGTTGTGTTTTTGGAATCTATTTAATAGAGAGTTTAGTTAGAATGATATATATTGGATTATATAAATATTTGATAACTGTGACTGCTGGTGTTGTTGCATCATTTGTTTATATAGTCGTTACAGTATTAACATCTTTAGTATTGGTAATCATATTCAAGAGTGTATATATAAAAATAAGAGCTTTGCATTAAAAAGTATGCAAAGCTCTTTATTTTAAAGATTCTCTTTATACCAATCAATTGCAAGCTTGATACCTGCTTTAAAATCATATGAAGGATCATAGCCAAGGTTGTTTCTAGCCTTACTGATGTCAGCATTGGAATCTCTGATATCACCAGCTCTTGGTGGCCCAAAGATAGGATCTACTTTTATTCCAAGAGCATCACATAATGAGTTGTATACATCGATAAGATATTCTCTTCCGCCAGCACCGATATTATAAGCTGTTCCGGATGCTTCAGAAGGTGCAAGGCAAGCTCTCATATTACCTTCAATAACGTTATCAATATAAGTGAAGTCTCTTGACTGACGTCCATCACCATTAATTGTAGGTGTTTCGCCATTAAGGAGCATCTTAAGAAACTTAGGAATAACAGCTGCATAAGCACCGTTAGGATCCTGTCTGCGACCAAATACATTGAAATAACGAAGTCCATATGTATCAAGGTTATACAGTTTTTTGTATAACTTACCATACTCTTCATCGCATCTTTTTGTAAGAGCATATGGGGACAGTATGTTACCTTCATTACCTTCCTGCTTAGGAAGTTTAGTTGAATCGCCATATACAGAAGAACTTGAAGCGTAAACAAACTTCTTAACTCCATTCTGTCTTGAAGCTTCCATCATGTTAAGAGTACCACGGATATTGATCTCTTCATACAAAAGAGGCATTTCGATACTACGTGGAACAGATCCCCATGCAGCCTGGTTCATTACATATGTAACGCCTTCTGTAGCTTTCATACAAGTATCAAGGTCTCTGATATCGCCCTCGATAAAAGTAAAGTTAGGATTGGACATAAAAGGCTGAATGTTCTCAATGTGGCCTGTTGAAAGGTTATCAAGACATCTTACCTTATGACCTTTATTAAGGAGCGCTTCGCAAAGGTTGGAACCAATGAAACCTGCACCTCCTGTTACAAGAAATACACTATTTTCAGGAAATTTTAATTGTTCAAAGCTCATTTTTTATGTCCCCTATCTTACTGAAGCTGACTTGCAATGATATTAGCCATCTCACCAACATTTTTCATAGTCACGATCTGCCCCATATCAAATTTGATACCAAATTTCTGCTCAACTGCGTTGATGAGATTGATGTGCTCAAGTGAATCCCAGTCATCAATATCATTGGCTGTTGTTGTTTCGTTTACAGTGATGCTATCGTCATCGAAAACATCCTGAAATACTTCGTTTAACTGTTCGAATAATTCTTCTCTTGTCATGTATAACCTCTTTTTTTGTATATTCTCTACTAATAGTTGATAAATTGATTACTATAAATATTTACTTCATAATCGCTAG
>JAZRKG010000101.1:0-8623 GCA_045646185.1 Butyrivibrio sp.
TCGCAGATTCTTTTTATCTCTAATAAAAGTTCGTAGTTGCACTGATGGATTTTCTCCATTATTTCTGTATCGTTCATAATTTTCCCTTTTACGCAATATTGAGACATCCGCCCCTAAGCAAATGTCTCAATACAGTATACCGAATTATTTATTTTTTGCAAAAAACTTCTCAAAAGCCTTATCTTTCTGCTCTCATTGGGTTATTCAAAAAGTCTTCATAAGCAAGCTTTATGCCTTCTTCAAGCTCTGTCTTGTAAGTCCATCCAAGGTTTCTGGCCTTAGAAACATCCAGAAGCTTTCTTGGTGTTCCGTTTGGCTTTGTTGTATCCCATTCAATCTTTCCTGTATAACCAATTACCTTAGCTACAAGCTCTGTAAGCTCTTTGATTGTAAGCTCTTTACCAGTACCGGCATTAACTGTTTCGTTGCCGCTGTAGTTATTCATAAGGAATACGCACAGATTTGCAAGGTCATCTACATACAGGAACTCACGAAGTGGGCTTCCGTCACCCCAGCATGTTACTGATGAAAGGCCCTGCTCCTTAGCTTCGTGGAAGCGTCTGATAAGGGCTGGAAGTACATGTGAGTGTGTTGGGTGGTAGTTGTCATTTGGTCCATAAAGGTTTGTAGGCATAACTGAGATATAGTCTGTGCCGTACTGTCTGTTTAAGAACTCGCAGTACTTAAGGCCTGAAATCTTGGCAAGTGCATAAGCTTCGTTGGTCTTTTCAAGCTCTGATGTAAGAAGGCAGTCCTCCTTCATTGGCTGAGGAGCCATTCTTGGGTAGATGCAGGATGAGCCAAGGAATTCCAGCTTTTTGCAGCCGTTTTTCCAGGCTGAATTGATAACGTTCATCTCAAGGATCATGTTGTCATACATGAAATCTGCAAGAGCACTCTCGTTTGCAACGATTCCGCCAACCTTGGCTGCTGCAAGGAATACATATTCAGGCTTCTCTGCAGCAAAAAACTCTTCTACATCTGCCTGTCTTGTAAGGTCAAGTTCCTTGTGTGTTCTTGTGATTATATTGGTATATCCCTGTCTCTCAAGTTCTCTTACTATTGCAGAGCCAACCATTCCGCGATGGCCTGCAACATATATTTTTGCATTTTTTTGCATCATTTTATTTACTCTCCATTTATAACAAGCCCGGGACCTGTGTCATCCCGGGCAAAAGTCCTGATCTATTATTTCTGAAGTTCTTTTTCACGCTTTGCAAGCTCTCTGTCATGCTCAGCCATGATCTTTACAAGCTGCTCATAGCTTGTCTTCTGTGGATTCCATCCAAGAATAGTCTTAGCCTTTGTAGGATCACCCCAAAGGTTATCAACATCTGTAGGTCGGAGCCATTCTGCATTTACACATACAAGCATCTTGCCAGTCTCTGCATCGTAGCCCTTTTCATCAGCGCCTGTGCCTTCCCATCTGATTGTAATGCCGTTTGCCGCAAATGCCTTCTCTGTGAAGTCACGAACTGTATGCTGAACACCTGTAGCGATAACGAAGTCATCTGGCTCTTCCTGCTGCATGATAAGCCACATACATTCAACGTAATCCTTAGCATAACCCCAGTCACGCTTGGAATCAAGGTTTCCAAGTTCAAGGTGGTCCTGAAGTCCTTCTGCAATACGTCCTGCTGCCAGAGTGATCTTTCTTGTAACGAAGTTCTCACCACGGCGCTCTGATTCATGGTTGAAAAGAATTCCGTTTACGGCAAACATGCCATAAGCTTCTCTGTACTCTTTTACAATCCAGAAACCATACTGTTTTGCAACTGCATATGGGCTGTATGGGTGGAATGGTGTAGTCTCCTTCTGTGGAAGCTCTTCAACCTTTCCATAAAGCTCTGATGTAGAAGCCTGATAGATCTTGGTCTTTTTCTCCATACCAAGGTTTCTGATACTCTCAAGGACTCTAAGTACACCGATAGCATCTACTTCACCAGTATATTCAGGAGCATCAAAGGATACCTGAACGTGTGACTGTGCAGCCAGGTTGTAGATCTCATCCGGCTGAGTCTTGCTGATGATTCTGATAAGTGATGATGTATCTGAAAGGTCACCATCGTGTAATGTGATTTTATTGTCTTTTAGTAAATGGTCGATTTTTGCTGTGTTGGATATTGAAGATCTTCTAACAATTCCGTGAACCTCATATCCTTTTTCAAGTAAGAACTCTGCAAGATATGAACCATCCTGTCCGTTAATACCTGTTATTAAAGCTACTTTTGCCATAATTACCTCTTTTCTTAAAACTTATATATTGTGTTATCTGTTTTTAGCAAAAAAACATTTCTGTAAACTCCATGTTTTAGTATAATACTATCATTTTACCCCAAATAAAATGTATTTTATTGCCTCATTTTAGCACAATATTGACTTATAAATCAAAACACTCCTTTATCACACCAGCTTTACGTTATCTTTTCCAAAGGCGTCAATAAGCGTATCTATGAGAATCTTGTCTGCCTTGACGTTGTAGTTTGATGGAAGGCGCTTCATCTGCCTTGAATCCTTTAGAACAATTGCAATCTGGTCCTGGCCGTCGCTGTCTGCCGTAAGCTGTTTTAAGCTTTCAAAGCTTTTTTCATATTCTGCAAGATCTGTAAACTGTATCCAGACTGTACGCGGTATCTCGTCAAAAAGAGTTACTCTTGACGCCATGAGCTTGGCATCCTTTTCTTCCTCAACGGATATGCGTCCCTGGATGAATACCTTTTGGTCTTCGGCAAGCTTGTGCTGATATTCTTCGTAGGTCTTTGGAAATACTATTACCTCAACCTGGCCCACCAGATCCTCTACAGCAAGGAAAGCCATCACCTTGTCGTTCTTGGTGTACTTTATTTTCTTGTAGGTAATGATGCCGCCAATTGTGGCCTGAGCACCATCTTTTACCAAAGGCTCGCCAGTTTCTTCATCCAGATAGAAATCTGTGGTTTTATTAGTAATATTTTTTTGCCAGAAAGCAGAGTAATCCTCCAGTGGATGTCCACTTACATATATGCCAAGGACTTCTTTTTCAAATTCCAGAAGAATTTCCTTTGGATATTCCTCAACCTCAGGTATCTGCACTTCATACTGGGCCTTGCTCTCTTCAGATGCAAAGTCAAAAAGAGTCATTTGGCCTGCCATACTGTTGCGGCTATTGTTATGAAGGCTGTCCATGATTTGTATATATACACTCATGCACTGCTTGCGGTTTGAGCCCAAAGAGTCGAGAGCTCCTGCTTTAATAAAGCTTTCGATAGCCCTTTTATTAAGGGTCGAACTGCCGCTGCACATGCGTTTCAAAAAGTCATTAAGATTCTTGAAATGGCCGTTACACTCTCTTTCACGCACTATGGCCTCAATTACAGGAAAGCCTATACCGCTTATGGCAGTAAGGGCATATCTGATTCCTTTTACTTTATTGCCATCTTCATCTGTAATCTCGGTTACGGAAAAGCCTGCGTGGCCTTCATTTATATCCGGTGGCAAGAGAGGTATATTCATATTTCTGCAGGTCTGAATGTAGCCTGCAACCTTGCCGGGATTATCTATGACTGAGGTCATAAGAGCAGCCATAAATTCCACAGGGTAGTAGTATTTTAACCAGGCTGTCTGCATTGATACAACTGCATAGCAGGCTGCATGGGATTTGTTAAAAGCGTACTTGGCAAAATCCATCATGGAATCATATATTTGGTTGGCAGTATCCTCTGAAATGCCTTTGGATTCACAGCCAGGAACGTTTTCCTCTGTATTGCCGTGAACGAAGTTATTTCTCTCAACTTCCATGACATGCTGCTTTTTCTTACTCATGGCACGTCTAACCAGGTCAGCTCTTCCAAGGGTATAGCCACCAAGCTGCTGTACTATCTGCATAACCTGCTCCTGATAAACAATACAGCCGTAGGTAGGCTTCAGGATAGGCTCCAGCTCTGGAGTCAGGTACGTAATGGTATTCTGATCATTTTTACCTGAAATATATCTTGGTATAAAGTCCATTGGTCCTGGTCTGTACAGAGAGATTCCAGCTATTACGTCTTCAAGGGATTCCGGTTTTAGTTCCTTCATGAAGGAAGTCATGCCACCAGATTCCAGCTGGAATACGCCGTCTGCGTGACCACCTGAGATGCTTGCAAGAACCTTTGGATCGTCTAAGTCTATTTTGTCTATATCTATGTAATTGCTATCACCAGGATGGGCTCCAATGCTTTCATTGGCGTACTCTGCAGCATCCTTTATAACTGTAAGGGTACGAAGTCCCAAAAAGTCCATCTTCAAAAGGCCCAGTTCCTCTATGGTTGTCATGGTGAACTGTGTGGTTATGTTTCCATCGGCTGATCGTGACAGAGGAATAAGGTCTTCTGCCGGAGCAGAGCATATAACTACGCCTGCTGCGTGCATGGAGGTGTGTCTTGGAAGTCCCTCAAGCTTTTTGCACATATCTATAAGCATGTGAACCTGAGGGTCAGTCTCATAGAGAGTTCTGAGCTCCTGGTTCATGGCAAGAGCCTTTTCCAAAGTTATATTCAGCTCATTTGGAATCATCTTGGCAAGGTTATCTGCATAGTTGTATGGCAGATCCATAACCCTTGCAACGTCTCTGATTACACCCTTTGCTGCCAGTGTACCGAAGGTGATTATCTGTACTACCTTTTCCTGTCCATATTTTCTGGTAACGTAGTCAATAACGTCCTGACGCCTTGAATACTCAAAATCCACGTCTATATCGGGCATGGATACACGTTCAGGATTAAGGAATCGCTCAAAGAGCAGATCGTACTTAATAGGATCAATATTGGTGATGTGCATACAGTAGGAAACAATACTTCCTGCAGCAGAGCCTCTTCCAGGGCCAACTGCTATGCCGTGCTCTCTTGAGTAGTTTATGTAATCCCAGACTATAAGGAAGTAGTCTACATAGCCCATGCGCTTAATTACAGAGAGCTCATAGTCAAGGCGCTTTTTAAGAGTGCCATCATCATCCGGGTAGCGCTCTGCAAGGCCGTCATTACAAAGTTTATTTAAGTATGTCCAGGAATCATAGCCTTCAGGTACCTCATAGTGTGGGAGTTTTGTAACGCCAAACTCTATCTCCACATGGCATCTGTCAGCTATTTTCTGGGTATTATCAATAGCTTCTTGTGCATATGTAAAAAGAAGTCTCATTTCATCTTCACTTTTTACATAATACTGTCCGCCTTCGTAGCGCATTCTGTCTGTGTCAGATACTTTTTTGCCTGTCTGGATGCACAGCAAAAGATCATGTGCCTGAGCATCATCTGCATAGGTGTAGTGGCAGTCATTGGTTGCAACCAGCGGTATATCCAGCTCCTTTGACAGCTGCAAAAGTCCTGCATTAACTGTCTGCTGGCTGGCTATGCCATGATCCTGAAGCTCCAGGAAATAATTGCCATGTCCAAAGCATTCATCATATTTTTTGACAACTGCTCTGGCCTCATCCATGTTGCCACGAAGGATAGCCCTTGGCAGTTCTCCCGCAAGGCAGGCAGATAGGCAGATTATGCCCTCATGGTATTTTTGTAAAAGGTCAAAGTCCACCCTAGGCTTGTAATAATAGCCTTCTGTAAAGCCTCTGCTGACTATATGAGAAAGGTTATTGTAACCGGTATTGTTCTCTGCAAGGAGCACCAGATGGTAGTATCTCTCATCCTCAGTGCTAAGCTCCTTGTCAAATCTCGAACCTGGTGCAACATATACCTCACAGCCCAGGATAGGATTTATTCCGGCAGCTTTGGCTTCTTTATAGAAATCAATGACGCCATACATGACTCCGTGGTCAGTTATGGCGCCAGCATTCATACCAAGCTCTTTTAAGCGTTTAACATATTCTTTTATCTTATTAGAACCGTCAAGCAGACTGTATTCTGTATGTGTATGAAGGTGAACAAATGACATTAAAAAATCAGTCCTCCTGTAATCTTTCGACCATCTTTAAAAGGGATTCTGCACTGTTAAAGTTATCAGGAATAATTTCTGAAGCAGGTATTGAAATATCATACTCTTCATTTAATGCACTGATAATCTGTAATATATCGAAGGAATCGAGGATTCCATCATCAATAAGGGCTGTTTCTGATGTAAAATCAACGTCCTCTTTAATTTCTTCCAATAGTTCAATAAGTCTTTCCATTACAATCTCCAATCTACTTTTTTCATACTGATTATCTATGTGATATTATAATAATGATGCAAGGTTCAAATTATTTTTATACACCTTACAAAAGTATTTATCCGAGCAAAAGTATAACATATTTACCTGAGTTATTAAACTTGAGTTTTTGGGCAAAAATAGCAGAAAGGCAGGCTGTTTTTTTATCATTTTTTCAGGCAGTCTGAAAGCATTTATGAATAAAGACATTTTAAAATATTGTGCAAATGAATACGGAACTCCGACTTTTATTTTCGATACCAAGTCTCTACAGGACAGAGTGAGCGCCATCTCTGATATCTTGGGAAAAGAGGTTAATCTCTGCTACTCAATCAAGGCCAATCCGTTCCTTATTTCTTCCATGCTTGATGTTGTAGACAAACTGGAAGTATGCAGTCCGGGCGAGCTTGAAATTTGTGAAAATCTCGGTGTTTCCGGTGAGCATATAATCTTTTCAGGGGTTAATAAGACAAAAGAGGATGTTGAAAAGGCTGTAGGTTACGGCTGTTCCATATACACTATCGAATCCTTAAAGCACGCAAGGCTTTTACAGGAAGAAGCAAAGGCTAGGGAGATTTCAGTAGACGTGCTTGTTAGGCTTACATCAGGTAACCAGTTTGGCGTATCCAAAGAGGATTTATTTTTCATTTTTGAAAACAAGGACTCTTTTGCTAACTTGAATATCCGCGGCATACACTTTTTTGCCGGAACTCAGAGAAAGAAACTTCAGCAGCAGGTAGACGAGCTTCATATGCTCAAAGACTTATTTGATGAAATTGAAAAGCTCTATGGAATCAGACTTGAGCGCCTTGAATACGGCCCAGGCCTTCCTGTCCCTTATTTTGAGGGCGAGGATTTCTCAGATACTCTTGCTCCTGCAAGAGAGCTGGCAGATACTCTAAAATGGGTATCCACCTGGTGTAGTCTCACTGTGGAAATGGGACGTTTCTATACCTCAGAGTGTGGATATTACGTTACAAAGATAGTAGATATCAAGTCCAACAATGGCTCTAATTATATGCTGGTAGATGGCGGAATGAATCATGTGACCTACCTTGGCCAGATCATGGGCATGAAAGTGCCGGTGATCTGGCACTTAAAGGAACGAGAAGTCTCTGATGAAGGCACAGGTTCTGAGGATTATATTCTCTGCGGCAGCCTGTGCACAACCTCAGATATTCTTGTCAGGAAGCTTACTCTTTCTGATGCAGAAGAGGGTGATATTCTCGCTTTTTGTAATATCGGAGCTTATTCTGTTACTGAAGGAATCTATATGTTCCTTAGCCGCCTGATGCCAAGAGTTGTCTTATTTGAAGGCACTGATGAAAATGGTAAGGAGAAGCTCAGGCTTGTAAGAGATTTCGTTAAGGTTTCAGACATCAACACAATAAGATAAATTTGCAGGAGCGTATATTTTGAAGAAATCATCTTTGTTTCATGGCAATCTTGTCAGCACAAACAGAATACTGTATACGCCTTCTTCTTTTGCTAGAAATAGTCTGATACATCTCCAGGAAACCGGCACTCTGAAGGCTCAAAGTCCTCACACTTCCAAACGTAACCACCTGGATTCGTATCTTTTTATTCTGGTAGCTGAAGGAGCCGGAAACCTTTCTTACAATGGTCAGCATTACGAGCTCTCCGCTGGCGACTGCGTATTTATTGACTGTAAGCTTCCTTATTCTCACACCACTTCCAATGATTTGTGGTCACTGCAGTGGGTGCATTTCTATGGTCCAAATATGGCTGATATTTATGCAAAGTATGTGGAGAGAGGCGGCGAGCCAGTGTTTAAGTCTACAAAGTCAGCCTTATATAGCAAAATGCTTGGTGATCTATATGAAATTGCAGAATCTGAGGATTATCTGCGAGATATGAAAATCTATCAGCAGCTGTTATCACTTCTTACGCTTCTGATGGAGGATAGCTGGCATCCTGAAAATAGTCACCGCAATTCTCCAAAACGCGAAAATCTAATGGAGCTTAGGGAATATCTTGATGAGCATTATCTTGAGCATATAAGTCTGGATGAGCTTTCCGAAAAATTTTTTATAAATAAGTTTTATTTAACAAGAATTTTTAAAGAACAGTTTGGCGTTTCAATCAATTCCTATATTACCAGTCTTCGTATAACGCATGCCAAGCAGCTACTTCGTTTTACAACGCTCTCTACTTCTGAGATTGCGGAGCAATGCGGTATGCCTGATGCCAATTACTTTTCCAGAACCTTCAAAAAAGTGGAGGGTATAACTCCCGGACAGTTTAGAAAGCAATGGTAAAGCGCAAAAAAGCCTACCGGAAATACTTCCGATAGGCTTATTTTGTAGTGCGCCTAGCGGCGCACGTTTCTAACGGGTTAAAGTCCCGAATCCGCCCGGTAGTGGGAAGGATATAGCCGAAAGCAAGGGTGTCCGTCGCGAGGCGGAATCTGAAGGAAGCTGGATGTGGGGAACATACTAACCCACG
>JAZRKG010000102.1:0-42042 GCA_045646185.1 Butyrivibrio sp.
AATGAAAGCTCCGGCAGGGGTTCCTGCCGGACTCTCATGATAAAAATTTAATAAGATCTTGGCTAGGGGAGCCTTCGGGCTGAGACGACAAGAGTCGGACCCTCATTACTTGAACCGGATAATGCCGGCGTAAGGAAGCAAGAGATATAGAGTAAAGCAGAAACCAGGTTCATTGGATTATCCATTGGATCTTTTTTGTTTTTCTGAACTATTTATAGCGCACACAACCTCCCTGATACACTTCATCATGGGAGGTAATTTTATGTCTTTATTTTTAGAAAAAATAGTTGAAGATGGCGATGTTTACTACAACGTTACTACTGCAGGGTATGTATTATTTTTTGCTTTAATGCTGGTAGCTGCAGTTGTAGCCTGCTTTTTTACAAACGCAGATAACAAAAACAAATTTAGTACAAAGCAGATGGTTTTCTCAGCTGTATGTATGGCTCTTGCATTTGTAACAAGTATGATCAAGCTTTTCCACCTGCCAATGGGCGGATCCATTACTTTATTTAGTATGTTCTTTATTACTTTTATTGGTTATTTATATGGACCACGTACTGGTCTTACTGCTTCAATAGCTTATGGATTTTTACAGCTTATAATCGATCCATACATCATTAGCATTCCTCAGATGCTTCTTGACTATATTTTTGCCTTCGGAATCATGGGAATCTCAGGTTTCTTTGCATACAAAAAGAACGGTCTTATAACAGGTTATCTTGCAGGAACCATTGGAAGATTCGTTTTTTCCTTCATTTCAGGCGTTGTATTCTTTGGAATGTATGCACCAGAAGGCATGTCACCAATCGTATATTCATTTTGTTATAACGGAATTGTAATTGGCGGTGAGATTCTTTTGACAGTTGTTGTTTTAGCTATTCCTGCAGTTCGTACTTCTCTGAACAAGCTTCGTGTCATAGCTTTTGAAGAAACATCAAGAACAAAAGTTTCTCTTGGATAAAAATATTTGTGTACTTTTTGTGAATTTATTATCAAACATATTGCCAAAATATGTTTTTCCGTATATACTCACCTTACACGTGTAAGGTAGCATCAAATAACATTTTTAGCAAAACCGGAGCAATCCGGCGACGCAAAGCTATAGGGACTTTATGAGTCAGCCAGTTGCATTTCTTAAACTATTTAAGGCATTGCGTTGGCGCAATGCCTTTTTTATATCAAAAACTTCCATAGTTCTTTGATATCACGAAATGAGCGTAGCCACTTGCAACTATATCCGGGAAATTTGAAAGGATATTAATAATCATGGAAAGAAAGTATCAGACATCTTCATCTATCGCAGTTAAGATTACAATCGTTGCATTTGTTACAACAGCCCTTGCTGTTGGTATTTATTCAGCTGTTGCTTACTATCTGACAATGTACTCTCCTGAGGACATCGCATTAAAGCTTTTTGGCGCAGCAGCAATCATGCTTTTCTTATTAGCAATAATTATGTACTATGGCATCAAGTATGCAGTACAGCCAATCAACCGTGTTGCTGATGTAATTGAAAGAGTTTCTGCTCTTGACCTCACAACAAATGTTGATGATATCGAAGAGCTTGCAGACCGTAACGACGAAATCGGCTACATTGCATCCTGCACACTTGATATGAAGGATAATCTCACTAACATCGCCGGAGACATCCAGAAGCTTGTTGGTTAATTTTTTTTAATAAATTTCCTTAGACGTATATATGATGATAGGGCCAAATGCACCAGGCAGTTACCAAAACTGCCTTGTAGCTTTTGGCCCTATTATTACTATTTATTGTATTTAAAGTGCAAATAGTGTATTATTTTCTTTGCACTTTTTTACAATTAAAAATAGGATTACTTTAATTATGAGTAGTATTAGTTCAGGTAAAACATTAATGACAGAAGGAAGCGTCTCTGCCAGAATCATCGGCTTTGCGGTTCCTCTTTTTCTTGGAAATCTTTTCCAACAATTATATAACACAGTAGATTCCCTTATAGTTGGAAATTATCTTGGAAGCAATGCCCTTGCAGCTGTTAGTACTGCAGGAAATCTAATCTTCTTTATGATTGGATTTGTGTACGGTTTATCTCAGGGAGCAGGTGTTGTAATTGCCAGATATATTGGCGCCAGAGATTCCAAAAACACCGAAATAGCCGTTCACACCACAGTGGCTCTGGGGCTTTTTTGCAGCGCTCTGTTGACATTTCTGGGGACTGTTTTTGCACCGCAGATTCTGATTATGATGAGCACTCCTGAGGACGTTCTGCCACAGTCAGTAGCTTACTTTAGAGTGTACTTTGCAGGTGCCACAAGCTTTGTTATGTACAATATTTTAGTTGGTATCCTTCAGGCCTCCGGTGATAGTAAGCACCCACTGCAGTATCTGGTTACATCCTCAATTATCAATATAGTTCTGGATATTGCCTTTATCAGATTCCTTGGTTTTGGAGTCGGCGGTGCAGCCTTCGCTACAGTTATCGCTCAGTCCATCTCAGTAATATTATGCTGCCTGAGACTTATGCGTACCGACGATGATTACAGACTCGTATGGAAAAAAGTTCGTTTCCATAAGCCAACTTTATACAAGATTATTCAATATGGTCTGCCTTCCGGTTTCCAGAATTCCATCATTGGTTTTGCCAACGTTGTAGTGCAGTCCCATATAAATTATTTTGGTGAAATGGCTATGGCAGGTGCAGGAGCCTACAGCAAGATCGAAGGCTTTGCATTCCTTCCTATAACCAGTTTTACAATGGCTCTCACAACTTTTGTAAGCCAGAATATCGGAGCTGGCAAGTATTCAAGGGTAAAAAAGGGCGCCATATTTGGTGCTATCTGTTCTGTATCAGTAGCTGAGGTAATAGGAGTTATAATCTATGTTTTTGCTCCTGTCCTGATAGCAGCCTTTGACCAGACTCCTGAGGTTATTGCACTCGGAACTGACAGAGCCCGTATCTGTGCCTTATTTTATTGTTTACTATCATTTTCACATGTTATGTCCTCAATACTTAGAGGAGCTGGTCGTTCCATTGTACCTATGATCATAATGCTCATCTGCTGGTGCATCATCAGGGTTTCAATCCTTACTGTCTCCAGCATCTTTGTCCGCGACATCAACATCGTAAACAGTGTATACCCAATAACCTGGGCTCTTTCATCCATCTGTTTCACCATATACTTCAAAGTAAGCCACGTCTTGTCACCAAAAGTAGCTACAGATTAAGCACTAACGCAGCCCACATCATAGAAAAACACCCGTCAGGAGAACCTGACGGGTGTTTTAGGTTTATCTTAACCCTTCTCTATCTCAAAGCTGTAATCCGTGAAGTTTACATGGAGTGTTGCAAACGCCCCATCGTTTTTCCATGTAATATCAAGCTTTTGACCATTACAATTTATATCCATCTGGGCATCAAAGCCAAAAGCTGGATATGTATTCCTAAATCTTAGGAGTTCTATTTGCTTAGCGACGATATCTGTCTTTATAGCTTCATTTATATAATCCCCAGACAGATTTGTACGATTGATTTCTTTGTGTCCGCCAGCACCTGCTCTCTTTACTGCTTCAAAATCATTTTTACCAGCAAATAGATCAAGATACCATACCTGTGGCTTACCTGGCATAAACATCTGAATCGCTCTTGCCAGCAGCATCTTCTTATCGTCGTCGCCTAAAGCACTATAATATGTTGAGTTGACTTGATAATACATCTTCTTCTGACCATGGAGGTCTTTGACAAGACCACCTCTGCCAACTATCGTTTTTATAAGTTCATCTATCTCTCCCTCAGAAAGTAACCCTTTTAGGTCGAGAAGTGGTATACCATCATGGCATCCCAACATATTAACGACACGAATCTTCTTTTCCTGAAGCTCCGTTGCCCAATTCATAAGAGCTGTTCCATCTTTTTTCTCGAGCGCATATATGAGCAGCCCTGGAAGGAAAAAGTCATAAGTCATATAGCCTTTTGAAGCTACTGTTTCATATACCTTTTCACCGTAGCTTGCATGAATTTCAGGAAGGAGCTTAACTCCATTCTTGTCTGCAAGCTCTCTGACTTTAGCAAGAAGATCCCAGGTTCCAGGATCATTCATAAAGTTCTTTTCACCTGGCTCCTTTGGTGCATATGCAAAAGCATCAAGTCTGACAATTTTGGCACCATAACCTGCTAATGTCTTTAAAGTGTTTTCATAATGTTCCCAGACAAGAGGAGACTTGATATTAACGTCCATCTGTCCAAGATATTTTCTGTTGGATTCGAGGTAATCTACTACCTTATCCTTGTATTTTTCAAAGCCTGTGAAATCAATTTCCTTAGGCTTTTTGCCAGCGTCAAGTTCACTGCAGATTCTCTCTGAGAGCTTTTCTGCAGCAAGATACTGCATGCCTTCGCATGGTCCGTGCATCAGATCCTGCTGGTCAGGTCTGATATACTGCACTTCCTGATAAAAAGTGTTCCAATAAGGAACATCACTTCCATCAGGCATTCTCACCATAAGAATAGGCAGTCCTGGTTTTCTAAAAAACATGTCTTTGATGTACTTCTCATCAGGCTGAATGTAGCCCTCTTCTGTCATCTGTCCACAGCCTTCCCAGAACTTGTTCCAATTAATAAAGAAATCCTTGTACTTGGAGTTTTCTCCATTTTTAAGAATATCCTGAAACTGCGCAGACAAAACAGATGCATGATTTAAAATAAAATCAAGCTTTAAGTCCATTCCGAGATTTTTTAAATCTTCAATATCCTGTCTGTCAGCAAGTACCTCATTTATACCATAATCAATTACTGAGAAACCTCTATCCAGATCTGTATTAAAGATACTAGGCAGAATATAGAAAGACTGAAATACATCCTTCATTTCATCCTTTTTCAAAAAAGAAACTACATCGCCCAGTGTTCCACCAATACTGTCCGGATATGCATTTAGCATAGGTCCGTTATCTACATATTTACTCATTTCGATCTCCTATGATTACAAAATTACTCATTCATCAATTTGCTGTAAGCTTCAAAGCTAAGGATTTCACCATTTTTGGACAAAATAATCTTTGCCTTGTGAGCCTGGTTCTTAAGCTCATCCTGCTCGATTTCAAGCACAGTAGTGGTAAATGCAGAATCAGTTTTACCGTCTCTGTTACGGGCCTGTCTGTGAGCAAGTGTCTCAGCAGGAGTTGAATTAAGTAAAATAGGAATATCTACACCCTGGTAGTAGTCGCTGTTTCCGTGTGTCCACTCAATGATAAGGATCTGTGTATCGCTAAAATCAACCTCATCATACCAGAGAGCAGTCTCATCACGGCCCATTCTCTTTAAATAGATGCTTTTTGCACCATCTTTAAATGCCTTTAAGATATTTTCTACTTCTTCAAAATCTGTTTCTGCAGGTGTTCCCAGATAGTTCTTCAAAGCAGCTCTTCCGCCAGCAATATAGCTTTCAAACCAAGGGTTGTCCTTAACGTGCGTAGCATTGGCATCATCATCTGCCTCCTGCCAAGCCTTTATGATATCAAATCTTTCCTTGTTGAACTTACCAGCATCTACCATTGCTCTGATTGCGCCTTCTCTATATAAGTGAAGTCTTTCAGCGTCATTATACTTTGGTATACGGTGAGGATAATTGTCACCGGATAATGTGTAGGACTTAATTCCTGCATTTGTAAGCATATATGATAAAAGTGATGCTATCTCAGATTTACCAACGCCTGATCCGCCACAAACTGTAAGTACTGCTCTTTCATAAGGATTGCTTGTAACTGTCTTTTTTAATTCTTCGATCAATTCCGGAAAAATAGTTGCTGCCTTAGCCTTGTGGCCATCACCAATTTCAATCTTATCTCCAGGCATATCTCCATGAGGGATATCCTTAGGAATCTCTATCATCTTCCAGTCTTTAAGTCCTTCAAGAAGCTTTAAAACCTTTCCTTCTGATTTCTGGACTCTTTCATAATTTGTATTCATAATCATTAACTCCTCTTTTTTCATAAGAATTCCCACTCCTTTTTGTCAAAGGAATGGGAATACATAAGCCAGCTTAAATCAATAAGTGTTACTTAATAGCACCGTCTACCATACCTTGAACAATCTGCTTCTGTCCTATAAGGAATACGATAATCATAGGAATAATTGCCAGAAGCGCTGCTGCAAGAATCAGATTCCACTGTTTTACATAAGAACCAACAAATGCCTGTACTGCAACCGGAAGTGTCTTAACCTTACCATTCTGTCCAAGCATCATTGAAGGAAGCAGATAGTCGTTCCAGATCCACATACCATTCAGAATGGTCACTGTAGTAATAACCGGCTTCAGAAGTGGGAAGATAATTCTAAAGAATATTTCTTCGGGTGGGCATCCATCGATACCTGCTGCTTCTTCCAGTTCATAAGGTATACCTTTGATAAATCCTGTAAGAATAAATACTGTCATGGCTCCGCCAAATCCGCAGTATGCAAATACCAGTCCCGGTATAGACTGAAGCATCTGAATACCAACAAATTTACCAACATCTCTGAATGTTGAAATCAGAGGAAGCATAACTACCTGGAAAGGAATAATCATTGATGCAATAAATACAAAGTAGATTACTCTTGACCAAACTGTATGGTTACGGCAGATAACCCATGCAGCCATACCACCAAATACTGCCAAAAGAACAAGTGACACTACTGTGATGATAGCTGATGAACCAAACGCATTCCAGAAAAGGAAGTGTGTATTGTTAATAACATCAGTAAGGTTGGTCTTGAACTGTGCAAAACTCATACCTGTAAATCCAATAGGATCCTTTGTGATAGCTTCTGTACTCTTAAATGAGTTAATAAGTACAAGGAAGAATGGGAATAATACATATAAAGCAACTACTATTGCTATCAGTGTTTCAATTATTAAAGCGGAAAGTTTAGGTTTTCTATTCATTACATTTCCACCTCCCTCTTATTGGATATTCTAACCTGGAGAATTGATACACAGGCAAGAATGATAAAGAACAATACAGCCTTAGCCTCAGCAAGTGCGTAATTATTCTTGTTTACAGCGGTACTATAAATATTAAGAGCAAGCATTTCAGTACCGTTTGTCAGGTAGTTTTCTGCTCCAAGGAAGCCGTCAACTGAGCCTGTTCCATTTGTCAAAGCAAGGTTTACATCAAACTGCTTGAAGGCAGATGTAAGTGTAAGGAATGTACAAATAGTAAATGTAGATGCGATCATTGGCATCTTGATATGGAAAAGCGTCTCTGTAGCATTGGCGCCGTCAATGGCTGATGCTTCAAGAACATCTCTAGGTACAGTGTTAAGTCCTGTTATATAAATCAGCATAATATAGCCGGCATACTGCCATACATAAACAATGATGATAGCCATAAATGCTGTGTTAGTGTCTGAAAGAATTGAATAGTTCTGGTCAAAAAATGTTGCAGTAAATTTGGTAACAACATTACTAAAAATGAACTGCCAAATATAACCAAGAACGATACCGCCAATCAAGTTTGGCAGGAAATATGAGGCTCTGAAAAATCCAAGGCCCTTAATTTTGGTGGTGCATAACAAAGCAAGTAAAAATGCCACCAGGTTTACTAAAATCATATTGAAAATAACAAATAAAAATGTAATAAGTATAGACCAGATAAAGCTTGGCTGTCTGAACATCTTTAAATAATTATCAAGACCTACAACTTCAGTGTATTTAATACCGTTCCAGTCTGTAAAAGAATAACCAATACCAAGAATAAGCGGTATGATAACTGTTATTGCAAAAGTAAATAATAGCGGGAACAAAAATACAATGTTTACCATAGTGCGATGGTACTTAAGCGAAGGGAAAGTGAACATCCCCGCAAGAATTAAAAGCATGCCCGCTACCAACATAGCACCTCGATATGTGTTATCCGATCCGGAAAAATCCATGATCAAAGACGTAATAAATAGAATGAGTCCTGCAAAAAGGCATATCAGAGATAAAAGTTTCTTGCCAGTATTTTTGACGTTCATCCCAAATCCTCCATTAAAATAAAAAACTTTTTTTGAAAAAATGGGGCAGCGGCAATTGCCACCGCCCCACATATATAATACTCAGCGAATAAGTATTTTATGTATTACAGATTATTCTGCATAGTATGCTGAAATAACCTTAGCAATTGTAGATGTGAAGCTCTCTGCATCAGCAATTGTTCCCTTAGCATAGTCAGCGAATACCTGACATGTCTCGTTCTGGAGACCATCCTTCTTGAGCATTGTGTGCCATCCGGATGTCTTTCCAGCATCCATGTAGCTCTTAATGCTGTCATAGAAAGGATCAGCTGCTGCATATGCGCAATCATTGAATGGGCTGATAAGACCAGCGTCATTTACAAGAATGTTCTGTGCGCTATCTTCTGATACCCACTGAAGGAATGCCTTAGCTGCATCAACGTTGCCATCTGCATATACTGTCCAGTATGAAGGTGGTCCAGCGATGATTGTGTCAATTCCATCCTCGAATGCGTATGGAGCAAATCCCATAGCGAATCCTGAATAATCTGAGCTAGCTGTTACAGTAGCATTGATCCAGTTACCCTGTGTAACAAATGCATATTTGCCAGCTGCAAAACCTGCAACCTGCTCATCATATGTTCCATCGATAAGAAGATCTGGATCTGAATACTGATTCATCATGCCGATGAACTCAGCGAAGTTTGTCATTCTCTCTGTATCAATCTGTCCGCCATCGTTTAACAGATCAATGTATGTTGTGTCGTCAAGAGCAAGACCAGCATCAAGATACTGAGCGAATACGTGTGTACCTGATGACCAACCAAGGTTAGCTGGCTCTGCACACCATCCAAGAACTGCTGTAAGACCAAGCTCGTCCTTCATAGAATCAAGTGTTGCAAAAGCTTCTGCATAAGCATCTGGGCTTGTAAGAGTAGAAGGATCGATACCAGCCTGTGCAAGAACGTCAGCGTTGTATGCAAGAGCTGTAGCTTCTACTGTGTAAGGGAATCCGATTGTGCCCATCTCATCATCGATGAGTTCATAATCTGTATCCTCTGTCCACTGCTCACCTGAAAGGTCTGCAAGCATTCCACTCCAGTTAGCAGCCTGGTTAGCTTCGATAACGAAGATGTCTGGCATATTGTCAGCCTGATACATATTCTTAAGTTCGTCAGAAGCGTTTGTGTCACCACCGATTGTCTCAACAGTAACTGTGTTACCTGTCTCTTCAAGATACTTAGCAGCAAGATCCTGGAGCTGAGTATCGATTTCAGGCTTACCATTTAACAGACGGATTGCATCGTAAGAAGCTGTCTCTTCTGTAGCTTCTGTGGCAGTCTCTGTTGTCTCTGTAGCCTGTGTCTCTGTCTGAGTCTCAGTAGCTGTAGAATCTGTTGTCTCAGTACTTGTTGTCTCAGATGAGCTTGTGCATGCAGCAAGGCTGCATACCATTGTACTCGCCAATAAAACGGATAATACTTTCTTTTTCACTTTATAACCCTCCTTTTGGTGAAAGTGCCCATGCGATGGGCATTTCCGCGCTAACTTTTGCGCGTAAGTTGTATGCTTGTATTTAAAATATCATACTTATGCGCAAAAGGCAAGTGGTTTACAAAAAATAAATTGTTGCGCATAGTCATTTTGACCAATAATGTTTTATTTATAATGTTTTTTATGGAGATTTTTTTGAAAATAAAAGAAAAGCGCAAATGTAAGTGTTTACATTTGCGCAAAAGGTTGTCTAACTCATGTTTTTTAATTGATTTTTTTGACAGTATCTCTGATTACAAGTTCAGTAGGAAACTTGATCTGATTGTTTGGGCCAATCTCGCCATTTATAATCTGCACAAGGGTTTCAGCCGCTTTTACAGACTTTGCTTTTACATCCTGATGTACTGTAGTAAGTGCAGGCCTGTGATATCTACCAAGGTCGTTATCGTCAAATCCCACAACAGAAACATCACCAGGTACATTAATATTCCTATCATACAAAGCACTCATCAGCATTACTGCATATAAATCAGAAACGCACATAACTGCAGTATAATTTAATGCTTTTTTACATATTTCATCAAGACTCTTCTCCACTTCATCCGGATGGGGACGAATCTTCAAAAAGTCCTCACTGCTATATTTAATACCTGCTTCCTTAAGTGCCTTTTTGTAGCCATTTAATCTGGCAAGGTCAACGCCCTTCTGGTTATCAGACAAAAAAGCTATCTTTCTATGACCATTGTCTATGAGGTATTTAGCCATATCATAGGCGCCCTTTTCATCCTCAAGACCTACGTTGGTAAAATGTTTTAGGCCTTCAATACTGTAGGTATCAATACATACAATAGGCTTTTTGTATTTTTCACTAACTCTGATGCCGTCATCATCAAGCATGCCAAAAAGAAGCAGACCATCTACATTCCAGGTGGATACTCTGCGCATGATTTCACCAATGTCACTGGATATATAGATCATCATGAAATATCCAGCCTTACGAACAGCCTCCTCAATACCACCGACCATTTCTGAAACGAAAGGATCAGTTAGCAGGTTGGAATACTTGTCCGCTCTGGCTTTCATTGCAAAGCCAATGATTCCGGATTTGTTTTGCGCCAAATTGCGCGCACTAATATTGGGTACATAATCGACTTTTTTTAAGAATTCCTGGACCCGTTCAATAGTTTGTGGCGAGACCTCGCCGGTCTTGCCATGTATTACATTTGAAACAGTAGTTGTGCTCATATTAAGTTGAGCGGCGATTTCTTTAATTGTAATCATCTTTATCTCCAATCATGGATTTTTAGCATACAACCCACAGACAAAGATTGTTACCAATTAATATATAGCATACAATTTATTATCAAGGCAAGTAGGTTTAATAATTAACCTCTTTTCATTTATTTCCTAATAGTGTATTAGTAATAAATAGCAGATCCTCTTTGCTAATAGGGCTTGAAATATGACCATTTGCACCACTTTCAGCAACTCTAAGTCTGTCCTCCTTGTCTTCCTCTGAGCTGATAACAAAAATAGGTGTAGTTTTGGCATCAGCTCTATCACAATGCCTTATCTTATATACTGCTTCATAACCAGTCATAATCGGCATCTTAAGCTCTGTTATAATTAGGCTGTAGTAATTCTCACTATGAGCATCAAACATATCAAAGGCATCACATCCGTCAGATACAACATCTACAAGAAATCCCGCATCTGAGAGAGTTTTATCTATAAGTGCTCTGTTTTCAGCACTACCCTCTGCCACAAGGATTTTTTTCTTATCTAATTCGTCTTCAGGTTCACTTACTTCAGGCTTTATATACTCGTTATACAACTTTAGAGGAAGAAATACTGTCACAGTAGTTCCTTCATTTTGCTTACTGGTAATATCAATACTTCCGCCCATTGCATAAGCAGCTTTTTTCACCAAAGAAAAGCCGATTCCAGCACCTATATTATCGTCTCCTGCATCTCCCATGTCTCTTTCAAAAAGTCCAAAAACTTTCTTAAGGTAGCTCTCAGACATTCCTATGCCATTATCAGAAACAGTGAATTTGAATCTTCCATATCCAGAATCTGATTTACCAATAATTGAACCTGATACATCAATGCTTCCACCATCTGGTGTGTATTTAGCTGCATTTCCAATAAGATTTCCAAGGATTCTTCCAAAAAGCTCCGGATCCATGTACACAAGCTCAGAAGGCATATCAAAATAAAAACTCTGGTCCTTAAAGCGCTCTTTCTTATCTGCAAGGCTCTGAAGTTTAGCTCCTTCTTCAGCAATATTACAAATCATTTCCTTAGCTACTATATTGGAGCTATATAGTTCACTTGCTTCTATCAATTCATTTACAACACCACCTGCATATAGTGTTGCATCAGCAATCTTTGCTACATATTCAAAATCAGGCATTCTATTTCCAGTGCTCTTTTGCAAAAGCCTTGTATAGGTCTTGATTTCTTCAATCGGGGCCTTTATATCATGAGCAGAATTGAAAAGAAAGGTATTTTTTGCAATGCCCAGCTTGTATTTATCTGTTACATCAGTAATAAAGACATAGTAAATATTGCCAAAGTCTTCTGTCTCTGAAAAGTGACCAAAGTCTTCAACATACCTTACAGAGCCATCTTTTCTGATGATTCTGTATTCAACGTAATCCATGTTTTCTTCGCTTCTGTCAATCTGGAGGTCAATGGACGATTGAATTTTTATGAAATCCTCAGGATGGACCATTCCGTTAAAGGTATATCCTGTATGAGCTTTGAAATCTTCCAGACTACTGCAGCCATATATATCAAGCACCACGCTGTTTACAAAGATAATCTCAGCCTTTTCCGTAGCTTTATAGACAAAAAAGCCGCCCGGAATATTTTCTGCCATTTGCATAACTAATGGAAGCGTCTCGTTAGTTAACTTAAGCTCAGAATTTTTATCCATGGTAATCCTCCTGTGTGCGAAATTGCGAATACTATCACTCATATTATAGCATTTTTGTTTCGGAAATTGTATTATTCTATGATATAAAAAAACTTATTCCGACTTTGAGAGGCTGGCATAAAAGACCTTTTGTCATATGAGCCTCGCAAAGCGTCAGAATAAGTTTTTTGATCAATATCGCATATTAAATTGTATCAACAGAACATGTCATCATCAGATTTGTAGTTTAATACATCTTCATTAAGAACTACTCCGAATTCTTTTCCAATTGCACGAAGATTGTCATCTGTTATTACCTGATTAGGCTTCTTGCCTCCATTTGCTGCCAAAGCATATGTTGCAATCTGTGCAGCCTTCTCGATTGTATGCATCAAGCCAAACGCTGTATCAAAGTCAGGGCCTGAAACAAAAAGGCCGTGGAATGCCCAAATTGCAGCATCGTATTTTTCCATTTCTGCACAAGTAGCCTTTGCAATATCAGCTCCACCCGGAACCATCCAAGGCACTACGCCAACACCACTTGGGAATACAACGCAGCACTCTGTTGCAGACTTCCAAAGCATTCTTGTAAAGATTTCCGCCTTTAAAGGAAGAACCTGAGTGAGCGCAATGATAAATGGAGTATGTGCATGATAGATAACTCTGTTTTCACCATTAGTAACGCGCTTTCTAACTGAGTGGTTCATAAAATGAGTAGGGAATTCACTTGTTGGTCTTCCGCCTCCTTCAAGTCCCCATACAATTCTATAACTGTCTCCGGCATCGTTGATTTCCACAATAGCAATATTCTTTTGAGGCTCGAGTTCAACATTTTCCAGGAACTTTCCTGAACCAGTTGTTATGAAATACTCACCCTTAAGGTTGTCTGCCTGAACATCCATTTTTACCCAGTCATGGGGAGTCTCATCAAAGAATCTTGCGCAATACTGCACTTCTTCAGGTCTCATTCTATAGGTAAGATTTCCACCGTTTCTCTCATGCCATCCCTGACGAACGCCATCATGACACATGTGCATAAAATCTTCGATTACCTTTTCATTAAAAATTGTACCCATTTTAATCACTCCTTAATCATTTATAAATATTTACATCAAACGAATCTGCTACTGCACTCCTTGCTTCTTCCAAAGAATTAAATTCACCCTTTGCAATAAGCTGAACCAGGATATTTCCTATAGCTGTGGCTTCTCCCGGTCCTGCAGAAACCTTAAGATTTGTAACTGCAGCAGTAAGTTCATTTAAGTATCTTGCATTAGCGCCTCCACCCACAACAAATATGGTATTGTATTTTACCTTTTGAATGGATTCGATTTCTTCCAGTGTCTTTTTATAGCACGCTGCCAGACTCCTGTAAATAACTCTAGCAAAATCTGCCGGAGTTTCCGGTACCTGCATGCCTGATGAGTTGCAAAAATCTTCAACCGCCTTCATCATAGACGCTGGAGCAAGGAAACATTCATCATTGCAGTCAACAATAGAGTCACAACTACTATCTTTGGCCATATCACATAGCTCTGCAAAGGAATATTTGTCCTCAAGCTCCTTTTTTACATTTTGGATCATCCAAAGTCCCATAATATTTTTCAGATATCTAAAGCGGTAATCATATCCGCCCTCATTGGTAAAATTAAGAGCATGGGACTCCTTTGAACAATCTGCCTCCATAGCCTCTACGCCCATCAAAGACCATGTGCCTGAGCTTATATAAAGAGTATGCTTCTCATTTGAAGGAACCGCAAGAACAGCAGAACCGGTATCATGGGTGGCAGGAAGAATGACTTCGCAATTAAAGCCTACCTCATCAATTATTTCCTGCTTAAAGAATCCAAGGCTTGTACCTGGTACTGTAACCTTCTGAAAAATCTCACGCGGATACTCTAACATATCTATAAGCTCGTAGTCCCAATCCTTTGTAGATGGACTTATAAGCTGACCGGTAGTAGCGTTGGTATATTCCTGAACCTTCTGTCCTGTAAGAAGAAAATGCATATAGTCAGGAATCATTAACAAAGTCTTTGCTGCCTTAAGCTGCTCCGGATTCTGCTTTTTTAAAGCCATGAGCTGATATATTGTATTAAAAATAGCCTTTTGAATACCTGTACGAGCATATAAGTTCTCCTCAGAGATAATCTTATACACTTCCTCATCCATACCTTCTGTTCGGCTATCGCGGTATCCTACCGCCTCTCCCACCAGATTGTCATTTTCATCCAGCAGTACAAAATCAACTCCCCATGTGTCTACGCCTATAGTCTTTGGAATCTTGTTAAGCTCCTTGCACTTTTTAAGACCTGTCTTGATCTCGCCAAAAAGATACTCTGTATCCCAGCACATATGACCATTTATTTCCTTAAGACCATTATAAAATCTGTGTACCTCTTCAAGCACGATTTTGCCGTTTTCCACAGAGCTAATCATAAGTCTTCCACTTGATGCTCCTATGTCCACAGCCGCATAATAATCTGCCATGGTAACCTCCCCTTTATTTTCTAGATTCGTTATTTTAATTATATCTATCTTTATTTGCGATTTTAATCATGTAATTAACAAATTTATTAACCTTATTTGCATTTTGGATATTTGAATCATATAATAATCCAGTATAGATTGTCACATTGTTTGTCCAAAAACAGGAGCTATCATGAATCAAACCATAATAAATAAGCTTCGTCCAATTACCCCAGAAGAAAAAATTCTTCTTGAAAATGCTGGCGGCATTAATACCAGCATATACAGCACTGATAACTCTTCTGTAGTAGATGCCAGAAAGCTGCTCGAGGAAGGAAAACTGATTGACCTTAGGGTTCACACCAGATTTGCACACTTTCCGAAGCACAGCCACAATTATGTGGAAATGGTATATATGGTTTCCGGCTTTACCAGACATAAAATAAATGGTAATGATGTAATCCTCAGACAAGGAGAACTCCTGCTTATGAATCAGCATGCCACCCAGGAAATATTCCCCGCAAGAGAAAATGATCTGGCTGTAAATATAATGATTCTTCCGGAGTTTTTTGATAAGATCCTTGTTATGCTCGGCAATGAAAATTCCATGATTAGGGATTTCATTATAGACTGCCTCAAAAGTAAGAGCGGACATGTTGATTATCTGCACTTTGAGGTTGCCGATGTACTTCCTGTACAAAATCTCATGGAAAACCTTATTTATTCCCTGATTGAAGAAGACTATGACCGGCGTCAGATCAACCAAAATACCGTAGGTCTGTTATTTTTACATCTCCTAGGGGCCACTTCATCCCTTACAATAGGTGGTGACAGATTTGAGGACGAGGTCATGATGAAGGTTTTTGGTCTCATCGAAGAAAACTATAAAGAGGGCGAGCTGACAGCTTTATGCAATGATCTGGATACTGATTTATATACAATAAGCCGCATAGTAAAGCGAAGAACCGGACATACCTATAAGGAATTACTCCAGCAAAAGCGGCTAAATTATGCTGCCTATCTTCTTTCAAACACAGAACTGCCTGTTACTGATATCTGCGCTGATGTTGGCTACAACAATTTCAGCTATTTTTATAAAATTTTTAAGAATCAATTTAAAATGACTCCCAAAGAATATAGAAACAGCCAGCACTAAAGTGCTGGCTGAAAAAGCTTGTATTTTTAAACTAATTAGTAAACCTCTTTCCACTCATCAATGTTGCTTGGATCAAATTTAAATGGGGCACCCAGGATAATTTCTGTACCGCCGTCTGATGCTGCAACTACTGTATAATCACCAAGCTCACATGAGAATGTGTCGCCCTCAGCGCCTGTAATATCGCCATTTACAAGTGCATATGAAGTGTATGCACCAAGAGAACCTAAATCAATTGGGTTCCAAAGGAACATATATGGGCAGGAGTATTCATCGCCTTCACCAATATAAGCTGCCATTTCTGAAGGAAGTCCAAGACCTGTAAGCTTTACAGAAGATCCCTGATCCTGAAGTACCTTTGCAGCTGCTGCGATACCAACTGTTGTAGGTGAGCAAATAACCTTAAGGTCAGGATAGTTCTGGAGAAGAGCCTGTGTCTGATCTGTAGACTTCTGTGACTCGTCATCACCATATGCAATCTCTACAAGCTCAAGATTTGCATACTTGCTGTCTGATTCCATGTAAGACTTCATTGAGTCAATCCATGCATTCTGGTTTGTAGCCTGTGAAGTAGCTGAAAGAATTGCAAACTGTCCTTCGCCACCTGCAATATCATAAACAGCATCGATAAGAGCAAGTCCTATCTCATCAACACCTGCCTGATTACAGTGAACCGCACGACTATCCTTATTAACAGCAGAATCAACAGAGCAAACCTTAATGCCTGCTTCCATTGCTTCTTCCAAAACTGCCTGCAAAGCATTTTCATCATTTGCAGCTACACAAATAGAATCAACACCCTGAGAAATAAGAGACTCGATAACAGTAATCTGAGCATCAGCAGTAGCTGACTCAGGATACTGAACAATAGCTGTGCCACCCAAAGCCTGAATAGCTTTTTCAAATCCATCTGCTTCCTTCTCATTAAAAGGATTTCCTGCGCTTTTTGGTACGAGCGCATAGGTTCCGCCTGATGTACTATCTGTTGTTGTCTGTGCTGTTTCCGTTGTCTGGGTAGCTGTCTCTGCACTTTCTGTTGTAGAAGTATCAGATGACGAACTACAGCCGGAAAGCAGTGTTCCAACCATTGCTGCACACATCAAAGTACTAAACAGTTTTTTCTTCATTTTGTAACCTCCCAATTTTTTCATTTGATTGTTGTTTATATCAATTCCTTATGGAAAAGATACCTGAATTATTTAACAGTCTTTTTCTTCGCACTGATTATCCCTGCAATATTTGGTAAAAGTACAGCGCAAATCAAAAGCAGACCCAGTATTATCAAAATAACCTGCGAATTTACATTTATGTGTCCAAGACCGATTCTTAAGCACATTATTGTAAAGGCTGAAACGAATGCACCATACAGCTTTCCTTTTCCTCCGGTATTTGATACCCCGCCAAATACCGCCATGGCAATTGCATCCATTTCAAAATTTTTACCTGTTGTGGTATTGGCACCATAAGCTGTAGAGGTAAGGAAAAGCCCTGATAATCCTGCAAAAATACCGATTACCACAAATGCAATAAAGATAGTCTGTTTAACCTTTATCCCTGAATAAAAGGCTGTTTTGGCGTTACTTCCAATTGCATATAATTTTCTACCATAATTCATCCTGTCAGCTATCAAGGTAAAAACAACGGCGCATATCATGATGATAAAGAAAGAATATGGAAAAATTCCTATCTTTCCATTTAACATCTTAAATCCAGAGGAGTCTTCAAGAGATATAGATCCACCACTTCCCAAAGCTATCTCTGCTATACCTCTAAACACTATCTGCGTACCAAGGGTAATAATCATTGTAGGTAGCTCCCTGAATTTAACGGATACAAATCCATTAAATGCTCCGCAGAAAAGTCCTGTAAAAATTGCTATAAAGATAACCCCAAGAAAAGGAACTCCTGCATTTGATGCCATACAGGCCATTGTAGCTGCCAGACAAACAATTGATCCTACAGAAATATCTATTTCTCCCAGAATAAGCAAATATGCCATAGGAAAAAGAAGGAGCATCTCTGCCAGATACTTTGGACTTTCTCTTAAAAGGTTTTTAGCATTGTAAACCGGAGAGATGGTCAAACATAATATATTAATAGCTATAAATAATAAAACCAGTACGCCTTCCCAGCTAAATATCACCTTTTTCCACGGCTTATCAACTACACTTGCTATAGTTCTTCCTGATTTTCCTGCCACTTTTTCTCCCTCCTACATCTCTCTCTTTTCAAGAGCGGCCTTATCCATCATGCGCTGTGTAACAACATTTAGAATAATAACGGCGATGATAATGACACCCTTTACTGTATTCTGAGCAAGTGCATCTATTCCAACAAGAGGTAGTGCCTTGGAAATAACGGAAAGAATCAACGCTCCTATCAAAGCTCCTACAACCGAACCTCTTCCGCCTGTCATGGATACTCCTCCAATTACGCAGGCTGCAATAACATCCATCTCCTTGCCGGTCGCCATATTAGGCTGAGCCGAGGCATATACACAAGTCATCAGCGCTCCTGTTAGTCCTGATAGGCCTCCCATAATTGTGTAAACTGCCGTCTTTACAAGTCTTACATTTATGCCGGAAATCTCTGCTGCCTCCTCATTAGAACCCACCGCGTAAATATTTCTGCCAAACTTAGTCCACTTCATCATAATAAAGACAACAACATAACAAAGGATGGTAATCCATACCGCCGAGTTAATACCAAGGAAATCCTTCAGCGCAAAATCCTTAAAAGTACCAAGAGCATCAGCTCCAGCCCATTCGTCATTGGCCACCAGATATGCAAAACCTCTGTAAACATACATGGTACCAAGGGTACATATGATGGGACTAACCTTGCCATAGGCTATTATAAGACCTATGATCAGTCCGCATGCTATGCCTATACAGGTTGCTATTAAAAAACCAAGAAAGGTAGATGACATATGATTGTATTTATATAAAATACCAATAGTCATACCTGAAAAGGCCAGTGTTGAACCAATAGAAATATCTATTCCACCTACAAGGAGCACCAGTAGCATTCCCAATGCCATTATCATTGTTGTAGAATTGTTTTTCAAAATCTCAGACACATTTGACCATCCCAAAAATGTCGGTGTCTTAATGGAAATCAAAGCGCATAAAACAACCAGAACAAGGAGCAGGGACGCTTCTCTTGAAGCCAATAGCTTTTTAACAAAACTCTTTTTCTCCATTATGAAACTACCTCCCCATTAGATTCCTTTAACTTTTCCATAGCCAGCTCCAAAATCATCTCCTGGCTGGCCTCACCCCTGGAAAGTTCGCCGGTAACATGACCGTTACACATTACATATATTCTGTCACTCATACCCAAAATTTCAGGCATTTCTGAGGAGATCATTATGATTCCGTATCCTTTTTGTGCCAAATCACCCATTATGGAATAAATTTCTGCCTTGGCGCCCACGTCAACGCCCTTTGTAGGCTCATCCATGATGATTACCTTCATATTTTCCTGGGCTAACGCCTTGGCTACCACTACCTTTTGCTGGTTTCCACCTGAAAGAGAACTTGCCGGATCAAATATCGAAATAGCCTTTGTATCTACATCCTCCAAAAGCTTCTTTGCAAGACTTCTCTCTCTTTTTTCATCGCAAAAAAGTTTCCTGGAAAGCTTGTCAAACACAGGAAGTGTAACGTTTCTTCCCAACCCCCAGCTCAAGATAAGTCCAGTCTTTTGACGATCTTCAGGAAGAAGTACTATCCCAAGATTCTTGGAGTCTGTTGGATTTTTAATATGTACCTCATTGCCTTCGAGAAATATTTTCCCGGAACTGGTATTTGTTATTCCACAAACCGCTTCTACTACTTCAGTACGGCCTGCCCCAACAAGTCCCGTAAGTCCTACGATCTCACCTGCTTTTACATTGAAGGAGACATCCTTAAAATATCCCAGTCTTGAAAGCTTCTCAACTCTCAAAAGTTCCTTGCCAGGTGTAACTTCAGGCTTTGGATACATGTCGCTGATTTCACGACCAACCATTGCCTTTATCAGATCGGCATTTGTGATTTCATCAACGTTATACGTCCCTATATATTGAGAGTCTCTAAATACTGTAACTCTACTGGCCAGACGGTACATATCCTCAAATCTGTGTGAAATAAAGATGATAGAGACGCCCCTATCTCGCAGTTTCTCAACAATCTCATAGAGCTTTTGAGCTTCATTTGCTGTAAGCGCTGCTGTAGGTTCATCCAGAATTACAATCTGAGCACCGGTAGATATTGCCTTCGCAATCTCCACCATCTGCTGCTGCGCAACTGAAAGAGTCCCCATTTCTGCTGTGGATTTGAAGTCTGCATCGAGCTCATCCAAAAATTCCTGAGCCTTTCTGTTCATCTCCTTCCACTGAATAATTCCATGCTTCTTTATCTCATGATTCATGAAAATATTCTCTGTTACAGACAGATCCGGATAGGACGTTGGATGCTGGTATACAGCTGCAATGCCCGCAAGCTGTGCGTCCCTTGGTCCTTTAAAAACCACCTTCTGACCATTTAAAAACATCTCCCCCTCTTCGGCCTTATGGACACCTGTAATAACTTTAATAAAAGTTGATTTGCCTGCTCCGTTTTCACCCATGAGAGCATGCACTTCACCTTTTTTCAGTTGAAACTGCACGTTATTCAGGGCCTTTACACCCGGAAAAATCTTTGTAATTCCCTTCAATTCCAAAATGTATTCAGACACAAGAACTACCCCCCTTTTCTACATAAATATGTTATCATTAGAGTTGTATTGGGAGTTAGAGTAAAAAATTTTGATGTGGGGTAATTTTTTATGAAATTATTAATAGTGGATGATGAAGAGCTGACCAGAAAAGGTCTTTCTTTATCCATAGATGCTGACGCTCTTGGTATAGACACTATTCTTATGGCTTCTGATGGCATAGAAGGACTTGAACTGGCAAAAAACGAAAAACCAGACATAATTCTATGCGATGTGCGCATGCCCAGATTAAATGGCATTGAAATGATAGAAAAGCTTCACAACTTTCTGCCTGGAGTAGTAGCAATATTTATGAGCGGCTATTCCGACAAGGAATATCTTATAAGCGCCATCAGGCTTGGTGCTGTCAACTACATCGAAAAACCCATTGACATGAAGGACTTAAATGCAGCCATTCGAAAAGCAATGGAGCAATGTCTGCGCTTAAAAAGAGAATCTACAGCAGACGAGGTAAATACCAATCAGGTTGCCGATACGCTTGCCTATTATCTTACAACTCCCTACAATACATGTATTAGCCAGGTAAATGAGCTTTGCGATCAGTTCAAAAAGCATTACAACGGCATAAATAAATTCAAGTATATTCACACTATTATCGTAAAGCTGGAAGCAGCATCCGAGCAAAGTCATGAGCTAAGATATGTCTACCAGCGCCTGCGTTCAGAGATTGCAGATAATCACATGCACCTTATTTACACCGAAAAAAGATTATTTCACCTGGTATATACAATCTACAGCGACAGACCTATATCTGCGGCAAATCTGGATTTTTTTGTCAGACATCTGAAAAAAGCTTTTAAATCAATAGGCAATTATTATATTGCCGTTGGAGATTTGGCCATCGGCATCGAAAACGCCTATCATTCCTATGAAAGTGCTGTCATTCTTTTGCAAAAGAGTTTCTTTTTTACACCGTGCACCACTTTAGATAAGACACTGCCTTCAAAGGATGAATCAGACAAAATCCCAAAGCTTATCTCCGATTTTGAAAAAGCCCTGGAAGCTTCTGAAAAAGCCCAGAGCTTTCAAGTTCTGGATAGACTTTTTTCCTGCTGTGAAAATTCCACTTCGCTTTTACCAAATCGTATAAAAACCTATTACTTTTCATTATTCACAATGCTTTATGAGCAGCGCAAAAAAAGACAGATTTTGAACGACATGTCAATAGAAAACGATGAAAGCATAATGGATATAATGGACAGATGCTTCTCTTACAGTACGCTTCATAAGCTACTGTATAAAAAAGTTGAATATTATTTTGCCGACACCACTTCAAACGTTTCCGAAAACAAAACCATATATTTGATAAAAAAATATATTGCTGCCAAATATTCAAACGCCAACCTTTCTGTGAAGGATATCAGTGACTATGCCCACATGTCCGTTTCATACTTGTGCACATTTTTCAAAGCTGAGACAGGAACGACTTTAAATCAGTACATTACTGAATACCGTATGAATAATGCAAAGCAGCTTCTGACAGACCCGAGGAATAAAATCACCGAAATTTCTGACAGGGTAGGCTATAACGATGGCAACTATTTTGGAAAATCCTTTAAAAAGATAGTTGGACTTTCTCCCTCAGAATACAGAGAGAAGGTTATGCAATGAGCAGATTTTCATACAAACATTTAAAAATCCAGACAAAATTTACCCTGATAATTCTAATTGCCCTGCTAACGCCATTTATCATTCTGACCGTCACCTTTTCAGACCGCCTTTATGACATGATTATTTCTGAAACCATAAAGGACGCTCAATACAAGGCGGCTTACACCAGTCCCTTAATATCTACACAGGCGACTGCTATTACAGATTTGGCAGGAGAAATCATGTCCGACCCGTATTATGAAAGACTTTTCTATAGTGCCACAACCAGAAATCCTGACGAAATCTGTTTTACCCAGGAGGCGGCTGATTTTAAAAACTCCATAGAATTACTGGAAAAAGAAAATAACGTATCCATCAGAATTTATATGGGTTTTCCTGAAAACAGCACCTTTTTTAGCGCAGATGCATCAACAGATGTTTTTTTTCCAATGTCTTTTGCAAAGGGCACTTATTGGTACGGTATATTTCAAGGCAGCAAAGGATCACGGCTGTATTGTCCTCCAGCGTACCTTAGTCACCATGAAAAAGACTATCTTGGCGATGAAGCCTATATCACTTATGTAACCAGTTATTATGAAGAAAATATTTATCCCTGTTACGTGGCCATCTATTATTCTTCTGATAATTACAAGCAGATTCTTGAAGATAATATTGCAAGCCCCGCAGGTGTTTCTTACATTATCAACGAGAGAGAAGAAATTGTAGCTACCACAAATATTACACTCTCAGCGACCTATCGTCTGAAATACTCAGATATAGAAAACTCTCTGCTATCCTCAAACAGTTTTATATCAAGAGAGATACTAAATGAAACAGTTTATGTAGCCTTCTATTATCTGCCTGACACCAAGTGGTTTATTGTAACCGTAATACCGGAAGCACCGATTATATCCCATAGTACTAACATTATTTATCGTTTCACTATGATAGTAGTAGCATGCGTGCTTTTGGCGCTTTTTCTTGCAATTATACTTTCAAGATCAATAACCGGACGGATATCAAAGGTCATACATCAAATGATACTGGTAAAAAATGGCCCACCCACGCCAATGGCTGCTGCTGATTCAAATGATGAAGTTGGCGAGCTTATTGACACATACAACTACATGGCAAACGAAATGCAAAATCTCATCCTCAAGGAGCAAAAGACGGCTGAGCAATTGCGTATAGCCGAATTCAATGCCCTGCAGGCTCAGATCAATCCGCATTTTTTGTACAACACCATGGATATGATAAGTTGGATGGCCAAGGATGGAAGAGTCAATGAAGTCAGCGAAGTTGTCCAAAGACTATCCAGATTTTACAAGCTGACGCTCAGCAAAAAGAACACAATAAATTCAATAGCAGATGAATTGGAGCATACCGAAATATACGTTGAACTCATGAACATGCGCCACAGTAATTCTATAAATCTGGTTACGGATATGCCGGATGAACTCACTAAATACACTATTCCAAAGCTCACTCTGCAGCCAATAATAGAAAACGCCATACTTCATGGAATATTAGAAAAGCTTGATAAGACAGGCACTATCATCATCACAGGCTGGGAGGAGGATAGCGATATACTGATTCTGATTTCAGATGATGGTGTAGGAATTCCAGCTAATAAAATGATAAATATTCTAAGCAGCAAACCTGTTGGCCCCACAAAGGGTAGTAATGTAGCCATATCAAACATTCACCACAGGTTAAAACTTTTATACGGAGAAAAGTACGGTCTAAGCTATAAGAGTATAGAGGGCAATGGCACAGAAGTTACCATTAGAATCCCAGCAATTATAGAATAATCGAGTCTGCAATAAAAAACACGGATTGTTTCGTTACTTGAACTACCACAATCCGTGTTATCATCACATAAGAAAAATAGGTAAATCATTTCCTATACCAAAATGTTTTTCTGCTGTACTGTCTGTTATAGGGCTTTTAACGTCTTTGCCTGCATCTGCAATCGTGTTTAAATCATCTGCAGCTGTAACAGTTTTGGCTAAACTCTTCGGGGCTAATTTTGCTGTTTTATTCTTCGTACTATTGCCGGTACTTTTGACCTCTACATTTACAGTTTTTGTGTTTTTTGCCACCGTTTTTTTACCTGCCCCTGATATCATACTTTATCTACCTCCTTAGTCTTTTGCTATTTATTCATCGTACAAAACCTTAATTCCATTATCTTCAAAAAATCTTATCCATGAATCTTGAGGTTTTTGATCCGTTACCACTATATCTATTTCATTAATCTTACATATTTGAGAAAAAGCCACTTTATTAAATTTGCTACTATCTACAGCTAGAATTTTCTGTGCCGCAGATTTTAGCATCTGCTGTTTGACTTGTGAAAACAACTCGTTTGCATCAGTGATTCCTCTTTCAAGATCAATCCCCTTACAACTGAGAATCACCTTATCTGCATGAAAGCCTTCAATTGAATTTAAGCATACAGGTCCCACAAGCGCCAGGTAATTAGGCATCAGCTGTCCTCCGGTGGAGATTACGCTCCAATCGTCATTTTCTGACAATTCCAAAAGCACCTCCACTGAATTTGTAATAATTGTTAGATGCTTTTTCCCTTCGCATGCCTTTATGATAGAGACACCAGTGGAGCTGGGATCAATAAAAATATGATCTCCATCATTTATATATTCACTAATAATTTTGGCTATCTTTTTCTTGCCTTCCATATTGCTTCTCTGTCTAAGCTGGAAAGGCATATCATTATTGTTGTTTTCATTTAAAACAGCTCCCCCATAGCTTTTTATGGCGAAGCCCTCTTTTTCAAGCTTATCAAGGTCTCGTCGTATTGTCTCCTCAGATACAGAGAATTCCTCTGCAAGAGCAGACACTACTACCTTTTTATCCCTGCCTAGCTTTTCTAATATAAGATTTTTACGTTCAATTGAAAGTGTGGCCATATATCACCTAAACTATACTTTTTATTATCTGGTCGTCAGGACGCGCAATAACAGATGAATCCAAAAACATTCCACCCTCTACACTAAGCTTTGCTTTTTCAATAGCTGCCTCACAGGCTGCTACCTCGCCAGTAATCAGCATATAGGACTTGCCGCACATTCCCTTTGCAATTCTAAGTTCAATTAAGGTAACCTGTGCTGTCTTTGCTGCAACGTCTGCAGCTACTATTATAGCAGATGCATCATAAGTCTCAAGAACTCCAAGAGCACTGACTCCCTCTACTACTGCACTTCCATAGATAGCTGCAAATATTGATTCGTCGGGATTGCCCAAAACAAAGCTGTCAATATACTCCTCAGAGCGGGTATTGATTCCAGTCTCAACAGCTGCATTTACAGCCGAAAGCTCACCAGTTATGAGTGCAATATATTTTCCCGGACAAACAACCTGTGCCTCAAGTATTTCGACATTGGCAGCCTTTACCATCTGATCAGCTGCAGTAATGCCTGCTGAAACCGTTTTAAATTCTATCATCCCTATAGCTTTCGCCATTACTCTTACCTCTTAATAATTATATATCTGTCTGTCACCTCTGTGACTTGTCCGTCAATTGACGCATGTATGTTTACGGAAAGTCCCTCAACTGCTTTGGCAATAACATCGCCTTCCTTAACAAACTGATTTTGGGCTATACAGGCAACAGCCGGTGCTCCAATATGCTGAGACAATTCTACTCGCACAGTGTCTGCATATCTTGCATTGTTGTCCAATGGCGCAGGCTTATTGTATTTGTGAATACCAAGTCTCATTTCAAGTCGATTTTCAGGAACCTTACGGTAAATTCTTGCTTCGCCAACAGGCTTTGCTGTGACAGCTGGTGCTTTCACACCGGCTTTTCTTAGTCCTGCCTTATATTCAGCCATCATGCTCCTGGGTTGCAGTCCCTGCGGACAGGAATACATTTCGCAGAGTCCACAGGATGAGCAATACATCGTATTAATAAATGGTTCAACACTCTGAAAATCTTTATTGGCAGCAAATCTCATAAACAAATGAGGCTGAATTGGATGCCCAAGATTATGTCTGGGGCAAAGATCCGTACAGGTCTGACACTGACAGCAGGCTGATGCCGCCCTTGCAAGAGAGACCTTAAAATTCTGATTTTTCTTAAGTACCAGCGAATGGTTCTTATCCAGAACAATAATTGCGTTGGTGGTCTTTGTCACCGGAGCAAGTTCTGATTTAAACAATCCCATCATAGGCCCGCCTATGAGATATACAGGATTTTGACAGGTAATATTACCCGCCTCTTTTACCACATCCCTTATGCTCATTCCTATCGGAACTCTTACGGTAACAGGATTTTCAACTTCTCCCACAACAGATACACATTTACTGCTAACAGGTTTTCCTTCAAAAACTGCTTTGTAAGCATTATAGAGAGTTTCCACATTGAATACCGCAACGCCCTGTTCTATCGGGAGACCTCCGGGACGTACCTGACGGCCTGTAGTTTCATAAATCGTAACCACCTCATCGCCCATAGGATAAACGCTATCCAGCTTATGAATCCTTATATTCACCGAAGTATCTGTATTATCTTTTAATGTATAGTCCACAGCCTCTATTGTGCTTTCGTATTCATCCTTTATGGCAAATATTACTTCTTCCGCTCCAACTACCTTGGCAATCAGACTTACTGCCTTTACAATTTCCGGAGCATACTCCTTAAGAAGCTGCCTGTGAAGCTTTAAAAGAGGCTCGCATTCTGCACAATTGACAACAATTATTTCAATCTTATCCGTGAGCTTGCCATAGGTTGGAAAACCAGCGCCACCTGCACCAACTATACCATTTTCTCTAAATATATTCTTTAGCTCATCTATATTCATTGTTTAAGATTACCTATATCATCAATTATTCCTACAATAGCTGCGTCCACAGGAGAGTCAACGCTCTGTGAGCCAGCTCTTGCACTGGAACCGGTTGTAACAAGTACATATTCACCCACACCTGCTCCTATATTATCAACTGCCACAATTTTTTCACCACTGCCACGCATTCCATTCAAAGGCTCAACAACCATAAATTTATTTCCAACAAGGGATTCCATTTTTCGTGTGCTAACCACACTTCCTGTTACTTGTGCAATAATCATGGCCTACCTCCTACTCTATCCTACTTTAATATTATGACCTTATTATTAGGGCCAATTCCTGAGGCATTTGCCTCATCTGTATCTATATGCATCTCAAGTGTAAAGCTCTTGTCCACACGAATCTTTACCTTATTAAAGATCGTTCCTCTGTCATTGTCGACCTTTACACTGACGTAATCTCCATCTTTAACACCTGCCTGCAATGCATCTGCAGGGGACATATGAATATGTCTTGCCGCAACGATGCAGCCTTCATTTAAATAAAGCGCTCCTTTAGGACCAACCACTGCAATTGGCGCAGATCCTTTAGTATCACCTGATTCCCTTACCGGTACAGTAATACCCAGCTTTCTGGCATCAGTCACGCTTATTTCCACCTGATTTGCTTTTCTGACAGGTCCAAGTACTCTGACATTCTCTATTGCTCTTAGCTTTAAGCCAACTATTGTCACGCATTCCTCACAGGCAAACTGTCCACCCATAAGCTCTTTTTTCCTGGTAAGCTCATGGCCTTGTCCAAACAGTACATCCACTGCCTCTTTAGTCAGATGAATATGTCTGTTTGATATACCAACAGGTACCATAAATCCTGTGTTATCAAACATCTCATTTTCATTTCCAATTGCTTTTAAAACCGATTGTGTAATTAATTCAATATCCCTGGCTTCCATGTTTTTCTCCAGTAATCTCCGGGCCAAAGCTTTCGCCCGGAGTTACGATTAAAAGTTTATATAAAATTTTAATGTCTGTCTAAAAAAGCTATTTGATAAAACTGCACATTACTTCTTGATTACAGGGAGAATTGCTTCTACATCTGTGTGTGGTCTTGGGATTACGTGTGAAGCTACAAGTTCGCCAAGTCTCTCTGCATTTGCGGCGCCTGCTTCAACTGAAGACTTAACAGCTCCTACATCTCCTCTTACCATTACTGTAACAAGTCCTGAACCAATCTTCTCAGTTCCTACGAGTGTTACGTTTGCAGCCTTACACATTGTATCTGCTGCCTCAATTGCAGCTGTAAGACCTCTTGTCTCTACCATTCCTAATGCTTCCTGTGCCATTATTTTTTCCTCCTAAAATATTAAAAAATTTATGTGTTAACAATCCATTGGTACCCATTCTGCTATTGTCTTGCCATTATGCTGCTTACGACTGGCAGATAAAGCCACCATTTTTCTTGTCTCATCAGCTGGATTGGCAATAACACCATAAGATGCCATTATAAGCCCTTCTCTTTTGCAGGCCATACATGCTGCTTCCACAGCAGCCGTGCAATTACTGACAGTGCCCTCAACAATAATGGTAACAAGCCTTCCACCTAGTTTTCTCTCCCAGGTAACAAGGCTGACATCTGCAGCCTTGCACATGGCATCAAGAGAATCAATGGCGGCTGTAACTCCAGACACCTCAATTAATCCGTAAGATGTTCCTTTACTTTCCATAAGCTATCTCACTTGGAAAATCCTGGAAGAATCTTCTCTACATCTGTATGTGGTCTTGGGATTACGTGCTGAGCAACAAGCTCTCCAAGTCTTGATGCACTAGCTGCTCCTGCTTCTACAGAAGCCTTAACAGCACCTACATCTCCTCTTACCATTACTGTAACAAGTCCTGAACCAATCTTCTCAGTTCCTACAAGTGTTACCTCTGCTGATTTTGTCATTGCATCTGCTGCTTCAATTGCAGCTGTAAGACCTCTTGTTTCAACCATTCCCAATGCTTCCTGTGACATTTCAATTACCTCCATTTTTCAAATCATTCTATTTTACTGTTTCTTTTACTCGCTAAAACTCCTATAAGAGCCTCTCATAATTCAGGTATTTCTGAATTAAAAACTGTACTTAATTAACATCAAAAGCGCATATTCCAAGCATCTTTAGCGTATCTGCTGTGGGTCTTGCAATAACATGACTGACAACCACTCCTGTATGCGCCATTGCAACTGCCTTTCCAGCCTCTACTGCTGCTGTCACATCCTCAACATTTCCTCTGAACTTGATTGTTACAAGTAAAGGAACCGGAAGAGAATCTGCATTTGCAGGTTTATTTTTGTCAAAAGGTTCAAGGGTAACGTTGGCTGCTTTAACTCCTGCATCTGCCGCAAGGAACGCACAGACAAGTCCGTATACCTCAAGAATTCCTACTGCTCTTTCATCCATAATGTCTATCCTATGCTAAATCTTCAGCCATGACAGCAATCTTAAGTCCTGTCATGCTGGCCGCTTTCTGGAATGCCTCATCTATCCTGCTTAAAGGATATTTATCCGTAATCAGTTCACTCATTGGAAGTCCTATTGCCTTTGCTCCCTTAAGGAAATCAAATGTTGTAGCGTAATCACGAAGCGTATATACCCAGGATCCAACCTCTGTAAGCTCCTTAGAGCAGATGTCAAAATGAGGATTGATTGTTGCATCTCCGCCGTTGATAAAGAATCCTAATTCGCATAAGCCGCCACCATTTCTGATGAACTTATATATATTAGAATGTCCTGCGGGTGAGCCTGTACACTGGAAGCCAAAGTCTGCGAGATGGCCTGAAAAAGCATCATATACACCCTTTGTAAGACCTTCAATCCCATCAAAATCTTTAAAGTTTGCTGTACCGGTTGCTCCAAGTCTCTTGGAAAATTCCAATCTCTGAGGATTTCCATCAACCGTAACAATGTTCTGAATTCCCAGTGTCTTTAATACTGCCACGCAGATAAGTCCGATTGGTCCACATCCCTGTACTACAACTCTGGAATTAAATCTTAATATTCCGGTGGACTTTGCTCTCTCAACTGCATGTATAAGCACTGCACATGGCTCAATCAGTATTCTTGAATCCAGATCCAAATCTGACACATTAAAGAAAGTGGATCCGAGTCCGCCTCTGATAAGAATGTAATTTGAAAACCATCCATTTGCGTGTACATCGTCATCCGGGAGAAGACCATATACATCTGCCCCACCAACGTTCTTCTTGTTTAAGTCAAACATTGTAATATTGGGGTCATCCTTGAAAATCATGCAGGTTACAATCTTATCGCCTACCCCAACAGGTTTTCCCGCTGAGTCTACCTTAACATTTTTTCCTAGCTTTACTATCTCACCTGTTCCCTCATGTCCGAGTGCGACTGGAATAAGTGAGAACGGATCTCTTTTATATTCGTGTACATCTGTACCGCAAATTCCGCATCCTTCTACTTTTACCAGGATGTCATCATCCCCAACTTCAGGCATTGGGTATTCTTTGATTTCCATCTTGCCAAGTGCTGTCAAAAAGCCTACTTTAACAGTACTTGGAATAGAATGCGATGCTGGAGATGTAGTATCACCACTAAGGTTGTTAAGCACTGATTTTACAATAGCTTCAACCTGAGCTGCATTCATTTCCATCGTTTTTCCTCCACATTTATCTTATACATAGACTGTCACTCATTGTGCAGCGTCTTCTCTTTGTAAAAGTAGCTGCTGAGGTAAGTCCTTCGCCGGTTCTTGACGCTATGGTAAAGGTTGGGAAGCCTTCGCCTCCAAAACCGAGTGCTGCATAGCTTGGACCATTTTTTACCAAAATAGCTGTATCTAATGCTCTGGCATATTCCGTAATTCTATCCACATTCTTGGAATGAATATGCGCTGAATGTCTGTTACCATGCTCCAGCCATACGGAAGTTGCCACGCCCTCTTCAAAATTCTTTACTCTTACTACACCAAGTATTGGCATCATTAGCTCTGTCGTAATAAGCTTGTGTTCCTTGGCACCTTCAAATATGATGCAGCGAGTACCCTCTGGTGCATCCACGCCTACCATCTTAAGGAGCGTTCTGGCATCTCTGCCCACGCATTTGCGATTAAGTACGCCCTTTTCATTCATGACAGTAGCTATCAGTTTGTCCTGTATCTCTTTGGATGCCAGATAACAACCATTTTCTTCTATCATGTATTTCATGAGTTCATCGCAGATAGATGAAACTGCTACAACTTCTTTTTCAGCTATGCAAGGAAGATTATTGTCAAATGTGCATCCATTTACAATGTCTGCTGCAGCTTTCTTTATGTCCGCTGTTTCATCTACAAATGCAGGCGGATTTCCTGCTCCTGCACCAATTCCTCGTTTTCCGCTTGAGAGTACTGCCGTAACAACTCCCGGCCCACCTGTTGCAACAAGTAAAGGAATGTCCTTGTGCTTCATCATAATTGCAGAAGAATCAAGCGTTGGCTTAAATACTGTAACCGCAATATTGTCAGGTCCTCCGCATTCAAGGGATGCCTCATTACATAGGTTGATTGCAAACTGGCTTACCCTTACAGCCTGAGGATGAGGATTAAATACAACAGTATTTCCTCCTGCCAGCATTCCCATTGTATTGCAAAGCACTGTTTCTGAAGGATTGGTGCACGGTGTAATTGCTCCGATTACTCCAAATGGTCCCATCTCAACGAGGGTCAGTCCTCTGTCTCCAGACCATGCAAGTGTTTTGATATCCTCAGTACCTGGGGTCTTTTCAGCCACAAGCACATGCTTTAAAATCTTATCTCCCACATTTCCCATGCCAGTTTCCTCAACACCCATGCGGGCAAGTGTTTCGGCATTATCCTTAATTTTGGTTCGGAGTCTTGAAATAATTTTTTCACGTTGATCGATTGACATCCTGGCCACTATTTTTTGTGACTTCTTTGCTTCCTCGATTGCCACGTTCATATCTTCAAACACGCCATGGCAGCCGTTTTTGCTTTCCTGAGCCTTGATGGTGGACATCACAGAAGTCACTATGGATTGAATTTGGCTTTCTGATAAGTTCATATTTTATACCGGCTTTCTATTTCATGTTTGCAAGTACGTTCTTTACGATTGCAGCAATCTGTTCCTCTGTAACAGAGCTTGTGCCTGCTGTGCTATTTCCTGAATCAGAAAAATCATACTGATAACCCGGCATTGTTCTGTCGATATCTTGGCAAGAGCCTCCACAGTTATGGCAATTTGTTCCACTCTTATTAAGACACACATTTGCAGGGTGTTTACCTGGCATGCCAAACTTCTGTCTGATCTGATAAAGCTTTTTGATATTAACCTCATCAAATTCCTTTGGTCCTCCAAGCATCTTGGATTTATATAGGAGCTCAGCATAAAACTCCAAAGATTCCATCTTCATATATGCAGCATTCAAATCTGTTGACCAGGTAAGTGCTCCATGGTTTTCAAGAAGAACTGCATCAAAGTATGGAAGATATTTTTCAAGATTGTCAGGAATCTCCATTGTTGAAGGTGTACCGTATTCAGCGATTGGAACACAACCAAGAGCTATTACAGCCTCAGGCATGATTGGCTGTGTAAGTGGAATACCTGCAATAGCAAATGCTGTTCCATACATAGGATGAGCGTGTACAACAGAACCTACGTCAGGTCTCTTCTCATATACTCTCATGTGCATCTTGATTTCAGATGATGGCTTAAAGCCCTTGTTCGCCTGAATAACGTTTCCTTTTTCATCAACCTTACATATGAATTCCGGTGTCATGAAACCCTTAGAAACGCCTGTTGGTGTGCACAAAAATTCATGATCATTAAGCTTTACAGAAATGTTTCCGTCATTGGCTGCAACCATGTTTCGATTGTAAATCCTCTTACCAATGTCACATATCTGTTTTTTGATTTCCATTTCGTTTACCATTGTATAAGATCCTCCTTAAAAACTTTCTAACTATTTAAATAATCTATAATTTCCGCAACACCCTCTCCTTTAAGGGAATTTACGTGAAATATCTTAGTTACGCCTGCAAGCTCAAGCCATCTGTCAGCCAACGGAACATTAGCGTCCTCTCTGTCAATTTTAGTAACTATTCCGATGCATTCTCTATTAGCTTGTGCACTGACTCCAGGTGGAAAAAGGCTATAGGGTTCATTTGCCGCAACCAGTATTCCTACTACATCAGCCTCATAAGTGTATAAAGCAAGTGCCTTGCCCAGCCTGTGGCTTTGGGCATATTCTCCAGGTGTGTCTATAACTGATTCGTAATTGTGAATATCCTGAGTTTTGTAATAGTGAATTTCCTCACCTCTAAGTGCCTGGGTAAGTGTTGTTTTACCTGCATGGCTTCTTCCCATGAGAATTAGCTTTCTCAAGTCTTAGTCACCTCACAAATTGTATATCCAAGCTTATTTTTGACATATTCAAGCTGAGCCGTCATTGCAGCCTCAACCTCACTAACAGTTCCCGTATAGATCAGTGAGCCCGAAAATCTGTCCACAAATCCTATCTCTATACCGCTGGCTTTCATCGCAATATCAGCCATGATAATCGCTGTCTCCGAAGGAGTGACAGTTGTTACTCCTATGGCCGCCTTGGCATAATCCAGTTTCGGATCTAGCCCCAGCTTACGGTATAGTATTTCATCAGGACTTGCTATTATATGAGCCAGTGTCACCTGGCGCCCCGGCACATATTCCTGTATAATGCGCTGGTACCTTTCATCTTCCATATGTAAGTAAGCCAAGTTAACCTCCTATTCGGCAATCCAGCTTAGAGACATTCTCAACAGTCTTCTTCAGCATTGCCATATGTTCAATTTCCGGTGGAAGTATATTTTCCAGTTCATATTTTCTATTAAGACCTGCGTATTTATCCTGTCCCAGCCTGTGATATGGTAGCAGATGTATTCTCGTAACACCCTTAAGCTTATCCGCAAATCTTGCAATATCTGCAATTTCATCCACAGTATCATTAAAGGTTGGTATCACCGGAACTCTGACAACCAGCTTTGTGAGTCCACTTTCCGCAACAAGTCTTGCGTTTTCAAGCATGAGGAGGTTATCTCTTCCGCAGAACTCTTTATGTTTATCCGGATTTGTATGTTTTATATCCATTAAATAAGTATCAAGATACGGCAATAGCTTTTCGATTTTGTCATAACTGGCGCAGGCCATTGATTCCATCGCTGTATTGATTCCGTTTGTTTTGGCAGTTTTTAACAGAGCATATGCAAAATCCGGCTGACACAGGCTCTCTCCGCCCGAAAGAGTAAGTCCTCCTTTAGACCTCCTGTAATAATTGGAATCTTTCATGACTGTTTTCATTACTTCACTGACAGTTACATCCCTTCCAATTATCTTTTCCTTTCCATCCACCAGCATTTTCTCTATCTCATAGCTTTGACTCTCAGGGTTGCAGCACCATTTGCATCTAAGCACGCACCCCTTTAAGAACACAATGGTTCTTATTCCAGGTCCATCATGAATGGAATATCGTTGAATATCAAAGATTCGACCTTTTACATTTGATAAATCTTCCATATCAGAACCCCATTTCAGTTCTTCTGATAATGTCATCCTGAAGACTTTTTGATAATGTGGTAAAAAGTGCGGAATAGCCTGCTACACGCACCACCAATCCTTTATATTTCTCAGGATTCTTCTGAGCATCTAAAAGAGTTTCCTTTGAAACCACATTAAACTGCATATGCATGCCCTTCTGATCAAAGAAGCTTCTGATCAGGCTGACAAAATTGTTAAGTCCTTCATCGCCAGAAAGGGCAGTAGGATGAAATTTCATATTGTATAGTGTTCCGTTTGAAGCAATGCCATGGTCCAATTTGGCAACTGAATTTGCTGCTGCAGTAGGTCCATGTACATCTCTTCCTGCTGAAGGTGAAACCCCATCTGCCACAGGAGTTCCTGCAAGCCTTCCATCAGGTGTTGCACCGGTTTGTGCTCCAAGAGGAACATTTGCAGACACCGGATAAAGTCCTGCCTGGAATCTTCCACCTCTTGGATTTTTATATTTTAGAAGAGGCTTGGTATAGGTGTATGCTACATCCCTTGCAAAAGCGTCTACTTCTTCATCGTCATTTCCGAATTTCGGCGCTTCAATTATCAGCCTCCTGATTTCTTTAAATCTTTCTTTTTCTTTATCTGTGACAGATGAAAGCATTGCAGATACTGCTTTTTCTACAACAGCCGTATCTGGCCTTGCGCCTTCTTTAAGCATTTCTGCGCTCACCTGACCTGCAAGCTGACCAATAGTATTCTTTTCAGGCTCTTCACCATAATTAAACATAATGGCTCGTTTTAACTCAGAAAGAGTGAATTTCTTTTCCTCAAATACCAAGGTCTTAATCGCATATAATCCGTCAGCCATATTTGCTATGCCAAAGCCCTGTGGCCCTGTAAAATTATAGATTGCTCCACCCTGCTCCGGAGTTTTGCCTCGTTTGATGCAGTCATCAATCATTGTTGATAAATAAGGTAATGGCATTCTTTCTCTGTGAGCCTGATCAATAGCATTGTCAGAGTTAACCAAAAGTTCAATAAAATAATTCATCTGAGTTTTGTAAGCATCATAGAACTCCTCAAAGCTTGTCATTTCCTCAACAGGTTTTGTCTTTGGACCTATCTGCTCGCCCATGTCAAAGCCGCCGGTAAATACCATTTCAACAGGTCTGCACATATTAAAAAATGCTGCATCGTGCCATCCCCATGTCTTACCCTGTACCTGAGGTTCAACACATCCTATGATTCCGTAATTTCTAGCCTCCTCCATGGTAACTCCCATGTTCATAAGAGACGGAATAATAACTTCGTCATTGTAATATGCAGGAAGACCTACACCTGTTCTTGTAACCTCTGCAGCTCTAATCAGCAATTCCTGAGGACTTCCATTCCATACTCTGATGGAAAGAGATGGCATAGGCAAATGCACATGAATGGATGCATCCAGACACATAAAGGACAAATCATTGGTTGCATCAAGTCCTTCTGCAGTTTGTCCGCCCACTATAAGATTCTGAAATAATGAGTATCCTGCAAATCCCTTGGCGCTTTCTGCATCTCTGCATTTATTTAAGTCATTAAGTTTTATCCATATACAATCGATCAGTTCCTGAGCAAACTCTCTTTTTAAGGTTCCTGATTCAATATCCTTTTTAAAAAATGGATACATGTATTGATCAAATCTGCCTGGAGAAATAGAGTGTCCACTGGACTCAAGCTGCAAAAGCTGTTGTATAAACCAAAATGACTGGCAGGCTTCATAAAAGCTTGTAGCACCCTTAGCCGGCACCCTTTGGCAGTTTTGAGCTATTACTCTAAGCTCAGCTGCTCTTTTTGGATTTTTCTCGCTATTAGCCATTTCCTGTGCTCTGACAGCATATCTTTTGGCATAATCTATTACTGCCTGACAGCTAATAAGCATTGCCTGAAAGAGCCTGCTCTTAGTTGCGTAATCAGCATCACCAGGTTTGGTCTCATTAAGCTCCAAGGCTATGTCCTTCATGATGCCTTCGTAGCCTTTTTCAAGAACTTCCCAATATTTTACCGTTACATGTCCTACTCCGTTGTAAAAATAGTTTCCTGTAGTAAATACATTATGATTCATGGCCTTTATTGCCTGAGGTGCCATGTAGCTTAATGCTAATTCGGAAGTTGTCTTACCTTTCCAGTATTTATTCGCTTCTTTTATCTCTTCAGCAGTTTTTTTCTCAATATGAAATTTGTCTGCTTCGCGAGTGTCTACTGTATCAAACTCCGCCTCAAGCCATTCATAGGAAAATTCAGGATATGTCTGACACCCTCTTGGAGCTATTGTGGTGCTACCCACAATCAGTTCATCCTCTCTGATAATGATGGGAATATTTTCTAAGATATGTTTGAACGCAAGGGCACGCCTAATGACAATAGGCTGTCCTTCTGTCATTTTATAAGATTCGGTAACCAGTTTTGCTCTGGCTGCCTCAATTTCAGGCATTTTTGCAAATAATACCTCTTTTAGTCTGTCTATTCTTGTTGTTTTATCACATCTGGTACTATTGTAAGCCATCAGAAACCTCCCAAAACCACACGAACCCTCACAAAATCCACATAAAACCACATCTTCAGATAAAGTATATGCCCGCTGATGTTGGATGTCAACAATCTGCGGGCATATTTGTGCTAAATACAACAAAAACAGTAGTCATTTTTGTGGAGTTTACACATTTTTTTCATTAAAACATGTGGTATTTTGTCAGTATTCATTCAGACCAGTTTGCTAGACGATAATCTCTAGGGCTACAACCGTAAATTCTTCGAAAGAGTCTATGAAAAAAGCTGGTATTGTCATAACCGACCATTTCAGAAATATCTGCTACAGGAATGTTGGTTGTTTTAAGCAGATGTGCAGCTTCCGTCAGCCGTTTGTTTTGCAGAAGTTCCTTGAAGTTATGTCCGGTGCTTTTCTTGATAAGCCTACTGATGGTATAGTTGTCAGTATTGTTTGCTTTGCAAAATTCTGTGAGCGAAGCTATCCTGTATTCATGTTCAATATATCTCAAAATGCTAAATACAAGCTCCTGATCATATGACTTTGCAGAAACATTTAGAAGATCTGTATGATTGGAAAGTGTCTGAAAAAGCAGCCCCATAGTGGTCTGATTAAGCTGCTGCTGTCCGTTTTCATTATAGAGCATGTTCCATATCATGTTCTCCATAAGGTTCTGTATAGGCAATATATCAGCCACATGAAAATGCAGATAGTTACTATTAGAATTCTCTTTTGTAAGACATCCTATTATAAAGTCTCGCAAAGGATTAGGGTCGCTCCCCAGCATTTGGAATGCAACATCAAAAAAATCAGGGAGAATCATAAAATTGACAGCAATGTCATATCTTCCTGCAGGCTCTATTTCCTGCCTCGCATGCTGATTCATAAACAATAAATCTCCCTGCCTTAAGACAATTTTCTGTCCGTCAATAATATGCGTTGTCTGCCCCTGGCACATATATATGAACTCCACATAATTATGGGTATGTTCAGGAAAATGGACAAAGCGCACATGTGGACGTATATCAATAAGCTTTCCATCCTGAAGTACCCGATTAGAATCTACTTCATCATCCTCATCAGGACTTACTTTTTTGTCAGAACTAAAATAAAAAGATCTGTCTATATCCTGCTGACCGTTTAATATAGCCTGTTCTTCAGCTGTTATTGCGGACAATTTAGTCAATAAATTAATATTCATAAGCCTCCAAAATAATCCCAGATTCTCTATAACTATACTATAGTATTCAGACTTCACACATCAATACCCGGAATAACTTATTGCTCAGACGCAGCTACGTGCCGGCTGATGATAAAGCAGTAACTCTTATCTAAACTTTTACCAACATTTAATCGTTATTTAATTGGATATCGTTTATGCTCATGATATAAGTTAAGTAGAGATACTATATCTGCCAGGATGGCGTTTATATAATCAAAGGAGTGATGATTATGGGCATAAACGTAAATATGGATTACTCAACATTATTTAGCAGTCTTTCGGGTAATTCTTCAAATAACTTATCTTCGCTTACAAGTTCCTTCGCAGACTATGCCAGCATTCGTAACGGAAGCTATGGTAAGCTGGTAAAAGCCTATTATTCAAAAATAGGATCTGATGATAGTGATAGTGACAGCTCTGAAAGCACATCTTCTACTTCAGCTTCAAGCAGTAAGAGTAGTACTGTTACTTCGGATAGCAAGGCGTACAGCAATGTGGTAGCCAAATCCGACAACCTGCAGGATGCAGCTGATAAACTTAGTTCGTCCAATTCAGCTTCTGTTTTTACCAAGGAATATGTAAGAGATTCAGAAAGCGGAAACATGACCTATGATTACAATTCTTCAAAGGTAACTTCCGCAGTAAAAGATTTTGTAAAAGATTATAATGCATTATTAAACAGTACAGGAAAAGTTACTGACGCAACAGTTAGTGCTCGTACAGGTTATCTCAAAAAAGTAACCTCCAACTACGAAGATGCATTGTCACAAATTGGCATAAACACCAACAGTGACGGAACATTAACCGTAGACTCCGACAAGCTGAAAGCCTCCAGTATGGAATCTGTCAAAAATGTATTTGGTGGAAGCAGCGGATACGCATATCAGGTTTCATCTGCAGCATCTCTGATCGAAAGTGGTGCAGCCAGTGCAGCTTCAACATCAGGCTCCAGCTATACTTCAAGTGGTTCCTATAACTACGGAACAAGTACTGCTTCAATGTTTGATTCTCTTGTTTAACAGGCATAGGCAGTTGCAGCGTGCTTCTGCTTATACTTTTTATAAAGGATGCCGCTAATGGCATCCTGGCGACAAGCGCGGATGCTTCTGCATCATTTATTAAACGCGCAGAGCCACTTAAAAGCGGTGATGAAAATACCATTCATCACCGCTTCCTAATTTTATTTATTATTCATCTATTTTATCTGCATATTTAACTCTGTAGATTCTCTTTAAAGATTCATCAATTCTCTCTTCTGAAATCTCGCCGTTATTAACAGCTTCCAAAAGTCCCTGATAAGCTTCTTCAAAGTTCTCTGGCATGTACAGCATATCTGCTCCTGCTTCAATCGCTTTGACTGCAGCTTCAGCAGATGTGTAATAATCTGTTATGGCACTTTGTGCAAGCTCGCCAGTTATAACAATTCCGTTATATCCCAATTCTGTTCTCAAGACATCTGAAATAATTACTGATGATAAAGAGCATGGCGTATTATCACCTGTAGCCTGAGGTGCTGATGCGTTACTGATCATTATCATATCAACATCATTAGCTATTCCTGCTTCAAAAGGAACAAACTCGGATTCTCTAAGTTCTTCCAATGTCTTATCCGTTGTTTCCAGTCCGTCATCAGTATCTGCATATACCGGAAAATACTTCATACAAGCACTGACCCCTGTATCTTCTAATGCTATGGCAAAAGAAGATGCCATGTCTGCCGCTACCGTAGCATCTGAATTAAACGATCTTGTATATTCGGACAGATTGCAATATGGTGCAAAATCCAGATTAAAGCCATACATATTAAGATATGAGCTAATTGTTATTCCTGCATCATACGCGGCATCAGATGTTCCGCTTGTCCCAATGTCCTGTGCATTTGAAGCACTTGCAATACCAAGAGCATCTGCAACTGTATTAAAATCTCCGCCTTCTTCTGAAACTGCAAGGAAGATTGGATACTTACTCATAGCCTCAGTCTGTGAAAGCATAGTAGAAATCTGATCTGTACTATTTATATTTTTTGATGAATAAACAAGTCCACCTACTGCATAATTTGAAAGAGCTTCCTGTGTACCACTTCCAGCTTTTACTGCTGCATTAACTCCAGTAAGCTGTTCCGGTGTAATTATAAAAAGTCCTGCCACCTTATCTTCTATAGGCATCTCTGCAATGCATGCTTCTACTATCTGGGAGAGCATATCATCTTCAGTAGTGACTTCTTCCACTATAGTCTCTTCAGGTGCTGCTATTGTGGTCTCCGCTGCTGCTTCAGCCTCAGCCTGCGCTTGTGCAATCGCTTCTTCCTGCTCAGCTTTTATATCTCCTATCTTCCCTGCTATAGCCCTAACTCCCAGGAAGCATCCACCTATAACCACTACAAGTATGGCTGCAAATATCAGATAAGCTGTTATCTGGCTCCTAACCCTTCGCTGTCTTCTAAGTTCTCTTTTCTCGTCGTAATCCTGATTTTCTCTTTTTTCTGACATTTTTTCCCCTCAAAATGCAGTACTGACAATATATCAGTATCTCAAGACTTCTTTCCTTAAGTATTTTTAAACACTTTCAGTGTATCATAAAAAGAGAAGTGACGAAAGCCTTTACTACTAAATACCTTGCTTTCGTCACTTCTCTTTACAACTACTTACTTCTTCTAATCGTGATTCTGTGTCCAATGGACCGTCCTCCAAATTCCTGACACCTCTTTCCATTAACCTTTGCATTCATTATGCTGTGGCGGTGGAACCATATTTCTTCTCCATCGATCACCACTCTGTCATGTACTCGACCATGTCATGATTCTAAAAAAACTGAAACTCAATCAACTTTCTGGTGGAGTGTACCTCTCTTTCTGTAGTCTTTAAACTAAATATCCTTTTGGAGTGTACCTGCCTTTCTTTCGGTGTTCCGAAGTATTTCGTCTCTTGTGTTTCTTTATGTTTGTATTATATATAACCTGCAGAGAATTGTCAATACATTTTTGCAATAATATTAATCTTTTTTAGATTTTTGTTGTATATTCTTTATATTTTCTGTATTCTTTTTGAATTGTATATATTTTTTGAGCAATTCTTACAACATACGCTATATAGTAAAAGAGCGCTCGGCAAATCATTTTTTTGCTGAGCGCCCTCGATATAATCTCTCTTACATTAAATTTTTCAGATAAGTGGATATTTGTCTGTCAATTCCTTAATAATTGCACGAGCCTTGTCATTCTGAGTTCCTTTTTCCTTAATTACGATGGAAATAGCCTCAGCTACTTTATCCATATCCTCTACTGTGAATCCACGTGTTGTAACAGCCGGTGTTCCAAGTCTGATACCGCTTGTTACAAATGGAGACTTTGGATCGTTAGGAATTGTATTCTTGTTACATGTAATATGAGCTGCATCAAGAAGCTTTTCTGTAGCCTTACCTGTTAATTCAAATGGAGTAAGGTCAACAAGCATTAAATGATTATCTGTACCATCTGATACAATCTTGATTTCTCTATCCATAAGTCCTTTGCAAAGAGCTTGTGCGTTATCTATAACGCCCTGCTGATATTCCTTAAATGCTGGATCTAATGCTTCTTTAAAACAAACCGCTTTTGCTGCAATAACATGCATAAGTG
>JAZRKG010000103.1:0-11572 GCA_045646185.1 Butyrivibrio sp.
TATATTTTTCGTGATGGCTATTATTTTTTCATATTCGTTTTCTTTGAGCAAGGCTTCATATTGGTGCAAAACATTTTGCGATATAGCATCATCGTTCACAACTGTATATACTTTTCCACATTCGGATAAAAACTCGTATAAGCCATCCACCAACTCTGACATATTTATTACTATTTTCTTTATATCTGTTTTATCACATATCTCTTTTATCAATTTTTCCCATTGTTTTTTGGATATTGTTTGTAAAAATGTTGGTGCAACAGCCGGCGGGATCACTTTAAGTTTTTTATAATCCTGGCATATTCTATCAAAGTACAATAAAAATTTATCCGGATTACATTCCAGGTAATACATTAGATCTGCAATTGTTTCATGATAGCTTTCACCACAATACAATTCCATACAGGAAAATGGTTCAAGATCGATGAATAGTGTTTTTTCCTTTTCTGCCATTAATGCTGCTATTTCCATTGCTATGGCCATCTGCGCATTTTTGTCTAATGGTGTATAAGTTCCAATCATTTCGATTTTTCCATAATTTTTGGTTCCGCCACCAATGTTTCCAGGCATTTCCATGCATACTTCAAGTAAACTGTTTAATATTACTTTGCTAGAAACATATTTACTTATGTATATAGTGTTATCTTCTTCAGCAACATACTGTTCCAGCATCTCATCATCCTGTAAAAGCAATACGTTTGAGCATATACTTTCTCCAATTTCCTTATATGCACTTGCTGAAATTATAAGTACTGCAATATCCTGTTTCTTTTCAAATTCCAATAAACTTTCAACATTTGTAAAATCAAAGATTTCAAAGGGTAAGTTTAAATTTGCTCTTAAATATGAATCCAATAAATAACAATATTCGGATTCTTCGTCACAAATGGCGATTATGTCCCTATTTTTCATATGTTTGCTCCTAAAAAATATATAAAGGGTATAAGCCTTTTGAAAAAAAGTACTTATATGCAGAACTTGAAGGTTCTGGCTTGACCAATTGAAATAAATTAAATTTATTGGTTCCAAATTACTATGCTGCCTGCCTGATCACAAAGCATCCCAACTCCTTGCAATAAGCTATGCATACATTAGTAATTTGGTTTTACCAATAATTTTTCCACTAATCACAAACGACGTTCATGTTAGCTTTCTATGTGAAGCACAGTATCCGGAGGGTGATTTCCTCAGGCAGAACGCCAAAATGCATAAAACAAACGGATTTCGATCAGCAGTCGTTAACGCGTTTGTGTTAGCAATGTGGATAGCCGATTTCAAAAGATATATTTGACATATTACTTTTTACTGATACCAGCTCCGGCCTAGCAGATGTATCAGTTATATTCAAAAGAATGCTTCTCACATAACTCTATCAACCAAGATGGTTATTGTGAACGTTTTATCATTCCCTGAACGCGAAACTGATAATAACAGCAATTCGATATTTTGTAAATAGTAAAAATCATAAAAATATATTTTTGTATAAAATGCACTAGTTTTTGTGATGCGATGTTTTAAAATGTCCTTCCTGAATTCTTTAAAGCATTGAAAAAGCAGGGGTAAAGGATGTTACAAAAAACATCTGTTTGCCTCTGCTTTCTTCTAATGATTAATATGAAATCTACTTTTTCAGTATTTCAAGCACGATATCCCCTATTGTTATTGAAGGTCATATTCTCAAGAATACTATATTTACCATAGGTCATTCCTGCATAAACTTCCTGTGTATTTATCATCACTGGATTGCTTGTATCCTCTTTTTCTAAAATTGAATATGCTTCTCGCAATTGATTGAATATTTTTTCTGCCTGGTTTAAATATTCTACATTTCTTTTGTAAAGTGCCCTTAATAACTGCTTTTTTTCAAACAAATATATACTTTTAAGATTTCTTCCAAGTTCATATTGTTCATTTATTGAATTTATAAGCTCATCTATACAGTTTTGAGCACGCTTTATTTCAATTTCATATTGGGCGAAATCTGTATTATTAAATGCTTTTTCTGAATCATTTAAGTAATCAAGTACCATTTCATACAATATTGTAATCATCTGTGTTTTGTTTGCATTTGTTATTCTTCTGGTATAGCTTTTTTTCTGCTCAGTATTCATGACATTACCTACTCTTTCTCAACATTTTTTACTGTAACAGTGTAAGTACCTGCGAAGGCCTTTCATTTGCTTGTGCCAGCATGGATGTTCCTGCCTGAGAAAGAACCTGCTGAGTTGAATATACAGTCATTTCTTCTGCCATATCTACATCCATTATTCTCGAGTATGCAGCTGTCATGTTTTCAGTTGTTACGTTTATGCTTCTTGTTGTGTGCTCAAGCCTGTTCTGATATGCACCAAGTCTACTTCTGATCGATGATACTTCATTTATTGCATTTCCAATTCTGGTTATTGCGTCGTCCACACCTGTATATGGTGCTATTCGTCCACTTTCTTCTGAAGTTGTCAGAATGTTGAAAATCTTGATTCCTTTTTGTTCATCTGTAAGACTTTCATCAGCTATTGTAGCATCAAGCTGTTCCTGTACATCCTTAGTAACATAATATGTGTTAGCAAAAAGTTCTATCTTTTGTTCAGAAGTATATTCATTGCCAACCAGATCAGTCTTTGCAGATATTTCATCGATTTTATTGACTATTGCCTGATAGTCTTCAACATCGTCAGCCTCAGAATTGTTCTCTATATATGTATTGAGATAATACTTATAACCTGAAGTTTCATCTGTTCCCGGAGTCTCACTATTTACAATTGCTTCCCAGGAAGCTGTTGTTGTATCATCATCTGCGGTCAGTAATGACACATTATAGGCTACATCTTCTTCTATTGTTCTTGTAAAATCAACATATTCGAGCCCTAAATTTGCAAGACTTGTTTTTGGAATCCTAATATCAAGGGTCTGACCTTCATTTGCTCCAACCTGCATTGTCATTGCGCCTTTGGCTGTTAAATCCAGCTGAATAATGTCGTTTAAACTTATACTGGTAGTTACTTTTAAATTGATTTCATGACCTTTTTGGTCTTTTATAGTCACTATATCATCTATTACACTAACTGAAGCATCTTCCATGTACACAGAGCCGTCTGAGCCATAGACGTTAACAGTCTGTTCAGATTCTGCATAACCATTTTCATCTACTAATGTTACAAGATCGTAGGAATCAAATTCCAGATTTATTCCTGTTCCAGTATAGTCGCCCACTTCACTATCATAATAAGCACCAATTGTGTATACGTCAGCATCCATTTTATCTGAATAAGAATTTACCTTTATTGCTGAATTGGTAATAAAGCTTTCAGAACCTGAAGTTTTAATAGTTGCATATCCTTTAAGATCAAAACTGCCATCCAGAAGGTTTTGTCCATTAAATTGTGTTGATTCAGCAATTCTCTCTATTTCATCTTTTAACTGATCGATTTCATCTTGAATATTCTTTCTATCATTTGCACTAACTGTTCCATTGGCTGCCTGGATTGCAAGCTCGTTCATTCGCTGTAAGATGTCATGAATTTCTGATAAAGCTCCATCAGCTGTTTCAATGACCGATATTCCATCATTCGACGAATCATCAGCTACGTTTAAGCTTTTAATCTGAGCATTCATTCTTCTTGACATAGCAAGACCAGATGGATTGTCTTTTGCATTTGCTATTTTAAGACCACTTGAGAGTCTTTCGATTGAATCTGATAGCAGACTGTCATTTGTCTGAAGTGCATTATTGGCTATCATCGCTGATACGTTGTAGTTAATTTTCATGTGGATCCTCCGATCTTATAATGCTTGTAAAAAAGCTTTTGCCATTCCTAATAAAACTCTAGTATCGGAAAATCCGTTTCCCGATCCGGTGATCAGCCGGCCTGGATCTGTTGCCCGGTATAATAAAACTATTTCCTGCTCACTAACACTATATTGTGGATAAGCATTAGACAGGTTTTCTATTAGTCTTTCTTTTACCTGTTTCATATATTCTGCCTGATCAGCATTTTCACCCCGGTCAGTCATTATTGCGCCTTCTATTCTGCCTTCCTTTTCCTGCATAGCCATTGATAAATAACCATAATCCTCTGTTCTTACGCTGGCTTCCAATTTTGTTCCTTTTGAACTGTCTTCTTTTAAGAGAACATGCATTGAAACTTTCTGTCCATCTATTTCTATTGGAATGTCATAATTTTTATTTTGTGACAAACTCGTCGTTAGAGTTAATTGTTTATTTATCAGTGCAAGCGCTTTTATGTCTATATACTTTTCAGCATCTTCATTTACTATTTCGGATAATCGATTTTGAATCTGAACAATATGGGAAAGATATTTTTCTTCAAAATTCTCCTCGTCAAGTTCATCTCGCATGGAAGTAATTTCTTTCTCTAAATTTTCATCCTGTTCAAGTACTTTTTCCCATAGAGATGTCCTTCCGCGATATCCGGAACGCTGTGCAATCATGGCTTTGATATTATCCGAACTAATCATAATGTCATTAACCATTAGTTCATCTATACTTGCCTGTGCATCTTTTGCGTTCATGGTGGTTCTTATCTGCTGCACCTGCTCCCTGTAATATGCTTCATTAAGCTCTTTATTCTCTTCGAGCTCATCCATAGCATCAGATAATTCCGGTATAGTTGTTTCCGGTTTAGGATTAAAAGCATGTAATTTTTCAGGTTCAATCTTGTTAAATATGTTTCTTGCTTTTGAAACATAATATTCAAACGCACTATTTATCTGATCTGATATAGTATTTCCTAATTTTTTATTTTTAAGATCAACTCCTCCAAAAGAGTCATCAACTGTATAATCCATTCCTTTTGACACTACTTTTATATTTCTATTGGCTGTTAGCAGATTATTTAAAGTCATTTCACTTCCAGCTTCAAGAAGCATGCCGATAGCAGAATTGTTAGTCTTTTCAAGGTTATTAAACAATCTATATATACCAATAAATGATTTTCGCTCTGCTTCAGTAATTTCTGAATTTTTTTCAAGTTTATACAAAAATCTGGCATATTTATCATCCGTTTTAGTATCATCATTATTGTTGGCATGAAGATATTCCAGTGTTTCATCAATAGTCATTTCCAACGGATTCTTGCCATCTCTGATCATTTTTAAAACTGCTGCTGGATTTAGCTCATCTACTATATTTTTTAGTTTTGCATCCCAAAGTTTTATACGTTCAATATTGTCCGCATTCACCAACATACTGTTGTAACCAAGAATTCTTACTGCTCTTCTATTATCTTCACTCAGAGTAAGTCCCATATCGTCAAGAATGTCATCAACATTTCTAAAGGCCTTTTTGATGTTGTCTCCAAGGTCTTTTCTCGGTTTAGTCATCAGTGTTTCGTACATTTCTCCAGCCTTAAGATATGTTTGCTCAAGGTTTTGCGCCTTATTGATTACGATATCTAATGACGAATCCTGCAAGCTTTTTTCTATCTCACCAATTATTGCTATTGGTGCTTTTGGCAAAAAACTTATTCTTGATACTGCAAGTTTATAGGTCTCATTATCAACAGGTGCTGTATTTCCTCTGGCAATCTTATCTGATATTTGTTCTCCTGCATAATCTTCTCGCAATGATTTCTGAAGCTCCTGTATTACCTTTTCTATAGGAGCAGTTTCAATCTGGAAGCCTTTTCGGATCATTCTGATATTAGCTTCGGTTGTCATCGATAATCTTATTTCTTCCAGTTGTTTTTTAGCTAGTAGCAGATTATCCTTGTTTTCTACAATAGCTTCTTCAGAATCTTGCACCTGCTTTATTTCGTTTTGTTTTTCTATTATTTTATTTGTGTTTTGAATAGTAATATTTTTTTGTTCTGTATCTAAGTTCTTTATATTGAACTTTTTTCCGCCCAGAACAACTCTTGTTACTGCCTCTTCTGATATATTTTTTACTTCTTCGTTTATTCTCTTTGCTTTGGATACAATGTTTTCTGTCTCCAGTACATTTCCTTGGGCAGCTTTTTTTCCACTAACAATTGCATTCAAAGCTGACTTAACCATACTATCTTCTGATAAAGGTAAGTCTATTTTTTTCAATTCCACAACTTTTTCAATGTTTTCAGGTGTAAGAGGCAAACCTTTTTCAATTATCCACCTGGCATCGCTAATCACCGGGGAATTATCCACATCAAATCCTGCTTCTTCTACAACTTTTTTTACCTGATCTTCTATTTGATTCCAATTAAAGGTATCTGCCTTTTGAGCATAGTATCCCAGCGAATCCTGTGCATAATATCCGTGACCGGATGCTGTCTGACCATTAGTACTATAATTGGCTCTATAAATATTTTCTATTGTTGGTTCTATTTGATTTGATGTCATGTAGCGCAGCATGCTTTCGCTTAATTCTGTAATGCCGGATACGCTTTCATATGCCGCGCTTATATCCTTCACTGCTTCGTTTGTTATTGGTGTATCTGTCTCTTTAAAGTTCTTCTGTATTGCATTTGCAAGACTTCTATTCCCTGTAAGTTTTATCAATTTCTCTATATCAAGGTCATCGTTATAGCCTTCTATAGTAGTTCCTGCTTCTGCTAAAACAGTTTTTATTTTATCCAGAATGGTTACAGCTGTTTCGGGATCCATTTCATTAAAATTAAATCCTTCTTCAGCCGCTTTGGCATAGTCTTCTGGGGACATGGTATTGGACATAAGAACTTTATAGTTTTCTTCAAGGGTAACGTTTATTTTAGAAGCATCATCCATAAAAGCTTCTTTGCTCTTACCCACTTGTTCATTATATGCGTCGTTATTTAATATATTGGAATTTAAATTAATAGCGTAGGCACTTCCTTTTGCCAAAGCTCCACCCGGTTTGTATTCAGGTCTATACCCAGCTTCCATGTGAGTATTTAGCTTATCCTGCTTTGTATCCAGACCGGATATTGTCTGAAAGTTAATATTCATATGTAATGTCCTGCGCCTTCTTGAAAATCGATTTTTTCGATAAAAAAGAGGTAACGGATTTGTCATCCGTCACCTCTTATTTCGGCATACACTTTTATTAACTTAACCTTTAGCTTTTTTAGTCGTTTTCTTTGCTGCTGGCTTTTTCTCTTTATTTGTAGGCTTCTTTTCTTCTTTTTTTACAGATATTTTAGACTTGGTCTTTACTGAATCAGGATTATCAAATCTAAATACTTCTGCACCATAAGCTGGCAGGTCAAACTCAAGATAATATGGCTTTTTGTCGCATTCACCTTCTACTGCTTTGATTGTTCCAGGAATATGTGAGCCAACTCCAGAATATTTGGTATCAGCACTATCAAGAATATGTGAATATGTGCCTGCAAATGGAACGCCTACTCTGTATCCCTGACGTTCTATAGGTGTAAAGTTCAAGACAAATAACACATCGTCTTTTCCATCCTCTGCGCGTCTATAGAAGGAGTAAATACTTCTATCCTGGTCGTCAGCATTTATCCATTCAAAGCCGCCCCAATCATTATCGACACTCCAGAGTGCCGGATACTTACGATATATTTCAAGCAAGTCCTTAACATAGTCCTTCATTCCTCTATTGAGGTCTTCCTGAAGCAGGAACCAGTCAAGTTCTCTCTTTTCGCTCCATTCTCTTTCCTGACCGAAATCCTGTCCCATGAATAAGAGCTTTTTGCCTGAATGGCCAAACATATATGTATAGCCAACTCTCAGGTTTGCGTATTTATCTACTTTATAGCCTGGCATTTTTTCCACCATAGAGCATTTAAGGTGAACAACTTCGTCATGTGATAAAGGCAAAATATAGTTCTCCGCTTCATTATAGCTCATGGCAAAGGTCATCATATAGTGTGCACCTTTACGGAAGTATGGATCAAGCTTCATATATTCGCAAAAATCATGCATCCATCCCATGTTCCATTTGAAAGTAAATCCAAGTCCGTCTTCTTCCGGTCTTGCAGTTACCTTTGGCCATGCAGTAGATTCTTCAGCAATTGTAAGAACATTTGGATATGTTCCTCTTACAACACTATTTAAGTGTTTAAAGAATTCAATTGCCTCGAGGTTTTTATTTTCACCATATTTGTTTCTAACCCATTGGCCATCTTTTTTGCCATAGTCAAGGTACAGCATTGATGCTACTGCATCTACTCTAAGTCCATCTATATGGAACTCTTTAATCCAGAATAGTGCGTTGGCTATCAGGAAATTACGAATCTCAGGACTTTCAAGGTTGAATATCTTGGTTCCCCAATCAGGATGCTCTCCTTTTCTTGGGTCGGGATGTTCAAAAAGGCATTCTCCGTCAAATCTGCCAAGTGCAAATTCATCCGTTGCAAAATGCGCTGGAACCCAGTCAAGAATAATTCCCACACCAGCTTTGTGTAGTTTATTAACCAGATACATAAAGTCTTTTGGCTCGCCATATCTCGCTGTAGGTGCATAGTAGCCTGTTACCTGGTATCCCCATGAGCCGTCATATGGATGCTCTGCAATACCAATTAGTTCGATGTGAGTATATTTCATTTCTTTAAGATAGTCTACAATTCTGTCTGCAAACTGTCTGTAATTGTAGAATCCATCCTCTGTTCCATCTGGATGTTTCATCCATGATCCTATATGGCATTCATATATAGCGATTGGCTGCTTATTAGGATCTTTATCCTTTACAGAATCATACCATTTATCATCTGACCACTTAAAACCTGACAAATCTGTAGTTCTTGAAGCATTACCAGGACGTAGCTCAGCGTAATTTGCAAATGGGTCTGCTTTATACAGCTTTCTTCCGTCAGGTGTTTGTATCAAATATTTATACAGCTCACCGGTTCCTACTCCAGGTATAAAAATAGTGTAGATGCCACAAGATTTACTTCTTGTCATTGGGTACATTTCTTCGTCCCAATTATTAAAGCTTCCTATAACATGTACACTAGCTGCATGTGGAGCCCACACGGCGAAGAACATGCCTTTTTTGCCATGTTCTTCTGATGGATGTGCTCCTAATTTTTTATAAATTTCGTAATGAGTACCCTGCCCAAACAAATACTCGTCAGCTTCGGATATGAATACTGAATTGCCCATACGCGCCCCCTCAATGCATAAAGTCTTTTTCTCTTAAAATAATCATGTCTTGATCATCATATCTCTTTCCTACAAGAATATCGATAAAATGTCCTACACTTCTCTTGTCTGCATAATAAATAGCATCATCAACTATATCCTTAACTTCTGATAACGTAACGTCATGGTCCAGAGTCTGACGTTCTTCAATGCATGTATGCAATGCCAGTATACCAAGGTTATCAATTGCGTATTCCCTTTCTAATGCATATTGCTTTGCATAAGCTACTAAAGAATCATCATCGAGAGCTTCAATATCGACTCTTACATTAAAGCTTTCTCTTAGTTCTGGATTGTCCTCGAGGAATTTATCAATTTCTGATCTACCATCCTCAAGTATAACGATTATTCCTCTGTTCTCATTCTGAAGTGCCTTCTCCAGATTTTTAACTGTGTCGGGCTTCATTTCTGTTGCTCGCTGGATTATCAGTGCCCCATTAGACAACTTCTCTAAAATTGTATTTACACTCTTTTTATTCAAAGAGTTTGCAGTAATCTTAGCTACCTTTCCTGAGAAATTAGAATCAGATACCTGCACAGCCTTAATCAATCCCTTAGCAAGCGAAACTGTTCCGGCACCTTCCTCACCTGTAACAATCGCATTGTTGGTATATGCAGCCATACTAAGTGAATCAATCGCTTTAATAATCTGTTTTCTGGACTTACGATGATGAATATAAGGGCCAAATAATTCCTTTTCTTCAGGAGTCATGGCTCTAACTCTTTCATCCATCTCACGTGATTCTTTATCTGTAGCTTTTTCACGTTTTTCAGTCTTCTTAGCGTTTGTAGTATCAGCCTTTATATCTTTATCTTCTGTCTTAGCTTCAGAAGCTGTCTCTTCTTTATCTTCGCCATCTACATCATCAGTTTCTGGCTCGTCAGCTTCTTCTTTATTTTCATCCTGAGGTTCTTCGGCTTTATCTTCTTCTGTCTCTTCTTCAACAGAATTATCTTCTACAGTCTCTGATTCAGAAACTTCCTCATTGTCCTCTACTTCTTTTTCTTCATCCTCTGATGCGTCTTCTTCTCTAACCTCTGGCTCATTATTATATTCTGTTTCTGGTTTGATAACGTTTTCTGGTTTTACTACTGAACCTGGTTCAATCTCTTCCATATCGTCATCATCTGCATCTACAGCTCTTGTAACTGCCTCGTCTAAAAGTTCTTCCTGACGTTCTTTTGCTTTTCTTCCTATTGCTTTATCTTCTCTCTCCTGTGAAAGCGCGTCAGATATAGCTTTTTCAATTCTCTCCTGGAGGCCTGCCTTTGTTTTTTCATCAAAGTCAGCAAACATATCTCCCGTTTCATCAGAGACTTTTTTCTTAATACGGTCAAGCTGCTGTTTTTGCTGTTCTTTTTTGTATTGCTCCCAGTTATTCATAAAGTCAGCAATACTGATCTGACCAGTAATCTGCTGTTCAATCTGTTTTTCTTCCTGAACAACCATGCTTATCTGGCCATCATTATCCTGAGACAGAATATTTTCAAAATGATTATCTGTCTTATATCTTACGTTAGGTCTTATAACTGCGCCTGGAACCTCATCCTGAAGCGGCTCATCTGTAAATTCAACTCTGCTGAAAATGCTCTTTGTTGGTGGCTGAGTGTCACGTTCAGCGGATGCATATTCTCTGCTTTTGCTTGCAGCTCTGACCATAGGATCTTCTTTTTGAAGTGATGCTTCAAATTCAGAGGTCATGCTGGCTGCTATCTTTTCAGGTTCCTGCTCCTGAGTATTGAAAAAGACTTCCTGCATAGCTGGTTCTACTGTATCTCCAGCATAATTCATTGCTGGCGCGAAGTCTCCGTTATTCTGATCATTATCGCCTATTACTTCCTTAAGGCTTTCTGCAAGTGCCGCCTGAAGGTTTATAGTATTAAAATTGCCAACATCAACCGGCTTTATCTCTATGTCATTATCCTGAGAAACCTGTCCATATACCTTTGTTTCATCAGAAACTGGTTCGTTAGAATAATACTGTGGCTCATTATACTGTGGTGCAAACTGTTGCTCATATTGAGTTTCTGCATACGGCTGTTCCTGCGCATATACATTCTGTGCTGCATATACAGGCTGTTCAACCTGCTGCTGATTTGCATAGTACTGTTGCGCGTACATATCAGAAGATGTCTGCTGTCCATACAATTGGTCAACCGGCGGCATTTCTTTTGTAGGCTGTTTAACCTGAAAAGACTCTGCACCTGTCTCTTCCTTTTCTTCAAGCACTGACTCAGTAACTGCTCCTGTCATGCCGCTTTTATATCTGGTATATCTGTCCTGCTGCTCTGGAGAAAGTGGCTCATGAAGCGCCTTTAGTTCTAAGGCCTTCATTACATATCTTCCCTCTCCAAACCACAAAAACATCTCATCGCATTCTTCTACGCATTCTGTAGTAAGTCCAACGCGATGATATAAATAAGCAAGCTCATAAGCCCATTTTTCTCTGTAATCGTGCTTTTTGAACTCTTCAAGAACAGCTATTCGCTCTTCAAG
>JAZRKG010000104.1:0-1806 GCA_045646185.1 Butyrivibrio sp.
CCACTGCAAAATATCCCGGAAACACCCCCGAAACCAGGACGAAATCCCCGCAACAGCAAAATATCCTCATTTTACCACGATTTCATGGACAAAACGCATCACTGCAGCAAAACATCCCGGAAATACCCCCAAAACATGGACAAAATCTCCTGCCTGATGTGCGCCCTTTTTTTTGGACGGTTAAACATTTATTTTTTCGACTCGGGCACAAAGCTGGCGGAGCGAGCCTTTAGGCTGAGCTCGCGCAGCTTGCTTTGAACCGCTGGCGGGCATATTTGCCAGCGGTGGTGCCTTGCATCACTCTTTCTTAACTAGCTTGCACTTGATGAGTAAGACGGTATTGCACCGGACTCTTTCCACCTAAATGTAACTTTATTCTATCTTCATTATAGTACTTCAAATAGGCTTCAAGTTTATATTTGAAGTGGTCTAATGACTCAAACTTCTGTAAGTAAAGCAGTTCTGACTTTAAAAGACCAAAAAAGTTCTCCATCACCGCATTATCCAGACAGTTACCTTTTCTAGACATACTTTGAGTTATGCCATTAGTTTTCAGTAATTCCTGATATCTTTTATGCTGGTACTGCCACCCTTGATCCGAGTGTAATATTGCATTACTGTCACTACCTATCACCATAATAGCTTTCTGAGTCATCTCCATAACCATATCAAGCACCGGGTGTTCATATATGGTATAGCTTATCAGCTCGCCATTGTAAAGATCCAAGATTGGTGAGAGATAAAGCTTCTTTCCGAATAAGGAAAACTCTGTCACGTCTGTAACAAGCTTTGTATATGGTGCTGCTGCTTGAAAGTTACGGCCAAGCAGATTAGGGGCTACTCTACCTATCTCACCTTTATATGAGCGATATTTCTTGATTCTTACCTCACATTTGACTCCAGCCTCTTTCATCAGCTTTCGGACAGTCTTCCCACTTATCACATAGCCTTGATTGCAAAGTTCTGCTTGAATCCGTCTATATCCATAGCGACCTTCATTCTGATGATATATTTCATATACCAGCTGACGCTCTACAGCCCATTTATCATGCTTTACACTCTTGTTGTAATAGAAAGTAGAACGAGCCATCCCCTTGATTTCCAACATTAAATCAAGACGATACTGAGGCCTTAGTCCTTGGATGGCTTCTGCCCAGTCCCGCGTAGACGGGCTTCTCTTTCTTCGACTAAGGCTTTCACTTTTTTTAACAAAGCATTCTCTGTCTCCAGCCATTCATTTCTACGACGTAGCTGTTCCAGTTCATCCAACTCTTCTTCTGTGTAAATTCTTTTCTTCCTTGACATAGCAAATTCGTTCTTTCTACGTATGCCTTCTGGGCCGAAAGACTTGTATGAGTTAAACCAGGCTCTCAAAGTCTCATACGCAACTTCATGTTTAACTGATGCTACTGTCAAAGGTATATCATTATCTACAATATCCTCTACTATTCTCAATTTTTCTTCATACGGAAGTTGATATGAATGCTTACGTGGAAGAAGCCCTAATTCTCCAGTTTGCTTATATTGATGATACCATAATCGTAAAGAGTTTGGACCTACATGAAGTTCTTTACAGACACTATTCGCACTTCTTCCTTCATCAAGCATACGAACTGCTGCAATTTTAATTGGATAATTGTCACCTTTCATTGTGAATCATTTTATGTCCAACTTTTGGGGCGCAGTTCAGCGGCGTCGGTTTCTCCCGGTTTTGGGGTGGTTTCCAGGACATTTTTCTCTTGGGGGTGCATTTTCTCCACGTTTTGAGGCCATTTCATGGACATTTTTCTCTTGGATTGCATTTCC
>JAZRKG010000105.1:0-19141 GCA_045646185.1 Butyrivibrio sp.
CAAAAGAACAAAATATCATCCTGCATTTTCGATTTCCCGAACACTCTAATAATAACATTTTCCACATAATACATCAATTAAAATGCATTTAGTTTAAAAAAATGATATACTGTTACTACTTTGTTTTATAAAGGGTTTTGAAAGGTGGTAAATCATGACATTAGAAGAAGCAAAAATAAAGCTTGAAGAATATGGCCAGGAGCATGTTCTTAAGTACTACGACGAGCTTGACGATGCTCAGAAATCCGCTCTGCTGGATCAGATAGATCAGACTGATTTTGCAGTGCTTGAGAACTGCAAGCATCGTGGCGAAGCAGGCGTTCGCGGAAAATTTGAACCTCTTGCAGCTATGCAGCTCTCTGAAATTGAGGCAAAAAAGGACGAGTATCACAAAATCGGTGTTGAAACAATAAAGGCTGGAAAAGTTGCTGCATGCCTCCTTGCTGGTGGTATGGGCACAAGACTTGGATCAGACGATCCTAAGGGTATGTACAACATCGGTCTTACAAAGGATGTTTTCATTTTCCAGAGAATTATCGAGAACCTTCTCGATACAGTTAAAGCTGCTGATAATACTTATATTCATCTGTTTATCATGACCAGTGAAAAGAATCACGAGAAGACAACAAGCTTCCTAAAGGAAAAGAATTATTTTGGTTATCCTGAAGATAAGATTACTTTCTTTAAACAGGATATGGCTCCAGCATCTGACTACAACGGAAAGGTGTATATGGAAGAAAAGGGACGTATCTCTACATCTCCTAACGGAAATGCAGGATGGTTCTCATCTATGTTAAAGGCTGGCCTTGGCGATGTTCTTCATAAGGAAGGCATTGAATGGATTGATATCTTCGCTGTTGATAACGTTCTTCAGAGAATTGCAGATCCAGTATTCGTAGGTGCTACAGTTGCCAATAAAGTATCTGTTGGTGCCAAGGTTGTTAAAAAGGCTGCTCCAAATGAAGGCGTAGGTGTTATGTGTCTTGAAGACGGCAAGCCTTCTATCGTTGAGTATTATGAGCTTTCTCAGGAAATGATGGATGCAAAGGATGAAAACGGCGACCCAGCTTATAACTACGGCGTTATCCTCAACTATCTCTTCCATGAGCCAGAGCTTGAAGAGATTGCTGCCCGCGCACTTCCTCTTCACGTTGTTGAGAAAAAGATTCCTTATCTTGATGAGAACGGAAATCTTGTAAAGCCTGAAGAGCCAAATGGTTGCAAGTTTGAACAGCTGGTTCTTGATATGATTCACGAGCTCAAGAGCTGTCTTCCATACGAAGTTGTTCGTGAGCACGAGTTTGCACCAATCAAGAACAAGACTGGTAAAGATTCTGTAGAAAGCGCAAGAGAGCTTTGCAAAAAGAACGGAATTGAACTTTAATCAATAATTTTTTATAAGAATGTTGCTTGCGACATTCGCGCACCTAATGTAAAAAACCCGGGTAATGAATATGTTACCCGGGTTTTATTATGTCTATTATTATGGTGTTGTTGTAGCTGTAGAGCTTTCAGTAGCTGCAGGAAGTGGAGTTCCTGGTACCCAGCCAGCCGGGTTTACAAGAAGACCATTTGCATCAAATGTACACTCAACGCCGTCAAGAACTGCTGTTGTACTTACAAGCATATGACCATCATTAGCATCAAAGTATCTATAACCATCTGCAAGACCTACCCATCCGATAGTTCTGTGTCCATCAAGCGGCTCAAGATAGTATACCTTCTTGCCGATTGTAGCAAGACCAGTAACCATGACACCACTCTCGTTAAAGTAATATACCTGATTATCAATTGTCTGCCATCCGGTAACCATCTTACCATCAGCACCAAAGTAATATCTTGCTGTAACTTCACCTGACCAGCCAACAAACATTGTTCCATCAGCATTGAATAAGTAAACTGCCTTGTCAATTGTCTGAAGACCTGTTACTGCACAATGATTATCAGCAAAATAGTATCTTCTTCCAGCTTCATCATTGAACCAGCCTGTAATAGCACTACCATCAACTCCGAAGTAGTAAAGGCCTGTATCAAGACCTATCATACCTGTTCTCATAATACCATTGTCGCCCAGGTAATAAAGCTTACCGCCAACCTCTGTAAGACCTGTATGCATTACATACTGATCATCAAAATATCTTGTGCCATCTTCAAGTGTTACAAATCCCTTGTGAAGAACGCCAGTTGCATCTGCGTAATAGTACTGGCCTCCGATATTAAGAAGTCCTGTATGAAGATAACCATTTTCATCAAAGTAATATCTATTGCCATCAATATCTGCAAAGCCTACACTGGCAAGACCACCAGCACTTGGATTCAGATAATATGTATAAGTACCATCATTGTACCAACCAGTCTGGATAACGCCATCTGCATCTGCCAGATATTTAGCTCCGCTAAGGTTAATCCAGCCGCTCATTCTGCGATAGTTGTGATAGTAATAAGTCTTACCATCTCTTGAAGTGAAGCCTTCCTGAGGCATTAATGAGAAGTAATCTTTGTATAAGTGATCTACGTCAACTCTTGTGCTGATACCATTAACTGTTCCATGGCTGCTTGACTGCCAGCATGCGTAAGTACCCGGATAAACAAGACTTGTATTGTACTGGGCAATCCATTTATCCCATGCAACATCACCGATTCTCTGTGTGAACCAGTTACGGCTTGAATAAACCATTGGCTGATAGCCCTGACCATTTATAATTCCACAGAAAGTATTGATAATCTCCTGAAGCTGTGCAGAAGAAAGTCCCTTTTGAACTGAATCCTCTATATCAAATACAACAGGAAAGGATACTGTATATGGTGCGATCCACTGAAGTACCTGATTAGCTTCTGCAGCTGCCTGTTCTGCATTGGTTGCATATGAATAGATATATACACCTGCTCTAATACCTGCTGCATTAGCTCCATTAATATTGTTTACAAATTGCTCATCCAATCCCTTTTTGGTAGTACCAACTCTGATAAATGCGAACTGAACTCCACTGGCCTTAACCTGCTGCCAGTTAATTGCTCCCTGATACTTGGCTACGTCAATTCCGTATGCAATCTCAGTTGCTGCTTCTGCAGTATCAGCTGCTGCCGGAGTAAGTGCCAGTGCTGCTACAGTAAAAGCTGTTGCTGCCGCACCTACGAGCCATTTAATTCCCTCTTTTAACATCCGAACTCCCCTCTATTTTGTAATATTTTCTTAACAATTTATATTGTAACAGTAATGAAGTGCAGTGGTCAACTAATTTGTAGGTTATTGGCGCAGATTTTGGGCAATCTTTTATTATCGTTTTAACGAAGATTTTATTCTTTGTTTATGGTTTATTCTTCTACTAAATCTTATAATAAAAAAGTACTTTGATCATGTTTTCTTTTTATATAATAAAGGAGATTCTATATGAGAGTTCTGTTTGATTCAGGTATAGTAAAAGAAGTTTATTCAGTTGAAGTTGTTCCTATGGATGTTGGTACAGGCCAGATCATTGGCACTCAGGTAAATTTTATAATCGCAACAGGTGATTCCATTAAATATATTTATCGTGAGAATATTGATATCGAAACTTCCGGAACACGTGCTCTTGAATTCGTTCAAAAGCTTTACCAGAATGGTTTCGCAGATTTCTCAGGAGAGCCTGTTGAATTATTATAACCTGTTGTAGCGTTTGCGGGGCTCTTTTCGAGCCCCTTTTTTGTGCTCATTTTTATCCTAATCTGGTTATTTTTCTGAAAATAACTAACAGTTCGTGAATATTTTGTAACCAAATTAGAAATAGCCTTATTTTTTTCATCTAATTGCTCTATAATAAAGCCTATAGTTTCAAAACTTATTGTTCTTAATTTGAAGATTCAATAAATACTTGGGAGGCATTATGAACATTGGTGAAGAACTAAATGCACTATTGACCGAAGACAAAACTGCCATTCATGTCAATGTTCCATTTTTCCCGGAAGGCTTTTGGGATATCAATAAATCTATAGTTATATCATGGGGAGTATTGGCTTTATGCCTGATTTTGTGCCTTATACTTACGTCCGGAATGACAATCCACGGTATAAGCAAGCGTCAGGCAATAGCGGAATCCATTGTTGTCGGACTCCGCAATCTGATATCAGGACTTGTAGGGCCTGGCGGAAGCGATTACGTAGAATATCTGATTTCAGTCATGATATTTATCGCTTTTTGTAATTTGGCCGGAGTATTTGGACTTACACCTCCTACCATGGATTTGAACATCACTATTGCTCTTGCGCTTATGAGTATCATTCTTGTGGAAGTGGCCGGAATCAGAAAACGCGGTGCAAGAGGATGGCTGAAGTCCTTTACAAAGCCAATCTGGATCATTACTCCTATGAATATTCTGGAAATTGGTATCAAGCCTTTGTCTCTCTGCATGCGACTATTCGGAAATATTCTGGGTGCCACAGTTATCATGGAGCTTATCAGAATGGTTGTTCCTATTGGTGTTCCAACAATTGTCAGTCTTTATTTTGAATTTTTTGATGGAATTATTCAGGCTTACGTCTTTATATTCCTGACATCGCTTTATATTTCTGAAGCTACAGAAAGTGAAGAATGATTCTGACAACTATTTTTATAGACACATTTTTTAGTTAAGAAGGGAGAAATTAATATGGATTTAACAGCAATTGGCGCTGGTATTGCAGCAATCACAGGTATAGGAGCAGGTATTGGTATAGGTATCGCTACAGCTAAAGCAACAGATGCAGTTGCAAGACAGCCTGAGGCCAGCGGTAAGATTATGATGATGCTTATTCTTGGTTGCGCTCTTGCAGAGGCAACCGCTATCTACGGTCTTGTAGTAGCTCTTATGATCATTTTTGTAAAGTAAAAATCTGGAATGTAATGTAAAGGGGATAAATCGTGCTAGATATAGATTTTGCCAACATTTTGTATACAGTAATAAATATTCTTTTATTGTGCCTTATCTTTAGAATATTCCTGTTCAAGCGTGTGGATAAGATATTGGAAGCCAGACAAAAGGAAGCTAACGATACCAATGAAGAAGCAAAGCAAAAGGCAAGGGAGGCTGAAGAAGCAAGACAGAAATATGAGGATGAGTTAAGCGCCTTTAATGCAGAGCGTGAAGAAATGCTTAGAACATCTAAGGATCAAGCTTTTCACGAGCATGAGCAGATTGTTAACGACGCCCGTACTCAGGCTCTTAATATTTTGGACGAGGCCAAAGCCAATGCCAAGGTTGAGAGTGAAAGACAGAAAAAGCTTTATGAAGCCGAGCTTAAGGAAATGGTTGTGGATGCAGCTTCCAAGATTGCTGCCACAAATCATTCAGCTGAATTTGACAAATTACTGTATGACAAATTCATTGAGGAAGCAAAAGGTGTAAATAATAATGGCTCTAAATAAAAAAGACAAGCATTCAGTAAGAGACGATTATACTAAAGCTCTCTTGCGTTATGCAGGAACTGCTCCATCAGATGAGCAGATCAAAAAAATAAATGAATCTCTGTGTAAGATCATTGGGGTCCCTAACATAGAATGCAGCATTGTTGAAGATAAGTCTCTTGGGGGAGGCTTTATCGTCAAGTGCGGCAACTATGAGTTTGACTGGAGCGACGCAGGTCGTACCCAGCAGCTTAGGGACGAGCTTGTTGGTTCAGGCGCAGGCTCTGATTTTCCAGATTCTCACATTATTTCTATTTTAAAAGACAAGGTAATTAATTTTGACCTTGAAATACAGGACCGTGAGGTCGGTAACATCATGTGGGTCGGTGACGGTATCGCCAATGTCAAAGGTATCGGTCATGCTTTTTATGGTGAAATCATTCAGTTTGAAGACGGCACCAAAGGTATGGTTCAGGATATCAGAGACGATCATATTGGCTGTATTTTGTTTGGCTCAGATGAAAAGCTCCGTCAGGGTTCAAGGGCTGCAAGGACATACAAGCAGGCCGGTGTTCCTGTTGGAGATGATTTTGTCGGAAGAGTTATTAATGCGCTGGGTGCCCCAATAGATGGAAAAGGTGCCATCAAAGAAAGTGCTTATAGACCTGTGGAACAGCCAGCTCCTGGCATTGTCGACAGACAGTCTGTTAAGGAGCCTATGGAAACAGGTATATTGTCAATTGATGCCATGTTCCCAATCGGACGCGGCCAGAGAGAGCTTATAATTGGTGACAGACAGACTGGTAAAACTTCTATTGCCATGGATGCCATCATGAATCAGAAGGACAAGGATGTAATATGTATCTATGTTGCCATTGGTCAGAAGGAGTCTACAGTTGCAAAGCTCATGCAGACTCTGACTGAATCTGGTGCCATGGATTATACAATTATTGTTAGTGCTTCAGCTGCTGAGCCGGCTCCACTGCAGTATATTGCTCCTTATGCCGGAACTGCACTTGCTGAGTACTTTATGTACGAAGGCAAGGATGTACTTATAGTCTATGATGACCTGTCCAAGCATGCTGTTGCTTATAGAGCATTGTCTCTTCTGCTTGAGCGCTCTCCTGGTAGAGAGGCTTATCCTGGAGACGTATTCTATCTGCATTCAAGACTTCTTGAGAGATCCAGTAAACTCTCTGATGCACTAGGCGGCGGTTCTATTACTGCTCTTCCTATTATTGAGACTCAGGCTGGTGACGTTTCAGCTTATATTCCGACCAATGTAATCTCAATTACTGATGGTCAGATTTATTTAGAATCAGACTTGTTCTTTGAAGGCATGCGACCTGCTGTAAACGTAGGTTTGTCAGTATCCAGAGTTGGTTCTTCTGCTCAGACAAAGGCAATGAAAAAAGCCTGCGGAAGTATCAGAATCGACCTGGCACAATATAGAGAAATGGCTGTATTTACGCAGTTTAGTTCTGATCTTGATGATGCTACCAAAGCTCAGCTGGCTCATGGTAGTGTCCTGATGGAGCTCTTAAAGCAGCCTCTTGGTCACCCATTTTCCATGACTGAAATGGTTCTGACTCTTATTGTTGCCAATTCAGGTAAGCTGGATGACGTTCCGGTTAAATCCGTAAAAGTCTATCGTGAGGCACTGCTTAACTATTTTAAGGACAACGAAAGAGATATTATCACAGAAATCGTTGAATCCAAGGATATGTCTGATGATCTAAAAAAACGTATTCTGGATGCAGCAGACAGATTCCGTGATCAATACGATAACAGATAAGTTGCAATATAGTCAGGAGGCCATATTTTGGCAAATATAAAGGAAATCCAGGATCGTATCAAAAGCGTTAATGATACGATGAAAATTACAAATGCAATGTATATGATTTCCTCAAACAAGCTTCGCAAGGCAAAAAAAGTTTTGGAACAGACTGAACCATTTTTCTTTGGATTGCAGTCACTTATTTCCAGGGTTGTCAGACATCTTCCACCGGAAACAAAGCATATTTTTCTTGAGACCTTTGAAGACATCCCAGTTAGTCAGCGAAGAAAAGCATATCTTGTAATTACAGATGATAAGGGACTTGCTGGTGCTTACAATCACAATGTAATTAAGCTTGCTGAGCAGCATATCAAAGAGGATAACGGCAAATTCAAACTGTATGTTGTGGGAGAGCTTGGACGTCAGTACTTCACAAACAAGGGTATTCCTATTGACGAAGCCTTTCATTACACAGTTCAGAATCCAACTCTTTCAAGAGCAAGACATATTACAGGCGCAATCCTTGAGGATTATCTGAACAGAGAAGTTGAGGAAGTATACATAATCTATACAAGAGTCAAAAATGCAGTTGTGTCAGAGACTCTTATTGAAAAGCTGCTGCCTTTGGAAATCATTGCCAAAGCCAGAGATAGCGAAAATAACGAAATAACCGGTGTAGGCGTATACAACGAAGAGTTCCTGATGGAACCAAGTCCTACTGCCCTTTTGGATAATATCGTTCCAAACTACATAGATGGATTTATTTATGGCGCGTTGGTTGAATCCTACTGCGCCGTACAGAATTCCAGAATGATGGCCATGGATACTGCTAACAAAAGCGGTCAGAGTATGATTCACGATTTGTCCATTCTCTACAACAGAGAAAGACAGTCCAAGATTACTCAGGAAATCACCGAAGTAGTCAGCGGTGCCAAGGCTCTTAAACGCAGTCAGCAGGCTTTAGAGAAAATGCAGACTCAGACGGAGGAAACTCTATAGTGAAAGACGGAAAAATTATACAGGTCATGGGACCTGTAGTTGACGTAGCCTTTGATGACAACGATCTCCCTTACATCAAGGACGCGCTTGAAGTAAATATCAATGGCGAAAAAAGAATCATGGAAGTAGCCCAGCATATTGGTAACAACACAGTCAGATGTATCATGCTATCTGCAAGTGAAGGGTTATTTAGAGAAATGACGGTCCACGTAACAGGCGGCCCTATAAAAGTACCTGTTGGTGAAAAGACTTTGGGAAGACTCTTTAATGTTCTCGGAGACACAATAGATAAGGGCGAAACTCTTGAAGCTGAAGAGCATTGGAGTATTCATAGAAAGCCACCTGAACTGATTGACCAGAGCCCTGTTGTAGAAATTCTTGAAACAGGAATCAAGGTCATAGACTTATTGGAGCCTTATGCAAAGGGTGGAAAAATAGGTCTGTTCGGCGGTGCCGGTGTTGGTAAAACAGTTCTTATACAGGAGCTAATCCAGAACATCGCAACCGAGCATGGTGGATATTCCATTTTCACCGGAGTAGGTGAGCGTTCCCGTGAAGGTAATGACCTTTGGATGGAAATGAAAGAATCCGGCGTTTTATCAAAGACAGGCCTGGTATTTGGTCAGATGAATGAGCCACCTGGAGCTCGTATGAGAGTTGCTGAAACCGGACTTACAATGGCTGAATTTTTCAGAGATGTAAGACATCAGGATGTGCTTCTATTTATTGATAATATTTTCAGATTTATTCAGGCTGGTTCAGAGGTGTCTTCCTTGCTGGGAAGAATGCCTTCTGCTGTTGGATATCAGCCTACACTTGCAACTGACCTTGGTGAGCTTCAGGAGAGAATCGCTTCTACCAAGAACGGTTCTGTCACATCTGTTCAGGCCGTATATGTACCTGCCGATGACTTAACTGATCCTGCTCCTGCTACCACCTTTGCCCACCTGGATGCTACTACTGTTCTATCCAGAAAGATCGTTGAACAGGGTATTTATCCTGCTGTAGATCCTCTGGCTTCATCCAGTCGTATACTTGAAGCCTCTGTGGTTGGTGATGCTCATTACGAAACTGCAACCAAGGTTCAGGAAATCTTGCAGAAATATAAGGAACTTCAGGATATCATCGCTATTCTTGGTATGGAAGAGCTTGGAGATGAGGACAAGGTAACTGTAGCCAGAGCTCGTAGAATACAGCGTTTCCTCTCGCAGCCATTCCATGTAGCCGAGCAGTTTACAAGTATTCCTGGAAAATATGTTCCATTAAAAGATACTATTGAAGGCTTCCAGGCAATAATTCATGGTGACATGGATGAATATCCGGAAGGAGCTTTCTTTAACGTAGGTACAATTGATGATGTAATTGCCAAGGCAAAGACCATGTCAAACCTATAATTACAGGAGTTAAAAATGGCAGACAACTCAAAGGATTCTCATCTTTTTAGATTACAGGTAATATCTGTAAATGGAATATTTTTTGACGGAAGATGCAAGGCTGTTATTCTCCCTTGTATTGATGGCGAGATGGCTTTCCTTGCTCATCACGAAGAAATGTTCCTGGCTATCTATGATGGAGAAATAAAAATTCAAAAGGAAGACGGAACCTGGATAGAAGCCATAGTAAGTCTTGGCTCTGCTCAGTATGCCAACAACAGATGTACTATCATCGTTGATACCTGTGAGCTTCCAGAAGAAATCGATGCCCGCAGAGCAAACGAAGCACTGGAGCTTGCCAAGGAGCATATGCGTCAGGAGCAGTCAATCCGAGAGCTCCGTATGTCACAGGCAGCTATGGCAAGGGCTCTTACAAGATTGAAGTTTTCCACTTCCAAAAACATCAACCTGGATTAACTCAGGTGGTCAATGTTTTGTTTTAAATTGTCAGAGACTTTCGATTATTTCGAAAGTCTCTTTTTTAATTTTCCTTCTTTTCCTATACAGATATTACCTTTTGAATATATTTTCTTTTTAATAATTCTCGATATTTAGTTCATTACTTTATCCGCAATTCATTTAAGTTTATAGTTTTTTATTCTTTTGTAAAAATAGTATGAATATTTTATAAATTTTACTTCTTTTGCCCCTTTTGTACCTACAAATTTATTGTTTTTGGCGTCTTTGTGCGATAAAATTATTATGTTATAGTGTCGTTACCGTATAACCATGCAAAAAATAACGGAAAAAGGAGGTAAACTCATTGGCACAGGAATCTATTCAGGCTATTCGTGAAGCTGAAAACGCTGCAACTTTGAATGAAAAAGATGCAAAAGCGCGTGCAGAAGATATCGTTTCTAAAGCCAGAGCTGAAGCTGAAGAAATGATTAAATCCCGTATTGACGCTGCCAAAAAAGCAGGTGCTGCTTCATTAGAAGATGCCAGTGCACAAAACGAATCGATTATCGCGAAAGCAAAGGAGGAAGCTCAGTCTGAGATTGCAAACTTAAAGAATGCAGTGACTCAGAAAGAAAGCGAGGCCGTAAAAGCTATCGTAGATACTCTGATTTAATCCGTTTTTTAATTAAATACTATAAAAAAAGAAAGGAGGGTAATTCATGTCTGTATTGCCAATGAAACGTGTTCTGATCATAGGTCTACGTAAAGACAGGAAGCAGATGTTAGAGCTTCTGCAGCGTAAAGGCGCTTTGCAGATAACTACAACAAAGGCTGAAGATGATGAGCAGAATGACGTTTTCCAACATATCGACATGTCTGGTGCCAAAACCACTTTTGACAAGAATGTAGTTCTTGCCACTCAGGCTCTTGGCGTTCTCGATGCAGTAGTACCACCAGAAGGTGGCGGCGGGATGTTTGCCGGCAGGGAAAAGATGTCTCTTACAGACTATCAGACCCATACAGCTCAGCGAGAAAAGATCATGGATATGGTTTATGACCTGAATGCTCTTTCCAAAAAGAGTGCAGAAATTCAGGCAGATATACCAAAATATGAGGCTCAGCTGGAAGCTTTATCTCCATGGATGCAGTTTGAACTCCCATTGGATTTTAGTGGTACCAAAACCACAAAAGCTTTCGTAGGCACTCTTCCAAACGAACAGTCTCTACAACAGATTCTTGAAGAGATTCACAAGAATGCTCCAGATGTAGAAGGCGTAGACGTGTCGGTAGTAAGCGCATCAACCGAGCAGACATGCGTACTCGTCGTATGTCACAAAAATGACGCTGCAGCTTTAGAAGAAGCTCTTCGTCATATGAATTTCGCAAGGCCTGTTGTTTCAGGAGGTGTTCCTGCCAAACAGTCTTCCGATATTCAGGAAAAACTTAATAAACTTCATGAAGAGGCTAATAAAACCACAGAAAAAATTGCCTCCTACGCTCCAAAGCGTAATGACATTAAGTTTATTATCGACTACTTCAAAATGAGGTCAGACAAATACGAGATCATCAGTGGTTTGTCCCAGACGAACAGAGTATTTCTGATTGACGGTTATATTCCTGCAAGAGATGCAGGTGCCCTTCAGTCACTGCTTGAATCACGTTTTGACTGCTGCATTGAAGTTAAAGATCCGGATCCTTCTGAAGATGCACCGGTTAAACTCAAAAATAACTGGTACGCTTCTCCTGTAGAAGGCGTTGTATCAGGATATTCTCTTCCTAACAAGTTTGAAATTGATCCTACCTTTGTAGCTTCACTTTTCTACTACTGCTTGTTTGGACTGATGTTATCAGATGCAGGCTATGGACTTGTAATGATTATCTTCTGTGCTGTTGTTTTAAAGAAAAACAAGAACATGGAAGAAGGAACTGCACAGTTCATAAAGATGCTTCTTGGATGCGGAATAGGAACATTGTTCTGGGGCGCTATGTTTGGTAGTTTCTTCGGCGACGCTGCAAGCAAGATTGCTACAACATTCTTTGGCGTAACAGAGCTTCCAAACTACTTCCCATTTGCTCCTATATGGTTCGATACCATCAAAGAGCCTATAAGAATGCTTGGATTTGCCTTTATTATCGGTCTTATTCACATGTTTACAGGTCTTGGTGTTCTCGCATATATGGATTTGAAGCAGGGCAAGGTGCTTGATGCAATTTATGATGTACTTTTCTGGTACATGCTCCTTATCGGTTGCGTAGGTCTTCTCCTTACAACAGATATGATTTCATCAATGTTTGGACTTAGCCTTAACTTCCCACCTGTATTCGGAACAGTCATGATGGTTATGGCTCTGATTGGTGCAGTAGGCATCATCCTCTTTGGAGGCAGAGAATCCAGGAACCCATTTAAGCGTATTTTGAAAGGTTTATATGCACTGTATGGAATCAGTAGTTACTTAAGTGACGTACTGTCCTACTCAAGACTTCTTGCTCTTGGACTTGCTACAGCGGTTATCTCTCAGGTATTTAACCAGATGGGAACCATGGCAGGTGGCGGACCAGTTGGCGTAGTACTATTTATCATAGTATTCCTTGTAGGTCACACACTAAACCTTTTGATAAATGCTCTTGGTGCATATGTTCACACCAACCGTCTTGAATATGTAGAATTCTTTGGAAAGTTCTACAACGGCGGTGGTAAAGAATTTACACCATTTAAAGAGAATACAAATTATTACAATGTACAGGAATAACATCTATAAGGTGTTAACCATATGTTGAGCTTATGAAAGCTCTTTTCTCAAACAAAACTATTAAGTTTATGGAGGACTCATTTTATGGAAAACTTAGGACTTTTCTTCGCAATTCTTGGTGCAGCACTTGCAGCATTACTTGCTGGCGCAGGTTCAGCAAAGGGAACTGGTATGACAGGTCAGGCAGCTGCCGGCGTAGTAACTGATGATCCATCACAGTTCGGTCACGTTCTCGTACTTCAGCTTCTTCCTGGTACACAGGGTATCTACGGTCTGCTGGTAGCATTCATTGCTCTTCAGAACCTTGGCGTTATCTCAGGCGATATCCAGGAAATCTCACTGCTTAAAGGTCTTTCATACCTTGCAGCTTGCCTTCCAATCGCTATCGTTGGTTATATCTCAGCTATTAACCAGGCTAAGACAGCTGTTGCTTCTATCGCACTTGCAGCTAAGCGTCCAGACCAGTTCGGTAAATCTATGATTTTCCCTTCAATGGTTGAGACATACGCTATCCTTGCTCTTCTGATTTCTTTCCTGGCACTGAATGGTGTAAGTTCATTAACATTCTAATATTTGGAAGAAAACACAGGAGGAATTGTAATGGCAGGACTTGATAAAATACTTAGCCAGATAAAAGCTGAATCAGACTCAGCCATACAGGAAGTTATTTCCAAGGCTGAACAGGAAGCAGCTGATATCAAAGCTCAGGCCGAAAAAGAGGCCAATGAAGCGGTAGAAAAAATTAACCGCGAATCTGCTAGTCGCCTGTCAGATCAGAAATCCAGAGCCGAATCCGCTGCTGCTCTTGCAAAGAGGCAGATGCTTCTTGCTGAAAAGCAGAGACTTATCGGCGAAGTTATAGAAAAAGCAAAAGGAAATCTGTTAAATCTTTCAGATAAAGAATATTTTGACACTGTTATTAAGCTCGTTAAAAAGAACGCGCTTCCACAGGATGGCGAGATTATCTTTAATGAAAAGGATTTAAAGAGACTTCCATCGGATTTCTCATCAAAAGTCTCCGCTGCTGCTGCAGAATGTAAGGGTACCCTAAAGGTATCTCAGGAGACCAGACCTATTGATGGTGGATTTGTACTGGCTTATAACGGAATTGAAGAAAATTGTTCAATCTCCGCTTTATTCGAAACTAATGTTGAGGAATTACAGGACAAAATACAGACCTTGTTATTCCAGCAGTAACATGTCAGTGAAAGGATAGATATGTCTGAAGAATATATTTACGCGGTAGCGAGAATAAGAGGTAAGGAATTGGCCCTTCTGAATGGCCAGTTCATGGACTCTTTGATCGCATCCAAAAATTACCAGGAATGTCTTCGTCTCCTTTCCGACCACGGCTGGGATGCAGGCGAAGAGGATGCTCCTGAGGTGCTCCTTAAAAAGGAACGTGATAAAACATGGCAGTTCATCTCAGAGCTTGTTCCGGATATGTCTGTTTTCGATGTGTTTCTGTATGCCAATGATTACCACAATCTAAAGGCTGCAGTCAAAGAAATAGTCGATACCTCAGAGCATACAGGTATCTATATGGACAAGGATCAGTGCACAATTGATCCAAAGCTGATACAGAAAGCTCTGCAGGAACGTGAATATTCACTGCTCCCTGAAGATATGCAGTCAGTTGCTAAAGAAGCTCTCGATGTGCTCCTGCACACCGGTGATGGACAGCTATGCGATGTAATTATTGATAAAGCTGCGCTGGAAAAAATTTATGAATCCGGCAAGAAATCAAAAAGCGATATCATGGAGCTCTATGGTGAGCTGACAGTTGCATCTGCAAATATCAAAACTGCAATCCGTGCTTGTAAAACAGGCAAGGACAAACAGTTCATAGAAAAGGCACTTGCAAAGTGCGATTCTCTTGATATTAGTCGTCTGGCAGACGCGGCTGTGGATAGTCTGGACTCTGTTTACGAATACTTAGAGCGCACAGCTTACTCAGACGCGATTCCAGAAATCAAAAAATCGCCTTCTGCATTTGAACGCTGGTGCGACAATCGCATCATTGAGAGTATCAGACCACAGATTCATAACCCGTTTACAATAGGTCCTTTGGCAGCATACATATTGGCACGAGAAAATGAAATCAAGACGGTTAGAATTATTTTATCCGGAAAGATAAATGATCTGGCAGAGGATTCTGTCAGGGAAAGGGTAAGGGAAATGTATGTATAGAATAGCAGTCATGGGTGATACAGACAGTATCTACGGATTTGCTGCTCTTGGCCTTGATACATACCCTGTCACAGACCCTGTTGCAGCAAGCAAAAAGCTTCGCGAGCTTGCAGATGGCGATTATGCCGTTATCTACATTACCGAAGCTCTTGCAGATAAGCTAACTGCAGAAATAGATCACTACAGAGAAATGATGTTACCGGCAATCATCCTGATTCCGGGCGTATCCGGCAATACAGGCAAAGGTATACAGGCTGTTAAAAAATCTGTTGAACAGGCTGTTGGTTCGGACATCATATTTGGCTCATAAAAGAAACCAATACTGTTATGTAGCACTTTTTATCTTGCGGTAAATAATCGCGGAAATGGAGCACAATAGAATGAGTACAGGAACAATCAAAAAAATTGCCGGACCTCTTGTTATTGCCAGAGGTATGGGCGATGCAAATATGTTCGACGTTGTTCGTGTTAGTGAACAGCGACTGATCGGTGAAATCATCGAAATGCATGGTGATGAGGCTTCCGTTCAGGTATATGAGGAGACTTCCGGTCTTGCTCCGGGATCTCCAGTTGAATCCACAGGCCAGCCTATGAGTGTTGAACTTGGACCTGGTCTGATTGGTAGTATCTATGATGGTATTCAGAGACCTCTGGATGACATCATGAAGGTTACAGGAGGTAACCTTTTGAAACGTGGTGTTGAAGTTCCATCTCTTAAGAGGGATAAACAGTGGCACTTCGTTCCTACAGTAAAAGAAGGCGATAGCGTTGTAGAAGGCGATATCATTGGTACCGTTCAGGAATCACCTATCGTAACTCAGAAGATCATGGTTCCACCAGGAGTTAGCGGAACAATTGATCAGATTAAGGAAGGCGATTTCACTGTTACTGAAAATGTAGCAAGAATCAAAGGTGAAGGCGGATTTACTACTGATATTGGTCTGATGCAGAAATGGCCAGTTCGTAAAGGACGTCCATACAAAGAAAAACACTCACCAGATATGCCTCTTATAACAGGTCAGCGTATCATTGATATGCTCTTCCCAATTGCTAAGGGCGGTGTAGCAGCTGTTCCTGGACCTTTCGGATCAGGTAAGACAGTCGTTCAGCACCAGCTGGCTAAATGGGCAGAGGCTGACATCGTTGTATACATCGGTTGCGGTGAGCGTGGAAATGAGATGACAGACGTTCTGAACGAGTTCCCAGAACTGATTGACCCTAAGACAGGCCACTCACTTATGGAAAGAACCGTTCTTATCGCTAATACATCAGATATGCCTGTTGCTGCTCGTGAAGCTAGTATTTATACAGGTATTACAATTGCCGAATACTTCCGTGATATGGGTTATTCAGTAGCCCTCATGGCCGATTCTACATCTCGTTGGGCTGAGGCTCTTCGTGAAATGTCAGGTCGACTGGAAGAAATGCCTGGCGAAGAAGGTTACCCAGCTTACCTCGGTTCTCGTCTTGCTCAGTTCTACGAACGTGCCGGACGTGTTAACTGCCTTGGAAGCGATAATCGTGAAGGCTCACTTTCAGTTATCGGTGCCGTATCTCCTGCCGGTGGTGATATTTCAGAACCTGTAACACAGGCTACTCTGCGTATCGTTAAGGTATTCTGGAGACTGGATGCTAACCTGGCTTACAAACGTCACTTCCCAGCTATTAACTGGCTTGAATCCTATTCTCTGTATGATCAGATGGATAAGTGGTTCGAAGACAATGTAGCTGATGACTGGATGGATTATAAGAGCAGAATCATGTTACTGCTTCAAGATGAATCAACTCTTCAGGAAATGGTTCAGCTGATCGGTGAAGATGCTCTTTCAGCTCCTGACAGACTTAAGATGGAAGCTGCAAGATCTATCCGTGAAGACTTGTTACAGCAGAACGCATTCATGGAAGAAGATACCTACACCTCACTTCATAAGCAGTACATGCTGATGAAACTGGTTATGGCATTCTATGATATCTGCGGACAGGCTCTTGAGAAGGGCGCAGATATAAATAAGCTTATTGCTATGGACGTTCGTGAACCTATTGGACGTTTCAAATACACTGATGAAAAAGATGTAGACGCAAGATTTAAAGAAATTGAGCAGAAACTGATTCAGGAAGTTGATACAATCACCGCTCAAAAGGAGGACTTCTAAATGCCAAAAGAGTATAGAACCATTCAAGAGGTTGCCGGTCCTCTGATGCTGGTACGTGGCGTTTCAGATGTTGCGTACGATGAAGTCGGCGAGATAGAGCTTTCAAACGGCGAAAAGCGTCGTTGTAAAGTTCTTGAGATTGATGATGGTAATGCACTTGTACAGTTGTATGAAGCATCTACCGGTATCAACCTTGAAAGTAGTAAAGTAAGATTCCTTGGCCGAAGCCTTGAGCTTGGTGTATCTGAGGATATGCTCTCACGTGTCTTTGACGGTCTCGGACATCCAATTGATGGCGGCCCTGATATTCTTCCAGAGGAAAGAAGAGATATCAACGGTCTGGCTATGAACCCAGCTGCCAGAATGTACCCTTCAGAGTTCATTCAGACAGGTGTATCTGCTATCGACGGTCTGAACACACTGGTTAGAGGTCAGAAGCTTCCTATTTTCTCAGCTTCAGGTCTTCCACATGCTCAGCTGGCTGCTCAGATAGCACGTCAGGCTAAGGTTCGTGGTACAAACGAACAGTTCGCCGTTGTATTCGCTGCTATGGGTATTACATTCGAAGAATCAAACTTCTTCGTTGAATCCTTCAAAGAAACAGGAGCTATCGACAGAGCCGTTCTGTTTATGAACCTGGCTAACGACCCTGCTGTTGAGCGTATTGCGACACCTCGTATGGCTCTTACAGCTGCTGAGTTCCTTGCTTTCGAAAAGGATATGCACGTACTTGTAATCATGACAGATATCACAAACTACGCTGATGCCCTTCGTGAAGTATCTGCTGCACGTAAGGAAGTACCAGGACGTCGTGGATATCCAGGTTACATGTACACTGACCTTGCTACATTATATGAGCGTGCTGGTCGTCAGAAGGGCAAAAAGGGTTCAATCACTTTGATTCCTATCCTGTCCATGCCTGAAGATGATAAGACTCACCCAATCCCTGACCTTACAGGATATATCACTGAGGGACAGATTATTCTTTCCCGTGACCTGTATCGTAAGGGTGTACAGCCACCAATTGACGTTCTTCCATCTCTTTCACGTCTGAAGGATAAAGGTATCGGTGAAGGCAAGACTCGTGAAGATCATGCCAACACAATGAACCAGTTATTCGCTGCTTACTCTCGTGGTAAGGACGCTAAGGAACTGATGGTTATTCTTGGTGAAGCTGCTCTGTCAGATATTGATAAGTTGTACGCTAAGTTTGCTGATGAATTTGAAGAAAAGTACGTTTCACAGGGTTACAGAAGCGATAGAAGTATCGAAGAAACTCTTGAAATCGGCTGGGATCTTCTCAGAATCCTTCCAAGAAGCGAACTGAAACGTATTAAAGATGAGTATCTCGATAAGTACTACGACAAGAAATAAGGTCAGGAAGGAGCGTAAATGGCTACAGTTAATCCAACCCGAATGGAGCTGCAAAGGCAAAAAGCAAAGCTTGCCACAGCTACAAGAGGTCATAAGCTTTTAAAGGATAAACGTGATGAGCTGATGCGTGAGTTTCTGGACCTTGTTAGAGAAAACAGAGCTCTGCGTGAAAAGGTTGAAAAAGGCTTGAACGAAGCAAATAAGAACTTTGTAATGGCCAGGTCTACCATGTCATCAGAGGCTGTTGAGGTTGCATTTATGGCATCCAAGCAGGAGGTATCCCTTGAGGTATCCAGTAAGAATGTTATGAGTGTTAATATTCCTCAGTTCGAGATCAAGACCCGTACTTCAAATGATAACGATATTTACTCCTATGGTTTTGCGTTCACATCAAGTGATCTTGATGAAGCTGTAACCTCTCTTTCAGAGCTGCAGCAGGACATGTTAAAACTTGCAGAAGTAGAAAAATCCTGTCAGTTGATGGCGGCTGAAATCGAGAAAACAAGACGTCGTGTTAACGCTCTTGAGCATGTTATGATTCCTAACTATCAGGAGAACATCAAGTACATTTCCATGAAGCTTGATGAAAATGAGCGAAGCTCACAGATCAGGCTGATGAAGGTAAAGGACATGATGCTCGAGGATGCTCACCACTACAAAGACAAACTGCCTGAAGCAGTTGTTGAAGAAGTTTAAAAAAAGGGAGT
>JAZRKG010000106.1:0-1936 GCA_045646185.1 Butyrivibrio sp.
TAATGGAATTCACATCTGTACCATCCTTGATCTTCACAGCAATTCTCTTTTAAGAAGTTTCTCATCATTTCGCGAAGAGCTGCTTTTTGAGGTGAGTCTTTTTAGTACCATAAAAGTGTAATTGATAGGAAATAATTACCCCTGTCGGTTGCACTTATTTTTTATAATTTTATAATAAGGGGAGTAATTGGTCTGACGTGGCTCTCTTTGGATCATAGCATCCGTTAAAAAAACCGTTAACCAACCCCTTATTATAAGCATTCGATTAAGCAGGTAGGGACCAGTTCCCGCGTAACCAACTAAACTGAGTGGTAATAAGTGTGGCTGGAACAATTACTAATAACAGTTTGAGGAGGTTTGGAATGATAAGTGTAGGAATTGATGTATCAAAAGGAAAGAGCACAGTCTGTATTCTTAAACCATATGGCGAAATAGTGTGCAGCCCCTTCGAAATACAGCATGTGGAGAAAGATCTTGAAGACTTTGACAGTCTGTTGAAGAAACTAACAGGAGATATCCGAGTTGTGATGGAGGCTACAGGAATATATCACCTGCCGATATTAACATTCCTTCAGGAGAGAGGCTATTTCGTATCTGTAATCAATCCTTTTGCGATGAAAAAGTATGTGAAAGACAACAGTATCAGAGGTGCAAAGACCGACAAGCTGGATTCAGTCATGATTGCGAATTATGGCATAGACAAGTGGTTTAAACTCCAGAAACATGAGGAAGATGAAGAAACGTATGCTGAGCTTAAACTTCTTGGCCGACGTTACCGGTACTACATGGAACTTCATGTAAAAGCATTACAAGAATTGACACATATCCTGGATTATACAATGCCTGGCATCAAGAAGCTCTTCAATAGCTGGGATGAAGCCAGCGGGAAAGACAAGCTGAGTGACTTTGTAGAGCGTTTCTGGCATTTCGACATAATTACAGCGCAAAGCCTTGATGAATTTGTAGAGGAATATCTCATCTGGGCGGGAGAAAAGAAATACCACCGGAGCAGATCGAAGGCTGAAACAGTCTATGAATTAGCATCCGGCAGTATTCCCACACTGTCCTCCAGTACCCCATCGACCAAAATGCTGGTACAGGAAGCTGTTACTGTATTGAGAGCTGTGGATAACTCTCTGTCTCATATCTTATCACGAATGCAAGAACTTGCGAAGTCCTTACCTGAATACTCAACGGTCCGGGCAATGGGTGGAGTGGGCGATGTTCTTGCTCCAAAGCTGATCGCCGAGATTGGCGATGTACGCCGGCTGCATAGTGCGAAGGCGTTGATAGCGTGGGCGGGAATAGACCCGCCACCATATGAATCAGGCCAGTTTGTTGGCTCAAAACGAAGGATAACCAAACGTGGATCCTCGACTCTAAGAAAAGTCGGATATGAAGTGATGAGAGTGCTCAAGTGCCATAAGGCACCAAAAGATGATGCTGTCTATAACTACATCTTGAAAAAAGAAAGCGAAGGAAAGAGCAAGAAACACGCAAAGATAGCTGGTCTGAATAAATTCCTAAGGATATATTACGCAAGGGTAATGGAAGTTTATCAGCAATAAAAAACCTATGACAGATATTCCGGCTGGAAAATAACGCCAGCCTTTTTAGTGTGCGCAAAAATAAAAGATCAAAAGATTTAAAAAAACCTGCTCAAAAGTACTTGACTTTTGTTAGCAGGTTTTTATGACAAAATCTTATCCTGTTGAAGTCAAGTCCGTAACCTCAATGATTTATGAGTTTTGGAAAGACATTAATGATGAAGATGTTATAAAAAGTTATGATATGGAGCCTTTCAGCATTAAAGTACAAACTCTTGAAAGAACCTTTATAGATAAAGTTTTTGCTATTTGCGATTATTCAGTATCTAACAATATTTCAGGTCATTCAAGACATATCTATGATATATACAAACTTCTAAAAGTAATAA